>CAYTJL010000006.1:42534-80272 GCA_964437785.1 uncultured Polyangiaceae bacterium
TCGATGTCGGAAATGGGCTGACGCGCGACCGCGTGATCGGATGACCGCGTGATCGGATGACCGCGTGATCGCGTGATCGCGCGACCGCGTGATGACGACGACGCTCAACGGGCCGGCGAGGGCGTCACAATGGGCCTTCGGTCAGGCCGTGAACGAACTGCCGGACGAAGGGATCGGTCGAGGCTTTGGCCTCCGCCGTCGTCCCGTCGAAGATGAGCCTGCCTTTGTAGAGCATGCCCACGCGATCGGTGACCGTGAGCAGGCGATCGAGGTCGCTCGACACCATCACCACCGTCGCGTTGGCGGCGCGCTGCTCGGCGCGGAGCATCTCGAAGATGCGTTGAGACGTCACCGGGTCGAGCCCCGCCGCCGGCTCGTCATAGAGGACGATCTCGGCTTGGGTCACCGTCGCGCGGGCGACGCCGATGCGCTTCTTTTGGCCGCCGGAGAGGCCCCCGGGCATGCGGCCCTCGAAGCCCGGCAGGCTCACCACCTTGAGCCGATCGGCGATGCGCGCGCGGATCTCGTCCTCGCTCATCTGGAACAAGCGCCGGAGCGGAAAGGCGATGTTCTCGCCCACCGTCATGTAGTCGAAGAGCGCGTTGTTCTGGAACAACATGCCGAACCGGAGCCGAAACTTCTGCAGCTCGAGCTCGGTCATCTGATGAACGTCTTTGCCGTCGACGAGCACACGGCCCTTGTCGGGGCGGAGCAGGCCCGTAATCATCTTGAGCAGCACGCTCTTGCCGGCCGCGCCCGGCCCGATGAGGCCATAGAGGCAGCCCTGCGGGACGTCGAGGTTGACGCTGCGGAGCACGGGCATGCCCAAAAAGGACTTTTGAAGCCCTTCGATGCGAATGAGGGGAGGGCCGAGGGGAGGGCTCACAACAGACGAGCGGCTAAAACGATGTGTTGGTGACGTCGAGCCTCGGGTGGGCCGGGAACGAGAGCGCGCGCACCTGCGCGGCGACACACGAGTTGATGGACGGAGTGTTCGGCGACGAGCTGACGGTCACGCCCACGGCCCTGCCGTTCTGCACCGCGGCGCAGATGTTGACCTTGGTGCTCGCGGGCACGTTGCACGGGAGGAGGTATTTGCCGTTGTTCAGCACGGAGCCGTACGCGCCGGCCGAGAGATCGGGGGGCGCGCTCTTGTCGTAGTCCTCGACGTACTTGGCGCGCGCCGCCTCGCAGCTCATCCCGCCCGGGAGGATGGGCCGGTTGCCCGCGCCCACGCCGCCCGGGCCGGGGCCGCCGCCCGGCACGCCCGGCTTCTTGCCGACGCCGAGCCCGGCGTCGAGCTCGAGCGCGACGGCCTTTTCGCCTTGGATGTCGCGCTCTTTGTCGCCGCTGATGCGGTCGCGCATGATGAGGCCGAGCGCCACCGCGGCGATGAGGCCGATGACCGCGGCGCCGACGAACGCCTTGTATTGCGTGCCCTTCTTCTCGGCCGAGACAACGGCCTCGAGGGCCTTCTTCTCCTTGACCGCCTCGCGCCCGAGCCTCGCCTGTTCGGCGAACGGCGCGAACTCCTCCCAGTCTTTGATGAAGCGCTCGTCCTGCGAGTAGGTGTCGCGCAGCACGTGCTCCTCCGTGAACGAGCTCGTCGCGATCTGCTGGAGCAGCTCGACCGCCGAGAACGGGCCGTGGTCCATCCCGTCTTTGATGACCACGTAGCGGGGCCGCGGATCGGACTCGAGCGACGCCTTGAGGTCGGCGAGCCGCGAGGTCGCGTCGTTGCGGCGCGAGGGAGGCTCGGGCACCGCGAGCGCGACGGCGAAGGGCCCGTCCCCTTGCACCGACGCGATCTTGGGCACCGCCGCGGCCCGGGGGATGGCCGGGATCGCGGGCGCCGCCTCGTTCGGCGGGATCATCGAGAGCCGCACGTCGACCTCGAAGTCCTCGCCGTGATCGAGCAACGACTCGTCGGCCTCGGGAGGGGCGATCGACGCGGTGGGCGCGACGTGATGGAGCGCGGACGCGAGCGCGGAGAGGTCGCCGGGGCGGTGCTTGGGATCGGCGACGAGCGCCTTGCCCATCACGACCTCGAGCTGCGGCGGCAGGTCGGGCACGAGCTCGGCGGGGCGGCGCATGCCCGGGCCCACGCTCTGGCTCGTGAGCAGCTCGTACAAGATGGCGCCGACCGCGAAGACGCTCGCGCGCGCGTCGCCCTCCGTGCCTTTACGCTCTTCGGGGGCAAGGCACGCCTTGTCGCGTGGGAGCGTGGGCGAGACGTGCGCCTTGTCCTGGATGACGGCGAGCCCGCCGGCCTCCGTGACGCGCAGCGCCGAAGGGTGGATGTAAAACCGGACCCCCTGCCCGTGGAGGCTCGCGAGCTCCGTGCAGAGAGGCACGATGAGCGCGATGGCCTCACGAACGCTGAAACGAGCTCCCGATGCGCGCCGGGACTCCATCTCGGCGCGGAGCGAGCCGGCGACGACGGACGCGCCGATGGGCAGGGGAGTGTTGACCGCCTGTACCTGCGAAGACATCGACCACGAACGTTAGCGTACTTTGGCCGAAGAAAGTCAATCGTTGTCCGGGTGACGGGGCGAGCGAGCGCGGGATTTCGCGCTCAAGGCTCCTTGCTCAAGACTTCTTCAGGAGGGAAGAGGCTTCGCGCTCGGCCTTCGTGTCCTCTTGAAGAATGGTGAAGACGAGGCCCGCGCCGATGATGGGAAGGAGCCAGATGAGCTGAGCTTGCCAGATCTTTTGCTTGCGCTCGTACAGCTTGCTCCGCGCGACGCGCACCGTCAGCCACACCTGAAACCCGACGAGTGAGAGCACGAGAGCGCCGACGACAAGCTCAAACATCATGGTGCGAGGCAGAGTAGCCACGATGCCTGGTCGCGCAATGAATCCTTCCGAAAATCTTTGGGCAGGTGTAAAGGCGTCGCCGTGGCGCGATCGCTCGTCCTCCGCGTCGCGGTCCTCGTGGCCTCGGTGATCCCCGCGGCGGCGGCGCTCGGCGCCGCGTGCTCGCCTCCGTCGTCGGAGGTGGACGCGGGCGATCTCTTCGGCGCCTTCGATCGCGACGCAGGCCCCGACGCGCAGGTCGATGGAGGCGCGCGCCGCAGGGGGAAGCGGGACGCGGGTCCGGCCGACGGCGGGGGTCCCGAAGGCGGGCCCTCCGCGGCCGCCTCGCTCGATGCTTCAGCGGGCGTGCGCGAGCCCGTGCAGGGATCCTGCGCGGCGGAGGAAGGGTCGCCGAACCGCGATCTGCGCCGCACGCTGGGCCGCCCACCGTGCCGCGGCGCGCAGGTGATGGAGTGGCGCGACGCCGAGGGCTCACCCCGGTACGCGTGCGTGATCACGCCGCCCGGCGTCGAGGCGCGCGCGCCGCTCCCGCTCGTGCTCTTCTTCCACGGCCCGCTCGACGACCCTTCGAGCGTCGACAAAAAGACGAGCCTCCGCAAGCACGCCTCGACGTACGCGCTGAGCGGCGATCCCGCGAAGACAGGCTTCGTCGTGCTCGCGGTGCAAGGGCGATCGATCTTCGGCGGCAAGCGCGGCGCGGTCTTCGACACCGACTACACGGGCCCCGACAACGTCGACGTCGCCGCGGTGGACTTCTTCGCGTCGGAGCTCGACAAGCGCGGGCTGGTCGACAAACGAAGGGTTTATACGATCGGCGCGTCGCGGGGCGGGCACATGGCCGCCACGTACGCGATGCTCCGCGCCGACAAAATCGCGGCGTTCGCGACGATCGCGTCGGACGCGCCGCGCGCGAGCTGGTCGTGCCCCGGCCCGCCCACGCCGGGCATGGTGGTCTATCGCTCGTGCGACGGCTTCTTTTCGTGCGAGTCGGTCGAGCGGTGGCTCCGCGCGCGCGAGGCCGCGAACGCCGACACCAAGTGGCTCCGCCTCGGTGAGGCCAACGACGAAGAGCCGAGCTGCGAGGTGAAGAACAAGTGCACCCCGAAGAAGGCCGACGCGGCTCACCACCGCTGGCCGAAGGGCCGCGAGACCGACATCCTCGCGTTCTTGTCGCGCCACGCGCTCGGCGCGCGGTGAGGGTGAAGGTGAGGGGTGAAGGTGAGAGCGCGGGGTTTCGTCCCGAGAGAATCGCCGCACAAAGAAACACATTTTGGGCACTTCGCGTGGGCGCGCGGTTCGGCTAAGACAGTCGATTGAGCATGACGGCCCAAGACGTGTTCGGCATCGTCGGGACCACGCAGGCCGGTAATTTCCATGTCGAACGTGTCGTGGCCGAGGGCGGCTACGGCGTCGTCTATCGCGCCATGCACAGCGGCTTTCGGGCCCCCGTCGCGCTCAAGTGCCTGAAGGTGCCGGAGCAGCTCTCGGACGCGCAGCGCAGGGTCTTCTTGGAGAAGTTCCGCGAGGAGGCCGAGCTGATGTTTCGCCTCTCGGCGGCGATCCCCGAGGTGGTCCGGCCGCTCCACGTCGACGTGCTCAAGCTCGACGACGGCAGGTTCGTCCCCTTCCTCGCGCTCGAGTGGCTCGAAGGCGACTCGCTCGACGCGCTCATCAGCAAGCGCGCGGCGGCCGATCAACCGCCGCTCGGCCTGCACCGGCTCATCAAGCTGCTCCGGCCCGTCGCGCACGCGCTCTCGCGCGCGCACAACTTCCCGACCCCGGAGGGGCCGATCTCGATCGTCCACCGCGATCTCAAGCCCGAGAACATCTTCGTCGCGATCATCGGCGGCGCCGAGTCGGTCAAGATCCTCGACTTCGGCATCGCCAAGGCCAAGAGCGCCGCCTCGCAGGCCGCGGGCAGGATCACGGGCCGCGTGACCGACGAGGACGACGCGAGCACCTTCACCCCCGCCTACGGCGCGCCCGAACAATGGTCGCCCAAGCGCTTCGGCGAGACCGGGCCGTGGACCGACGTGTGGGGCCTCGCGCTCACCATGGTCGAGGCCATCTCGGGCGCGCCGCCCATCGACGGCGACAACTACGTCATGCGCAAGATCGCGCTCGATGACATGCGCAGGCCCACCCCCGAGGCCATGGGCGTCGCGGTGCCGCCCGAGGTCGAGCGCGTGTTCCAGCGCGCCCTCGCGGTCGATCCCAAAGGCCGCATCAAAGACATGGAGGGCTTTTGGTCCGCGCTCGAGATCGCCGCGGGCTTGCCTCCTTCGCTCGGGAAACAAGACAAACCCAAGGTCGACTTGGGCGCCGCCGTCACCGACGATCGCAGCGCCGCGATCGGCGTCGATCGCCGCCGCGATCCCGAGGCGAGCGCGCGCCTCGCGCGGGTCGAGCTCCAAAAGAAGCGCGACGCCGGGCTCGAAGCGCAGCTCGCGCCCGCGCCGCGAGCGCGCGCGCCTCAGCCCTCGTCGAGCGAGCTCGAATTCGATCTCGCGGCGCCGCCGTCGAGCCGCCGCGCCCCCGGGCTCGCGTCGCAGGCGCGCATCGAGGAGCCGCCGCCGTCGCGCAGGCTGCCCAAGCGAGCGCCCGAGGACGCGGGCGATTCGCTGGAGCTCGCGCTGCCGTCGGTGCGAACGCCGATCCCCGAGAGCCCGAAGCGCCCCTCTTCGCCGCCTCTTTCGAACGATTTGCAAGCCGATGCGAGCAGGCTCAGCTCCCCCGGACGGGGCTCGCTCACGTCCGAGCCGGGCCTCCGGCCGAGCCAAGACCTAGGGATGCGCCGTTCGCAACCAGGCTACGGAGGGGGCTCCGCGAGCGCACCGCCGCGCGCGCGGGAACCGGCTAACGTTGGTCGCGACTCCGCGTTCGCGGGTCGCTCGATCCCCGAGCCCGAGGTCAGTGGCGACCACGGCGTGCGTTTGGCCACGCCGATCCTGACCCTCGTCGTCGCGCTCGCCATCGGCGCGATCGACGTCGGCTGCACCAAGATGCAAGGAGCACCTCTCATGCTGGGGCCCATTCGGCCGATCTGGATCGCGACCCCGCTCGCGGTGGTGGGCATGGCGCTCACGTTGTGGAGGCTCATCAGCGCGTCCGGCGGGGAGCACCGATGAGCGAGGATTCGGCTTCGAACGTTGGTCGCGACTCCGCGTCCGCGGGTCGCTCGATCGAGCGCGCGTCGCAGAGCGTCGCGTCGCGCTTCACGCGCATCATGAACGCGACGCTGTCGCCGTGGGGCGCGCTCACCGACCCAGCGATCGTCGGCGTCGTGACCGCGCCGCTCATCATCGCGCTGGTCATCACCGCGCGCGTCGAGGCGCCCCCGACGGTGTTCCGCGCGATCGCGGCCCTCGCGGCGCTGCCCGTCGCGATCGCGCTCGTCGCCACGATCGCGCTCCGCGGCAAGCGCGCCGAGCTCGTCGCGTGGCTCGCGCGGCAGCCGTTCCCCATCGAGAACATGAACGCGGTCTTGAACGGCATCGGCGAGTCGCTCGAGGTCGTGTTCGAAGACGCGAGCCCGACCAGCCAAGAGCTGAACCGCGCGATCGACGGCGTGAGCGCCGAGTCGTTCGTCACGCGATCGCCCGCCGACGAGAAGGGCGAGCCCGGGGTGTTCGAGATCCGCATCGGCGTCGTGGACTCGACGCGCAACCCTTCGGCGTCGAACCACCGGCGCTTCGTGCGCGTGCGCGATCTCGTCGAGCGCGCGTTCGGTCCGATGGCCGTGAAGTACCCCATCCGGGAGATCCGCATCAAGTGAAGCGCGGCCGCGGAAGCGCCGAAAAGTAGGGCTTTACGAAGGCGCGTAGTAACATCTCGTCCATGTCCGCTGTTCCGGCCGGAGCCCTCGCGGCGCTCCTCGACACCCTCGACGAGGGAGTCCTCGTGTTCGACGAGGCCGAGAGGTGCACCGGCGCAGGCCGCAGGGCGGCGGAGCTCTTGAGCATCGAGCAGGGGACCCTCGCGGGCCGGACCCGCGGGGAAATCCTCACGCTCGTCGCGGCGTCGGCCGAGGAGCCGGCGCTCGTTCACGCGCTCTCCTCGGGGGGAGAGCGCACCGTGATCGATCCGTTGGTGGTGCTCGAGCCGAGGCCGAGGACGCTCGTCTGGACGACCTTCGCGGTCACCGATGAGGCCGGGCACGCGCGCGGCCGCGTGGATCTGCTGCGCGACGTGACGCGCGAGCGGCGCGCGGAGGCGTCGCTCGGCGAGCTGTCGGAGCGCCTCGAACGGGTGAGCTCGGTCGACGGCCTGACCGGCCTCGTCAACCGCCGCCGCTTCGAAGAAGAGTGCCTGCGCGAGCACCGCCGCGCGCAGCGCGAGTGGATCTCGTACGCCGTCGCGCGCGTCGACGTCGACGGCATGGCGCTCATCAACGAGACGCACGGGCGCGCGCGGGGGGACGACATCCTCCGCTGCTTGGCCGAAGAGCTCCGATCGTCGCGGCGCGAGTACGACATGGTCGCGCGTTGGGCCGGCGACGAGATCGCGATCCTGCTGCCGCGCGCGGACGGTCGCGCGGCGAGGAAGGTCCTTCGCCGCGCGCTCGACGGCGCGAACGCGCGCATGGCGACGATCGTCGAGGGCGTGACCGCGTCCGTCGGCGCCGCCGTGTGGACGCCGCCGTCGGCCGAAGGGCCCGCGGACATCCTGCGCCAAGCCTCCGAGGCGCTCGCCGACGCGCGCAACAAAGGGCCGGGATCGATCGTGATCCGCGCGCTCGCGGGCTTCCGCGACGAGCCGACCGAGGGCTGACTATTCGAGCTCGCGGATCGCGCGGAGCTGCCTCGCGCGGTACCACGCGACGCCGCGCACCACGAACAAGAACGCGAGCGCCGCGCCGTAGATGATGGGCTCGCGCAGGTCCTTCTTTACGCGCATCACGAAGTGAACGACGCCGAGCGACGCCGCGACGTACGCGAGCGTGTGGAGGCGGCGCCAACGCGCAGCGCCGAGCCGCTTGAGCATCTTCTGCGTCGACGTCACCGCGAGCGGGACGAGCGTCACGAACGCGAGGAGCCCGACGAGGATGAAGGGGCGCTTGGCGACGTCGCGCAGGACGGCGCGGAGGTCGAGCCCTTGATCGACGCCCGCGTACACGAGCACGTGCGCGCACGCGTAAAAGAAGCCGAAGAGGCCGAGCAGCTTGCGCACACCGATCACCGCGGTCCACCCGGTGAGGATCTTGATGGGCGTGCAGGCGAGCGACAAAACCAGGAAGATCAACGCGGCGAGGCCCGCGCGGTTCAGCGCCTCGGCGATGGGGTTCGCGCCGAGCGCGCCGCGCGCAGCGGTCACGACGATGGACGCGAGCGGCGCGAGCCCCACGAGAAAGAGGCTTGGTTTGAGCCACGGAGCAGGGCCCCGGCCGAACAGGATGGGTTTGTCGCGGACCGCGCCAGCCATCAGAAATTCTCGTGCAGGTTCATGCCCGCGTAGAGGTGCGCCACGTGCTCGGCGTAGCCGTTGAACGGGAGCGTGGATCTCCGCGTCACGTCGCCGATGCGTCGCTCGGTCGATTGGCTCCAGCGCGGGTGATCCACGGCCGGGTTCACGTTCGCGTAAAAGCCGTACTCCAAGGGCGCGGCCTTGCTCCACGTGGTCTCGGGCTGCCTCTCGGTGAGCGTGATCTTCACGATCGATTTGATGCCTTTGAAGCCGTATTTCCAAGGCACGACGAGCCGGAGCGGCGCGCCGTTCTGGCCGAGCAGCGCCTTGCCGTAGAGCCCGACCGCGAGCATCGTGAGCGGGTGCATGGCCTCGTCGATGCGAAGGCCCTCGACGTACGGCCAGTCGAGCACGCGGCGCTGCTGGCCCGGGAGCTGATCGGGGTTGTGAAGCGTGGTGAACGCGACGAACTTCGCGCGGGACGTGGGCTCGACGCGGCGGAGCACGTCGGCGAGCGAGAAGCCGAGCCACGGGATGACCATCGACCACGTCTCGACGCAGCGCATGCGATAGACGCGCTCTTCGGCCGGGAAGGCGCGCAACAACGTGTCGACGTCGATCGTCTGGGGTTTGTGCGCCTCGCCGTCGATCTGCAACGACCACGGCCGGAGGCGCAGCGAGCCCGCGTTCGCGGCGGGGTCCGCCTTGTCGAGGCCGAGCTCGTAGAAGTTGTTGTACGTGGTGATCGCCTCGAACGTGGTGCGCGGCTCGTCGGTCGAATACGCGCCGCGGACGCTCATCGCGCCCGCAGGCAAGCCGGCCAACGGCTCTGCCGAAGGCGTGACGCTGCTCGCGCGGCCTCCGCCCAAGAGGCGGAGCACGCCGGCGCTCCCCACCGCCGCCGTCGCCGCGAAGAGCGCGGCGTTCTTCATCAGCTCACGCCGCTTGAAATAAGCCGCTTCCGGGGTGATCTCGGCGGACGGTGGCTCGCTCGGCAGGCGCCTCATACGACCATGGTACGCCGGAGCGCGGCGTTGGTTTCACGCGCGCCTCACCCGCGCTTCACCGCGCGCAGGTAGCTCCGCGCGGCCTTGAGATCGCGCTCGCGCCACGAAAAGATGCGCGGAGAAGGCGCGATGCGGAGGTGGCCGTCGCGGGTCACGTACGTCACGAGCGACGACGCGCGGTTGCCCTTCATCATCGCGAGCGCCTCGTCGAGCAGCGCGGCCTGCGCGTCGAACGGGACAGGCTCGAACGGGACCGGCGGGGGCGCGCCGATCGCGATCGCGGCGTCGCTGAGGAGCCCCGCGGCGCGATCGAAGACCTCGGCGAACAAAGCGCCGGTGCGCTCGCGATCCCCGCGCGCCGCGTGCACGAGCGCGAGGTTCACGTACGCCGCGAGGCGCGTCGGATGGAGCTCGATCGCGCGGACGAGGTCGCGCTCGGCGGCGTCGAGATCGCCGAGCCTGCGGTGCGCCTCGCCGCGGTGAACGTAGACCGACGTGCCCGTCGATCGCATGGTCTCGACGCCTCTCTCCGAGTACCGGAGCGCCTCGCGGGGGTTGCCCTCCAAACACGCGATCAACGTGAGCCCGATGTAAGGCCAGCGCGTGAAGGTGTGCTGCGCGAGCGCGGCCTCCAGATCGCGGCGCGCCTCGGCGTAGCGGCCGAGCCACAAAAACAGCTCTCCCCGGTGCGCGATCGGCAACGACGAGCGCGCGTGATCGGCGATCACGCGATCGAAGCGCCGCAGCACCTCGTCCGCCGGCAAACACTCGATGAGCCCGAGCACGCTGCGCGAAGCGGCCCGCGCGTCGGGGGGGATGGGGACGAGCGTGAGGCGCCCGCGGTCGTCGGCTTTCGTTGCGATCGGCGATCGGTTGCCCCCGAGCCGATCGAGCGCCTGCTCGATCAGCGAAGCGATGTCCGACGGCTCGTTCGCGTCGCGCGCCAGCATCGACGCGCGCTCGGGGACGAGCGCGGCGAGCCCGTCGACGAGCGGCGCGATGCTCCACGGGGTCATCGCGCGAGGCTGCTCCCCCGCGAGGATCGTGCCGAGCAAGCGGAGCGCGCGGGCCGCAAAGTAGAGCCCGCCCGCAGCGGTCACCGCGCGATCGATCGCCTCGTACGCGGCCTCGAAGCGCCCGAGCCGGAGCAGCGCCTCTCCGCGCAGCGTGTTCGCCTCCGCGTCGTCGGGCGCGATCGCGAGCGCGCGATCGAGGTGCGTGAGCCCCTCTTCGAAGCGCCCCTCGCGGATCGCGATCGCGCCGTGAACGCGGATCGCCGCGGCCGCGCCGGGCGCGATCGCGAGCGCCTCGCCGGCCATCGCCCGCGCCGCGTCGAGCTCGCCCCTCCACAGGCGGAGCTCCGCGATCGCGAGCCGCGCCTCGATCGCGCTCGGATCGGCTTGAATCGAAGCCTTTGCGTGGGCCTCGGCGCATTCGAATCCCCCGGCGCGGATCGCGATCTCGGCCGCGCGGAGGTGGCCTCGCGCGCTGAGCTCGCCCGCCTCGGCGATGGCGCGTACGGCCTCGTCCCGGCGGCCGAGGTGCTCCAGGATCGACGCTTCCCGAAGGCACAGCGTCGCCGTCGACGCCCCTTCCCTGCGCAGCGCTTCGAGCACGGGGAGCGCTTCGTCGAAGGCGCCGCGGTGCTCGAAGATCTCGGCGAGCGCCGACACGACGGGGATGCGCGTACCGTCGAGCGCGAGCACGCGGGCCGCGACCGGGAGCGCCTCGCGGGTGCGGCCGAGCCGGTGGCGAAGGAAGAACACGGCTTCCGCCGCGGCGACCGCGTCCGGCGCGAGGCGCTGCGCGCGCTCGGCGTGATCCATCGCCGCCGCGTACGCGCCGATCGCGAACGCGACGTACGCCGCGGAGAGCCGAAGCGCAGGGTCGTCCGGCGATCGCGCGGCCGCGTCCTCCATGGCCGCCGCGGCTTCGCGTGGGCGATCGGCTTCGGCGAGAGCGATCGCGCGGGCGATCGCGTGGATCGCATGAGCGCGCACGGCCGCGAGACTAGCACAACGCCCTCGGGAGCGAGCTTGACGCGCGAAGCGACGGGTGCTCTCACACGGCCGTGATTTCGATCCCGTTCTCCGAGGCGCTCGCGCGCGACGACCTCGACGACGCGGCGCAAGCCTTGGGCCTGCTGCTCATCAACATCGTCCCGGCGACCGCGGATCACCCGGCGCAGATCATCTTCGCGTCGAGCGACGGGCTCTCCACGGTGCACGCGCTCGACGACAAGGCGCGCGGCGCGACGACGCTGGTCGTGCAAGGCGCGGGGGAAGAGGCCATGGCGGCGCGCGTGCGCGCGTGCTTCTCGGCCGAGCCTCACGCCGGAGCAGCCTCGTGAGCGCCGTGCCTTTCCCGCACCGGCCGCGGATCGCGGAGCACGCGCTCATTCGAAAGCACGTGATCGAAGGCCGCGACGTGGTCGTGATCCACCACGCGGAGACCGGGGATCTGCTCCGCATGGGCCCGCGCGAGCTGTCGCTCATCGAGGCCGCGGACGGTACGCGCGATCTCGACGCGCTCGCGCTCGCGGCCGCGAGCAAGGGCGTCTACCAGCGCGCGTCCGAGATCCGCGACGTGCTCGAGAAGCTCCACGATCTCGGCCTGCTCGCCGATGGCCTGCCCATGCGGATGCCCGCGGCCGATCTCGCGTGGGCGGGCAGGCCGGTCGCGCCGCTCCGCGGATATCGCTTCTCGTGCGATCAGAACGGCGCGTGCTGCGCGACGTACAGCTCGGTGATCTTCTCGTCGCTCGAAGCCGCGCGCGCGCGCGCGTTGCTCCCCGGCGTGCTCGGCGGCGGCGATCACCCGGAGCGCCTGTTTTCGCCGGAGCGCGGCGCGAGCGCCGGATCGAGCTTCGCGGTCGCGCAGATCGACGGGCGCTGCGCGTTCCTCGCCGAGGGCGGCCGGTGCGCGCTCCACAACGAAGCGGGAGAGGCCTCGAAACCAAGGGGTTGTCGCGTCTACCCTGCGACGTTCGTCGACGACGGCGAGGCCCTGCGCGTGTCGGTCGGCGTCGAGTGCCCGTGCGTGGTGCGGAGCCACGCGCGCGACGAGGGCGATCCGCTCGTTCCTGAGAGCGCGCGATTGGGCCGTGATTTACCGCCTGGAACGCGGGTCTCGTCGCTCGGGGCGGAGGTCGCGATCACGCGCTCGCTCGCCGCGCCGCGCGCCGCGTTCGTCGCGTGGTCGAAGGCGCTCTCGGCGCGGCTCGATGGGTTCGAAGGCGACGCGCCGAGCGCGCTCTGGTCCGTGGCCTCGGCGCTCGACGATCACGGCCTCGACGAAGGCGCGCTCGATCGCGCGCTCGCCGAGGCGAAGCCCCTCGACGTGGCCGAGCTCTCGCCGTGGATCACGGCGCTCGCGGATCGATCGCGCAGGCGCCTCCGCGCGGCCGAGGCGTGGCGCAGCGAGCGCGATCGATCGCGCCGCGCGAGCTTGTGGATCGGGGAGGCGGCGACCTCGCTGCTCGCGACGGTGAGCCTCGGCGCGCTCCTCCGTGAGCCCGCGCTGGACCCGAGCGCGGAGCGCTTTTACGTGCGCGCGATCGTGTTCGGCCATCAAATCGCGGACGAGCTGCCTGTGGCCGACGGCCTGCGCGATCGCGCGGTGAGGCTCGTGATCGCGCGCGCGCTGCCGCGATTTTTGCCCGACGACGATCCGTCGCGCGCGATCCCGATCACGCTGGTCGAGGCCATGATGCGCGGCCACGGGCTCCGCGCCTACGCGATGAACGTGTCCGCCGAGCGCGCGGCGAAGGTGAGCGCATGAGCGCGGCGAAGGTGAGGGCCGCGCTCGCGGCCTTGTGGATCGTGTCGGCCGGGTGCGCGAACCGCGACGGGTGCGTCGAGCTCAAGGTCACGACGCTCGCGTCCGCGCAGCGCGAATACGGCGCGGTCGCGCTCGACGCGACGCACGTCTATTGGGTCGATCGCGGCACGCCCGACGTCCACTACGCGGACGGCGCGATCCGCCGCGTGCCCAAGCTCGGCGGCGACGCGGTGACGCTCGCGGCCGTGCCCGAGCGGCCGCAGAAGATCGCAGTCGACGCGTCGGGGGTGTTCTTCACGGCCGACGACGGGGGCGTGCGCCGGGCGCCGATCGAGGGCGGAAAGCCCGTGATCGTGATCGACAAGCTCCGGTCGCCATATGGCCTCGCGATCGACAAGGACCGGCTCATCATCTCGGAGAGCATCTACAACGGCGACGTGATCGCCGTGCCCAAGGCGGGCGGCGCCAAGGTCGTGCTCGCGAGCGGCGAGCCGCGCGCGACCGACCTCGCGATCGACGGCGAATACGCGTATTGGACGTGCTCGGGCGGCTCGGTCGACGACGGCCTCATCCGCAAGGTCAAGCTCACGGGCGGCGAGGTCACGACGCTCGCGGACAAGCAGCGCACGCCGAGGGCCATCGCGATCGACAAGGACAGCGTCTATTGGGTGTCGAGCGTGCCGCTCAACGAAAAGGAGACGGCGCAGGTGATCCTCAAGGTCGCGAAGACCGGCGGCCCGGTGACGCCCGTCGCGTCGGGCGTGCGCGGCCTCGACTCGATCGCGGTCGACGACAAGCACGTGTACTACTCGGCGGTGCTCGGCGGCGTGGTGATGCGCGTGCCCAAAAAGGGCGGCGATCCGGCCAAAACGGCGACGCGGCAGAACGGCCCCACGGCGATCGCGATCGACCAAGAGGCCGTGTACTTCACCACCGACGCGTGGACGACACGCGGCGTCGCGGGCCAAAAGCACGAAGGATCCGTGCGGCGCGCGACCAAATGATAGCCTCGGCCCGCACGCATGTCGCTCCGTCGCGCCTCTCTCTTCGCAGCGTTGATCGCCGGCTCGTTCGCGGCTCCCGCGTGCTCGAGCGACGCGACGACGACGCCCGACGCCGCGGCCCCTCCGCCCGTGAGCGCGAGCGTCGCGGCGTCGGCGACCGCGACCGCGCCGCGTGAAAGAGCCAAGGCGCCGGTGCGCGAAGGGGGCGCGCTCGCGAGGAGCCCCGAGGGCGACGCGCTCTACCTCGCCGACGAAGATCACCGCGCGCTGCGGCGCGTGCCGCTGCCGCTCGATCAGAACAAGCTCGGCCTGGCGATGCCCATGCCGGGCGCGCCTGCGCAGGTGCTCCCGCTCGCCGATCGCGTGCTCGTGACGATCCGCGATCCGGGCTTGCTCCTTGTTTTAAAGCCGGATCCTGCAGCGGGGATGGTCGAGGTCGCGCGCGCGTCGCTGCCCGCCGACGCGTGGGGCGTCGCCGTGACCGCGGACGAGGCCACGGCGCTCGTGACCTCCGCGTGGACCCACAAGCTCTCGGCGGTCGATCTCGCGAGCGGCAAGGTCAAATGGACCGTGGACACGCCGCGCGAGCCCCGCGGCGTGGTCGTGCGGAGCGACGGCGTAGCCTACGTCACGCACCTCGTCGGCGCGTCGATCACGCGGGTCGAAGGGATCGGCGGGACGCCGCAAATCAAGGCGATCGAGCTGCCGCCCGCGCCCGCGCGCGCGCCGTCGGGCAAGACGCTCAACGCGTCGCTCGCGTACGCGGCGGCGCTCAACGACGACGGGACGCGGCTCTTCGTGCCTCGTCACGCGATCGGCGCGCTCGGGCTCGGATCGTGGTTCGGCGCGATGACGGTCGACGTGCTCGCCACGCGCGCCGACGTCCCCGTGCTCCCGAAGCGCCTGCCCGGCATGCCCATCGCGAGGCACCCGACGCTCGTGCAGATGGTCGACGCGTCCATCGTGAACAACATGGATGTCGCGGGCGCCGACGTTCAACCCGTGACGCAGCCGCGCGCGATCCTCTACCGCAAAGGCAAGAAGACCTTGCTCGTCGCGGGCGAAGGGGACGATCGCGTGGTCGAATTCGACGCGCTCTCGGCTGCGCCCGCGCTCCGCCCGCTCATCACGTACAAGGTCGCGGGCAAGCCCGATCCGCACACGTACATCCCCGCGACGTGCATGGGCCCGACCGGCCTCGCCTTGTCGAGCGACGAGACCAAGCTCTGGGTGTGGTGCCGCAGCACCTACGATCTCGCGGAGGTGAAGCTCCTCGACCCCGACGCGCCGCTCAAAGCGCCCGGTGAAAAGCGCGAGCAGAGCGAGGTCGCCACCGTGCACGTCACCGACGACACGCTCGACAAAGAGGGCGCGCTCGGGCGGCGGTTCTTCCACAACGCGACCGACTCCATCGTGAGCGGCGGCCTCGCGTGCTCGGGCTGTCACCCCGAGGGGCGCGACGACGGGCACGTGTGGCACGAGGCCAAGGTCACCTCGCAGAACGAGAGCGAGCGCGACATCTTCATCGGAGAGCCCGAGCTCGCGCCCAACGCCAAAGGGGGAGTCCTCGGCTACGCGCGCCAAACACCCATGCTCGCGGGCCGGGTCGCCGCCAACGGGCCTTATGGCTGGCACGCGCAAAACGCCGATCTGGTGGAGCGGCTCAAAGAGGGGTTTGGGCTTCACCGCTGGTCGAGCGTCTATAAGAAGGGCGTCGGCGAGCAGCTCGCGCGGATCCAATACATCCGCGCCTTCGCCCAAAAGGGCTTGATCCTCCCCCCGCGCGAGGGCCGCCCGCTCACCGAGCAAGAGAAGAAGGGCAAAGACCTCTTCCTGAGCGAGCGCGCGCGGTGCGGCAAATGCCACGCCCCCGAGACGAGCTACACCGATCGCGTGGCGTATCCGTTCCCCAAGGTCGCGCCGCCGCGCGGCTTCGAGGAGGATCCCAAGGCCGAATTCAAGACTCCTTCGCTCCTCTTCGTCGGGGGCACGCCGCCGTATTTCCACGACGGCCGGTACAGGACGCTCGACGAGGTGATTGACCAAAACAACGACAAGATGGGCTTCACCAACTGGATGAGCCCGGAGGAGCGCGCCGCGCTCATCGCCTTCTTGAGGACGTTATGAGCAAAGCCCGCTTCGCCGCCGCGCTCTCCTCCGCCGTCGCGCTCACCGCCGCGCTCTCCTTCGCAGCGTGGGCCGATGTCGTCGTGCCTCTACCGATCATCAAGCCCGCGCCGCCGCCAAAGCCCTCTCCCGCGGCCGCGCCGAGCGCCGCCCCCTCGGCCTCCGCCAACGCCGCTCCTTCGCTCCTCGCGAGCGCCGAAGGCGCCAAAGGGCTCGACGAAGATCCGCCGAAGGGCGACAAGAGCGCGGCGCCCAAGCCCGATGAATGGAAGACGGCCGCGCCCGTCAAGCTCGCGCGCGAGGTGCCTTTTTGCAAGGCGTACCGCGTGCGCGAGTGGCTCAAGGTGCATTGCTCCGGGCTGCCCGCCTCGGGCGTCTCGCAGCTCGCGGGCCCGCGCGACGGCGTCGAGGTGTGGGTCGACACCAAGCGCGAAGGCGACTCTGAGCAGATCCGCAAGGCGCCTCGATCCGCCGAGGTGGTGTTTCCGCTCCGGCCCGGGGACGGGCGGGTCTTTCAAATCGGTCAGTTTGGGGAGGGTTGGGACGGCCCGATCGCGTGGAACACCGCGGTCACGCTCTCGGAGCAATGGGTCTTGGGGGAGCCTTATCCCATCGTCACGCTTCGTTGACGGAGGAGTCGAGTCATGGTCCAGAATCTCGCGCGCCCCGAGCTCTCCGAACCGATTCAACGCATCGCCCGCAGGGTGGATGAGGCCATCGAGAGCCTCCGCGCCTACAGCCGCACCCCGCTCTGGGACAGGGCCGTGAGCGCCACGCTCACGACCAGCAAAGCGCCCAAGCACCTGCTCCGCGCGCAGCTCGTGCTGCTCGGCAGCATGGCGGGCGGCGGCGCCCCCGAGGGCGCCGTGGTGGAGCGGTTCGCGGTGGGGGTCGAGCTGCTCCACCTCTTTATGCTGGTCCACGACGACGTGATGGATAACGCGACGTTGCGCCGCGGGGTGCCCGCGCTCCGCATCGCGCTTCAATCCGCCGAGCCTTCGCTCGACATCGTCCTCGCGCGGGACCTCGCCATCGTGATGGGCAACCTGCTCAACATCTTGGCCATGCGTCATTTGACGCCGGGCGAGGGCGCGAGGGCAGGGGAGGGCGCGGCCGTGGATCTCGTCCTCGAGTCGTGCTTTCGCGCGGGGGCCGCGCAGTTTCAAGACCTCTTGGGCCTGCGCGGGCTCGGCGACGACGAGACCATGTTCCGGTCCGAGCTCGCGGGCAAGTCCGCTTATCAGACCTTCGCAGCGCCGTTTGGAGCGGGGATTCGGCTCGCGTTGCCGCGCGGCGAAGCCGAGGTCCAAAAGGGCATGGACTGGGGCTGCTTGATGGGGTTCGCGTACCAAGCCGTGGACGATCTGTCCGATATCTTGAGCCCGCCCTCCGTCACCGGCAAAGACAACCTCCGTGATCTGGTGGAGGGCCGCGCGTCGTTGCCGCTCTTTTTGCTGCAGAAGCGCACCGAGGGCGAGGACCGCGAGCTGCTCGACTCGCTCGTCGGCAAGAAGCGCCAGCTCATGTTCGGCGAGCGCAAATACCTCAACGAGCTGCTGGAGCGTTATGGCATCTTGGAGGCCGCCGCGACCGAGGCCACCGAGGCTGTCCGCGGCGCGGTCAAGCTCCGGGGCGAGAGCGGGTTTCCCGCGGCGGCCCAACAAGGCATGATGGCCATCGAAGAGGGGCTCCTCGGGCACTTGGCCAAGGTGCGCAAAGCGGGCGCGTAGAGGGCTTTAGTTAAAAGGCGCCTTTGCGGCGCTCAAGGCCAATGGATGTGGCCGAGCCGGGCGGCGCTGCGCGCGCCGGTCACGCTCGGCAGCGAAGACGGGAGCCCCGCGAGCGTGCGCGCGGCGATGAGCGCCACCGCCGCCGGCTCGTGGTGATCGGGGAGCAACACACCTTCGGTCGGGACCGTGATCCGTTTGCCCGCCAAGAGCTCTCCGATCATCCTCACCAACGTCGGGTTCTGCGCGCCGCCGCCGGAGAGCACGACCTCGCTCGCGCGCCGCGCGCCGTCGTCGCGCTCGATGGCTTGGGCGAGCGCCGACGCGGTGGCGTAAAGCACGCTCGCCGCGACGTCGTTCGCTCTCTCACCGTCGAACTGCTCCAGGATCGGCCCAAAGAAGGCCTCGCCAAAGTCCTCTCGACCGGTCGATTTGGGAGGCGCTTTGCGGAGGAACGGGTGCGCCAAAATCGCGTCCACGAGCGCGGGGATCACCGCTCCATCACGGCTCATCGCGCCGTCGCGATCGAACGCGAGCACCCCTCGTGTCGCCCGCGCCGCGTGGGCGTCCGAGATCATCATCCCCGGGCCCACGTCGTACCCGCGCACGCTCTCCGGGGCTTCGCCCACGACGGTCATGTTGGCGATGCCGCCGAAGTTCACGATCACCCTGGGCCTCCGCTCGGGCGGCGTGAAGAACCAATGGGTGAACGGCACGATGGGCGCGCCTTCGCCGCCCTCGGCGACGTCCGCGCCGCGAAGATCGCCCACGACCGGGATGCCCAGCCGGTGCGCGAGCACCGCGGTCGAGCCGATTTGAAGGGTGGAGGGCACCTCATGGCCCTTCGAAGGGGGCGCGTGCCAGATCGTTTGGCCGTGCATCCCGCAGCACGCCGCGGCCTCGTGACAACCGAGCTTGCGCACCGCCTTCGCGTAGATCTCGGGCAGGAGATAATGAATCTCCGCGAGCCGAGGCACGGTGATCGACGCGGGGCGGAGCAGCTCCTCGCGCAGCGAAGGTGGATAAGGCTCGTGCGCGTGCGCGACGACCAAAGGCTCGTGCGGATCCACGACGGACGCCAAACGAAGCGCGATGGCGTCCGCGCCGTCGCACGAGGTGCCGCTCATGACGCCGATCGCGATCATGGAAGGAGCCCTTTCGCCGTGAGGATTTGATCGACCAGCTCTTCGATCGCGCGCGCTCCGCCCCTCGCCCGGGTGACGTGCGCCGCCGCCGCGAGGGCCTTGGGGTGAGCGTCCGCGACCGCGCACCCCAAGCCCACCTTGGCAAAGACCGCGGCGTCCTCGATGCCGTCGCCCACGAAGCACACCCGGTTGCGGGGGACGCCGAAGGCGTGGACGATCGCGCCCAGCGCTTCGATCTTGTCGCTCACGCCGAGCCAGTCGAGCCGGACGCCGAGCGCCTCCATCCGCACGCGCGCGCACTCGGTCTTGTTGCGCGAGAGCGGCGCCGCGGGCACGCCCGCGCGGACGAGGCGGATCAAGGCCTCCCCGTCGCGGACGCTGTAGGTCTGGGTCCACCCGATCGCGGGCCCGAGCCACGACGTGGTCGCGTCCGTGAGCGTGCCGTCGATGTCGAAGACGAAGAGGTCGACCGCTGCGAAAGGATCCGTGCTCATGTGCGGGGGACCCTACAGGATCGCGCGCGCAACACCTAACGAGCGGCGATCAAGGGACGACCTCGACCTCTCGCCCCTCGGCCAGATCGACGGTCGGCACCTTCACGACGCGCTCGGTCCCGTCGAGCCCGCCCGCGATCTCGATGGTCGGCCCGGTGTCGCGCTCGACCACGACAGGGACCATGTGGATGGTGGAGGCGGGCGTCACGATCGCGACGCGCAGCCCAGAGCCGTCGTTGAGGAGCGCGGTCGAGGGCACGGCGAGGAGGCGCCGCGGCATCGGCAGCGTGAGGGCGACCTGCGCGAACATGCCGGCGAGGATCTCGCCCTTGGGGTTGTTGACCCGGACCTCGACGCTCATCGTGCGCGTCGCGGCGTCGAGCGCGCCCGCGGCGTGCGCGACCTTGCCCTCGATGGTGCGGCCGGGCAGCTCGCGCACCGAGACGATCGCGGAGGTGCCGAGGCGCACGCTCGGCGCGACGCCCTGCGGGACCTGCACGAAGACGCGGACGGGATCGGTGGCCGCGACCTTGAAGAGCGGCGTCCCCGTGCCCGCGGTCACCAGCGCGCCGCGCTCGACGCTGCGCGCGACGACGGCGCCCGCGAACGGCGCGGTCACGCGCGCGAAGGCCTTGATGCGCCCGAGGCCCTCGACGTTGGCGCGCTGCGCGCCGATCGACGCGCTCGCGACGGTGATCGCGGCCTCGTCCACCGCGGCCTGCGCGCGCGCTTTGTCGAGGTCTTGGCGCGTCGCGAGCCCCGACGGGACGAGCTGCTCGTAGCGCGCGAGGCTCTGCTTCGAGAACGCCGCGTTGGCCCGCGCTTGCACGAGCGCGGCCTCGGCCTGCGCGAGCTGCGCGCGCGCCTGCGCGAGCTGTTGATCGAGCTCGGGCGTGTCGATCTCCGCGAGCAGATCGCCGTCCCGCACGCGGTCGCCGAGGTCCTTGTGCCACGCGCGCACGTAGCCGTTCACGCGCGGGTAAATCACCGTCTCTTCGAGCGGCATCACGCTGCCCGGGAGCGTGATCGCGCGATCGGCCGCGACCACGGACGGCGCGATCACCTGCACCTTGGGCGGCGCGACGACGGACTGCTTGGTCGCGGCCTCGAGCGCGCGGCGCTCGCCGCGCATGGGGATCCAGCGCACGAGGAACGCCGCGCCCGCGATGAGCGCGACGGCGCCCGCGACGAGGGCCGCGCGCCCGCGCGAGATGCGCGCGGGCGGGGGGAGCGCGAAGCCGAGATCGCCTGCTTTCGCCGCGTCGTCGTGGTGCGCTTCCGGCGCGGGATCGCGCGCGGGATCGTGGGGTCGTGTCGTCATACCGTGGCCGCCTCCAGGTCCTCGACGGGCGCGCGGCGCCTGAGGACCGAATACATCACCGGCACGAAGAGCAAGGTGGTGATCGTCGCGAACATCAAGCCGCCGATGACCGCGCGGCCGAGCGGCGCGTTCTGCTCGCCGCCCTCGCCCGATCCGAGCGACATCGGCAACATGCCGATGATCATCGCGAGCGCCGTCATGATCACGGGCCGGAGCCGCGTCATGCCCGCGGCGAGCGCGGCCTCGGTCGCGTCGCGGCCGAGCTTGCGCTGCTCGTTCGCGAACGTCACGACCAGGATGCTGTTCGCGGTCGCGACGCCCACGCACATGATCGTGCCCATCAGCGCGGGGACGCTGAGCGTTGTGCGCGTGAGGAAGAGCACCCACGCGATCCCCGCGAGCGCGCCCGGCAGCGCCATGAGGATGATGAACGGGTCGAGCCACGACTGAAAGTTCACCACCATGAGGAGGTACACGAGCAGCACCGCGAAGATGAGGCCGACGGCGAGGCCGCTGAACGACGACGTCATGCTCTCGGCCTGGCCCTTGACCTTCACCGTCGCGCCGCGCGGCGCGTCCGGCTTCATCGCGGCGACGACGCGATCGACCGCGGCGACGACCGAGCCGAGGTCCGCGCCGTCGACGTTCGCCTGCACGTCGTAGGTCCGCGTCGCGTTCATGTGCGTCACGTTCACGGGGCCCGCCGATCGGCTGATCGCCGCGACGTTCGAGAGGAGCTGCGGCGAGCCGCCGGGGCCGAGCGAGACCGGCGTCGCGTCGAGCGCCGCGATCGATCCGTTCTCGTATTGCGGCGTCTGCACCGCGACGATGTATTGCACGCCGAAGCGCCGATCGAGCCAATACGTGGGCTGCACCTGCGAGCTCGACGAGAGCGACACGAGCACGTCGTTCGCGACGTCGCGCTGCGTGAGCCCGAAGCGCCCGGCCATCGTGCGATCGACCTCGATGCGGAGCTGCGGCTGCGCCGTGACCTGCGCGAGATGGACGTCGGCCGCGCCCGGGATCGCCTTGATTTTAGCCATGAGCGCGCGCGCGAACGCGAGCGTGCTCGCGTCGTCGCCGGGCGCGCCCGTGACCTGCACGTCGATGGGCGCGGGCAGGCCGAAGTTGAGCACCTGCGTCGAGATGTCCGGCGCGAGGAAGAAGAACGTGGTGTCGGGGTGCTCGGCGGCGAGCACGCGGCGGAGCTCGCGGACGTACTTCGCCGTCGGCGCGTGGCGCTCGCCGAGCGCGATCATGATCTGCGCGTCCGCGGGCGAGATCAGCGCGCCCTCGCTGAGCGAGAGGTTGAGGCCGCTGTAGGGCGTCCCGAGGATGTCGATCATCTGGTTGAGCTCGTCCTTCGGGATCGTGCGGCGGATCGTCTCCTCGATGCTCGCGACGCGGCGCTCGCTCTCCTCGATGCGCGTGCCCGGCGGCGAGCGCACGTGGAGCTTCATGAGGCCCGCGTCGACGGTCGGGAAGAAGTCGCGCCCGATGACGGCGAAGAGCCCGAGCGAGGCGGCGACCGTGATCACGAAGACGCCCGTCGTCGCGCCCGGCTTCGCGAGCGCGAGGGCGAGCAGGCCCCCGTACGCGTCGCGGAGCCGCGTGAAGCCGCGCTCGAACGCCGCGAAGAAGCGCGCGTAGAGGCCCTTGCCCGCGGGCCCGTGGTGCCCCTCGGCGTAGCGCGCGGCCTCGCCCGCGAGCAGGTAGCGCACGAGCGTCGGCACGAGCGTCCGCGAGAGCAGGTACGACGTCATCATCGCGAACACGACCGCCATCGCGAGCGGGACGAAGAGCGATCGCGCGGCGCCCGTGATGAGCGCGACGGGCAAGAAGACGATGCAGATGCAGAGCGTGGAGACGAACGCGGGCACCGCGATCTCCTGCGCGCCGTCGAGGATCGCCCGCAAAATAGGCTTCTTTTGCGCCATGTTGCGGTGGATGTTCTCGATCTCGACGGTCGCGTCGTCGACGAGGATGCCGACCGCGAGCGACATGCCGCCGAGGGTCATCACGTTGAGCGTCTGGCCGAGCGCGTTGAGCACCACGATCGAGACCAGGATCGAGAGCGGGATCGAGACGACCACGACGAGCGTCGCGCGCCAGCTCCCCAAGAAGAGCAGGATCATCAGCGCCGTGAGCCCCGCCGCGATCGCGGCCTCCTTCACGACGCCGTCGACCGCCGCGCGCACGAAGAGCGATTGATCGAAGAGCAGCGTCGCCTTGATGTCCTTCGGGAGCTTCGCCGCGACGCCCGGCATCAGCGCGCGCACGCGCTTCGCGACGTCGAGCGTGCTCGCGTTGCCGTTCTTGAGGATCGACATGAGCACGGAGCGGCGGCCCTCGACGTGCACCATGTTGGTCTGCGGCGAGTAGCCGTCGCGCACGTTCGCGACGTCGCGCACGTACACCGTGGTGCCGTCCACGGTCTTGATCGGCAGGTCGGCGATCTCGCGGAACACCTCGGGGCTCGAGTTCATCACCACCGGGTACTCGTTCGGGCCCATCTTCGCGGTGCCCGTCGGGAGGATCACGTTCTGCGTCGCGATCGCGCTCGTCACGTCGCGCGGCGAGAGCCCCCACGCGAAGAGCTTCGGCGGATCGATGTCGACCATGATCTGCCGCTGCTTGCCGCCGTACGGCCACGGGATCATCGCGCCCTGCACGGTCGCGATGTCGGGCCGGATGAAGTTCGTGCCCACGTCGAAGAGCTGTTGCTCGCCGAGCGACGGGCTCTCGAGCGCGATCTGGAGGATCGGCACGTTCGACGCGCTGTAGCGGATGATGAACGGCGGCGTGGTGCCGACCGGCATCTGGCGCAGCACGGTCTGCGAGATGGCCGTCACCTGCGCCGTCGCGGCCTCGATGCGCGCGCCCGGCTGAAAGAAGATCTTGATGACCGCGAGCCCCGTGAGCGACTGGCTCTCGATGTGCTCGATGTCGTTGACCGTGGTGGTGAGCCCGCGCTCGTAGTTCGTGACGATGCGCTTCTCCATCTCCTCCGGCGGGAGCCCCGTGTAGTTCCAGACGACGGAGATCACCGGGATGTCGATGTCCGGGAAGATGTCGGTCGGCATGCGGACGATCGTCGCCACGCCGAGGATGACGATGAGCATCGACATCACGACGAAGGTGTAAGGACGCTTCAACGCGACGCGGACGATCCACATGGGGGATCAGCCTTGGGGGACGTAAGGGAACCTGTCCAATAGTTAATCTTGCAACGATTGATACCTCGTGGGTATCAGTGAGGGGTGGAGCTGCGGCACCTCCGGTACTTCGTCGCGGTGGCCGAAGAGAAGCACTT
Source organism: uncultured Polyangiaceae bacterium (assembly GCA_964437785.1). Taxonomy (GTDB): domain Bacteria; phylum Myxococcota_A; class Polyangia; order Polyangiales; family Polyangiaceae; genus CAYTJL01. The sequence goes on from CAYTJL010000006.1 coordinate 66,673, forward strand.
CGGCCGCGCGTCCAAGCGCCTCCGCATCGCGCAGCCCCCGCTCAGCCGGCAGATCCAGGAGCTCGAGGCGGAGCTCGGGTTCTCGCTCTTCGATCGATCGCGGCGCCACGTCGCGCTGACGCCGGCGGGGGAGGTGCTCCTCAAGCACACGCGCCGCGTCTTCGAGGAGCTCGAGCGCGGCGTGCGCGAGGCGCGGCGCGCGTCGACCGGCGAGACGGGCCACATCACCGTCGGCTACCTCTCGTCCGTCGCGTTCAGCGGGCTGCCCGAGCTGCTCCGCGCGTTCCGCGCGCGATCGCCCGCGGTCGAGGTGTCGCTGCGCGAGCTGTCGCCGCAGGAGCAGATCGAGGCGCTCAAGGAGGGTCGCATCGACGTCGGCTTCACGCGCGGCCCGCTCTACGATCACGACCTCTCCTCGCGGCTCGTGCGGCGCGAGGCGCTCGCGGTGGCGCTGCCCGAAGATCACGCGCTCGTCCGAAGGTCACGGATCGAGGTCCGCGCGCTCGCGTCCGAGCCCTTCGTGGTGTTCACGCGGACGCGCGCGCCCGCGTTCTTCGACTTCATCATGCGCCTCTGCCGGGACGCGGGCTTCGAGCCGCGCGTCGTGCAGGAGTCGCCTCAGCTCGACATCGTGAGCCTCGTCGCCGCGGGCTTCGGCATCGCCATCCTCCCGGGCTCGATCCGCCACGCGCGGAGGCCCGGCGTGGTGTTTCGAACGCTCGCCGGCGCGCACCGGACCGAGCTCTTGGTCGTTTGGCGGCCCGACGACGCGTCGCCCGTGCTGCGCGACTTTTTGGAGGTCGTGCGGGCGGTGCGCATGCTCGAAAAGCCCACGAGCGGCCGGAGCCGCGCCGCGGCGAGCAAAGCGCCGTCCAAGACCTCGCGCGCTTGACGCGCCCGGCCGGCCTCGGCGACGCTCGTGGAGCCCCATGATCGCCCTTTATTTTGCGCTCGCGTTCGGGATTACGTGGCTCGTCCAGCTCCCGGCGGTGCTCGCCCATTATCGGATCTTGCCCGGGCCCCCGGAGCAAACCATGGGCTTCGCGGGCTTTGGCCTGTTCGGGCCCATGATCGCGGCCCTCATCACGGCGCGTGTCGAGAAGGGCAAAGGCGGGGTAGGGGTCTTTTGGCGATCCCTCTGGACGTGGCGTGTCTCGCCCCTTTGGTACGTCCTCGCGCTCGCGGTCCCGGCGATTGGCTACGTCGTCGTGCGGTTTGGGGCGGGGTTCTTCGTCAAGGACGCGGGGCCTTGGCTCTTTCCGCCCGAGAACGGCCAGCGTATCGCGGCCATGTTCATCGCCCCCATCGGCGAGGAGATCGGGTGGCGCGGGTTCGCGCTCCCGCGCATGCAGGAGCGTTATGGCCGCTTGCCCGCGGCCCTGTTGCTCGGCGCCTCGTGGGGGCTCTGGCACCTGATGATGTATCTGATGGTGGGTTTGCCCTCCTCGGTCCTCGTGGCGTCGATCCTGTTCCTGATCCCGGGCGGCTTGATCTTCTCGTGGATCTACAACCGCTCGGGGGGCAGCGCGCTCATCGCCATCGTGGCGCACATGGGGGTTCACCTCAACAATCCCAACCAGGTCCTCCCCGGGATCGTCACGCCGTTTTGGATCAACGTCGTCGTGTATACCGTGCTCGGCGCGCTCGTCCTCCTCGACAAGGGGGCATGGCGGCCGCCCCCCAAACGAGCGTGATGGCGCGTGCGCGCCTTCGCGAGCCGAGGTAAGGTGCCATGATGCTTCATCCCCCTCATGGCCCCACGATCGAACAGGAGATCTCCGGCGAGAAGATGGACGCCCTCGTCCGCATCACGCGGAAGATGGAGTCTGCGCTCGAAGCGCTGCAAAACGCGGCGCCGAGCGAGCGGGAGGCGCGGCTCGCCGAGGCCGGAGAGCTCGCGTGGTTCTTCGTGGTTCAGCGCGAGTCGATGGGTATCCCCACGCCGGCCGAGGTGCTCGAACGCTACGGCATCCCCGATGAGGTCCGGCACAAGATGGGTCCCCGAACGTCACGTCCATCCGAGCCCAAACGAGGATAGAGGATATAACTGATGAGCGAGACCAACCTCACCATGGAAGGCGGGTGCCTCTGCGGCGCTGTGCGGTTTACGTCCAAAGGCCCTTCGCTCTTCTCGGCGCACTGCCACTGTCATTGGTGCCGCCGCGCGCACGGCGCCGCGTTCGTGACGTGGCTCGGCGTCCGCGAAGAGGGCTTTTCGGTGACGAGCGGGAGCGACAACCTCAGGTGGTACGCCTCGTCCGAGGCGAGCCGCCGCGGCTTCTGCGCGACGTGTGGAACGACCATGCTCTTCACCTCCACGCTCGCGCCGGGCGAGGTCCACGTCGCCCAAGCGTGCCTGGATGGGCCGGCCGACAAGGCCCCTCAAGCGCACGTGTTTTATGACGCTCACGTGAGCTGGGTCGAGGTCGGCGATACGCTGCCTCGCCTCGAAAGCGGCCAAGGCGGCCTCGCCAAATACAATTCTGTCCCTGCTGAGCCCCCGTCCGCGGTGGCGGCCCGGGCGCTCGGGCGCTGATCACATCCCCATATCCATACCGCTCTCGGCGAGCCGCGCGCGGGCCTCGGCGACGCGCGTCGCGGGGGCGAGGCTCATCGCCGAGAGGACCACGGCCGCGATCGCGATGGGCGGCGCGCTCAGCGCAAAGAGCGAGACGAGCCCGCCCGAGACGCTGAAGAGGAGCCACGCCGAGGTCACGAGCAGGAGCACGGCGGAGCACACGATGGCGGCGACCGCCGCACCTCTTCGCACCCTCATCAACGCGAGCCCGGACACCGCGGACGCTAGGCCCGACACGCCGACGACGGCGAGCCCGACGGTCGCCGAGGTGCTGAGCGAAAAGCCGGTCGCCGCCTGCACACAAATGAGCAGCGCGAGCGCGCCCGAGCCGAGCGCGGCGCCCCCACCCATCTTCACGATCCCGGGCGCCTGCGCAGCGTGAATGTCGTCGTCCGGGGTTTGGCCCGCGTTCATGCCTCGAACTTTATCGAAGCGCGCCGGGCCGTGGCAATCCCCGGGGCGCGGGGAGGAAAGGTGACGTTTGGAAAAATAGGCTATAAGGGGTCGCGTAGATGGACGACGAGCGGCTCGAGCTGGTGCGGGTGGATGCGACCGGCGCAGCTCATCCCGTTGGGAAGACAGCCAGTCAGAGGATGCGCGCCCGCCAGGGCTCGTTTCGGCTCATGCCTGCGCCCACGCACCTCATCGTCATGCGCTACGTGGGCGAGGACGGGCGGCGCGACCCGGAGGACGGGCCGGTCTTCCGCCTCGCGGGCGAGATCACCGCCGCGGGCGCCATCTGCGATATCGTCGCGCTCGTCGGACAAGCGGGTTGGGGCGGCGAGCTCGTGGTCCTCGACGGATCGACGAGCCGCTCCATCTTCTTCGAGCAGAGCCACGTGATCGCCGCGAGCTCCACGGTCGAAGGCGAGCGCATCGGCGACGTGCTCTATCGCTACGGCGCGCTCACCTCCGAGCAGATCGAGGCGACGGCAAAGGCCGTGACGGCCGACACGCGCTTCGGCGAGACCGCGGTCAAGCTCGGCTTCATCACGCGTGAGCGGTTGTTTCAGCTCATCGGCAAGCAGGCCGAAGAGATCGTGTATGCCACGCTCCGCGTCGGCGACGGGATGTTCTTCTTCTTGGACACGTACGACGAAGGGCGCATCACGAGCCGCACGAGCCTCCCGGTCAACGGCCTCTTGATGGAGGGCGTGCGCAGGATGGATGAGACGCGGTACTTCCGCGATCGCATCCCTTCGGATCAGCACGTCCCCGTGCGCGCCGCGGGCAAAGAGCCGCCCGAAGAGGAGCTACGCAAGGTTTGGGACGCCATCGACAACACGCGCTCCGTGGCCGAGATCGGCCGCGTGATCGGCCAAGGCGAATTCGAGGTGACCCAAACGCTCTTTCAGCTCGTGCAGGCGGGCGTGGCCACCATCCGCGCGCCTCGGCCGACGGGGCCCGCGGCGGTCGTCGCGCTCTTCAACGAGGCCATCACGCTCATCTACCGCGAGGTCGCGAAGGCGAGCAAAGCGGGCGAGCTGCGCGAGCAGCTCGCGTCGTTCGCGACGGGCGCGGGCATCTACGACGCGCTCTTCCGAAAGGCGGGGCCCGACGACGACGGCATGCTCATCCCCGAGCGCATCCTCGAGAACGCCGCGGTGATGGTCGGCCCCGACGCAGCGCAGATCGAGGCGATGTTGGGCCAGTGGCTCTACGAGTACATCTCGTTCGCGGTGTTCGTCGCCGAGCCGCTCCTCCGCGCGCCCTCGGAGAGCACAGGAAGCGCAGGCGGCAAGCGATCCGACTCCGCCAAGATCTCGCTCGTCCGTGTGGTGAGCGAGCTCGTCGCGCCGCTCGCGCCCAAAAACTGATCGGCGCGCCTTTGCTCGTCACGACGCGGAGCCTACACGGGTTCTGATATAAGGCCGTTGTCGGGCGCTCCCCCACCATCCGCCCTTTCGAGAGGTCCCCCTGAGCACCGAGCCCAATCCTCCCATCCCCAAGCCTCCGGCGATGCCGAAGCTCGCGGATGAACCTTCGACGTCCGACTACGAAGAGGCGCCGCCGCCGTCGACATCGAGCACCGCGTTCGCGTATCGCCTCGCCGAGCTCCAGGTCCGCAGGCCCGCGATGCCGCTCGTGATCGCGGTCTTGCTGACGATCGTCGCTGTGTTCTTCGCGCTCAAGCTGCGCGTGCAAACGGGCTTCGAAGCGCTCCTGCCCGAGACGCGCCCGAGCGTCCAGGAGCTGCACCGCGTGGCCGGTCGCACGGCCGGCGTGTCGACGATCTTCGTGGTGCTCGAGGGCGGCCCCAACACCCCGCGCGAGGCCATGCGCAAGGCCGGCGACGAGATCGTCCCGGCCATCGCGAAGATCGGCTCGCCGTGGATCGGCAGCGTCGAGAACGGCATCCACGACGCGTACCGCTACCTCTCGCCGCGCGTGGGTTTGTTCGCCGACAAGACCAAGCTCCAAAAGCTCCGCGAGGACGTCGACGCGCGCTTCGAATGGGAGGTCACCAAGTTCGGCGACGCGCCGCCGCCCATCAACGCCGAGAAGATCAAGCGAGACTTCGGCCTCGACACGCTCAAGACCGATCGCTACCCCGACGGCTATTACGAGTCCGCCGACGGCAAGACGCTGGTCATCGCGATCCGATCCAAGGTCATCAGCAGCAACTTCGATCAAGGGTCCGAGGCGATCCGCAAGGTGCAGAAGGTCGTCGACGAGGTGAACCCCAAGCGCTTCGACCCCGCCATCAAGTGGGGCTACGCGGGCGATCTCGTCAGCGGCATCGCCGAGTACAAAGCGATCAACGAAGATCTGACGGACGTCGGCCTCCTCGGCTGCGCGATGATCGCGACCGTCGTCTTCCTGTATTACCTGCGCTTTCGCACGCTCATCGCGATGCTGCTCACCATCGCGATCGGCGTCGGGTGGACGTTCGGGGCGACGTACCTCGTGGTCGGCCATCTCAACATGGCGACGGGCTTCTTGTTCACGGTCATCGCCGGCAACGGGATCAACTTCGCGATCATCTACATGTCGCGCTTCCTCGAGGCGCGCCGCCGCGGCGCGAGCCTCCTCGACGGCGTGCGCATCGCGCACCGCGACACGTGGCTGCCCACGCTCACCGCGGGCCTCGCCGCGAGCGCCTCGTACGGATCGCTGATGATCACCGAGTTCCGCGGCTTCCGCGACTTCGGCATGATCGGCAGCTTCGGCATGGTGCTCTGCTGGCTCGCGACGTACGCCACGTTGCCCTCCATCCTCACCGTGATCGAGCGCATCGCGCCCATCCGCGGGCGCGCGCCGGGCGGCCCGCCGTCGTCCAACAAGCCCGGGCTCATGTCGCGCCTCCGCAGGCTCACGCAGGGAGGCATCGCGTTCGGAAAGCCCTTCGCGGCGATCGTGCCCAAGGCGCCTCGCTTGATGGGCGCGGCGGGGATCGGCCTCGCCGTGATCGGCCTCGGCCTCACCGTGCTCTACGTCCGCGCCGATCCGATGGAATACGATCTTCGCAACCTGCGCACCGAGATGAAGCACGCGGCGCGCAAAGAGGAGAGCCGCCTTTCGGACGTCGCGCAGGCGATCACCGGGTACGTCGGCGCGCAGGGCATGGCCATCCTGGTCGACAGGCCCGAGCAGATCGCGCCGCTCCGCACCGAGCTCTACAAGCGCCGCGACGCCGCGCCCCCGAACGAGAAGCCCTTCGACAAAGTCTTCGCGCTGCAGGACCTCGTGCCCGACGATCAGGCCGAGAAAATCCCCATTTTGCTCGCGCTCAAAGAGAAGGTGATCAAGGCCAAGAAGCGCGGCGCCGTGAGCGAGGAGGATTGGAAGAAGCTCGAGCCGTACCTGCCGGCCGACGACATCAAGCCCTTCGACATCAACGACCTGCCCGACGGCGCCGCGCGCATGTTCACCGAGAGCGACGGCACGCGCGGGCGCATCATGTACATCACGCCCATCTCGCCCGAGGCGATCGACGACGCGCACTACCTCTTCCGCTGGGCCGACTCGTACCGCGAGACCAAGCTCCCCGACGGCAGCACGGTGCGCGGATCAGGCCGCGCGGTGATCTACGCCGACATGATGTCGGCCGTGATCGACGACGTCCCGCCCGCGGTGCTCTTCTCGTTCGGCGCGACGGTGCTCGTGGTCATCTTGGCCTTCCGCGCGGGGCGCGCCGCGGTCGCGGTCATCACCGCGCTGCTCGTGGGCGTGCTCTGGATGGCGGGGCTGCTCGTCGCGGTGAGGGTCAAGCTCAACTTCTTGAACTTCATCGCGCTGCCGATCACGTTCGGCATCGGCGTCGACTACGCGGTCAACGTGGTGCAGCGCTACGTGCGCGAGGGCGCCGGCGGCGCGGTCGCCGCGGTGCGCGAGACGGGCGGCGCCGTGATCTTGTGCAGCATGACGACCACGCTCGGCTACCTCGCGCTCGTCAAATCGATGAACTCCGCGGTCGGCAGCCTGGGCAAGGCCGCGGTGCTCGGCGAGGTCGCGTGCCTGCTCGCGGCCGTGCTCGTCTTGCCCGCGTGGCTCCTGTGGGTCGATCGCAACTTGCCGAAGGGCGCGCAGAGCACGCTCTCGCTGCGCCCGCCGCGCCGCTGATTCGATGGGGGGACCCGAAGGCCCCCCAAACCCCCGCTATCAAACCCCTGCGGTGAGCGTACGGTCGCGCTCCAGGAACTGCACGATCGCGGCGATCTCGTCTTTGTCGCGCTGTTCGAGCCGCTTCTTGCTCTTCGCCCACATGGCGAGCGCGGGCCCGAGCGACGCGTCGTCGTAGTCGCGGATCGCGTGGTAGACCGTGCGCCGCCCCCAGTATCCGCCGAGCAGATCGAGGAAGCCGATGAGGAGCGGCGCGATGCGCGGGTCTTTGTAGCCGGTGAGCACCTGGAGCAGGTTCCACGCGTTCTCGCGCTTGATCTTGCCCGCGATCGCGAGGACCGCGTCGAGCGCTTTCAGGGGCTTCGCGACCGCGATCACGTCGAGCGCCTCGGACTGCAACTCGGGGTGATCGATGAGCGCGAGGACCGCGTCGACCCAGCGCGGATCCGAGCGGAAGATCGATGAGCCCGCGAGCGCCGCGTCCTCGGCGGTCACGCCCTCTTCGTCGGAGGGCTCCGCGTCGGCGCTCGCCTCGATGTGACCCAAGATCATGCCCGCGAATTCGGCTTGATCTTTGGTCTTCATGGTCGCGCGATCCAAGAAGCGGCCGAGGCGCTCGAACGCGCGGCCCGGATCGCGCGCGATGACGCCCTCGATGAACTCGCTCTTCACGTCGTAGCCGGCCTTGAGGACGCTCGGCGCGAGCTCGTCGAACGCGCCCTCGTACCCGCCCTTGAGGAGCGATCGCGCGGCGGACTCGCGGACGTCCTTGATTTTGTGCTCGCGGAACACGCCGAGCACGGCCTTGTGCGTGCGGTCGTCGGCGCGGCCCGCGAGCAGATCCAAGATCGCGTCGAGCAGCTCGACCTTGGCCGCGTGCTCCCTCTCCAAGCGCTCGATTTCGGCCTTCTTGGCCTTGGTGTCGGCCTTTGGAGCGCGGAACGGGCCGAGCGCGTAGAGCTCGGGCGTGAGCAGCGCGAGCGCGCGCTCGGTCGCCTTGGGGTGCTTGATCGCCGCGAGCGAGATGCCCGCGGTGCTGCGGTGCTCGGGGCTCTTGAGGAACACGTCGAACAAGAGATCGAGCGCGGCGTCGCCCGTCGCGCCGGCGAGCGCGCGGATCGCGGCGCGCTTGACGTCGGCGGATCGATCCGAGGACGCGAGCTTGACGGCGATGGGCTCGGCCGCGGCGGGATCGAGCGCGCTGAGCTCGTGGACGGCCGTCGCGCGCAGCTCGGGTGATCCCCTCTCGCACGCCTCGATGAGCAGCGATTGGCTCGCGGGCCCCTCGATCTCGGCGAGCACGCTGAGCTTCTTCGCGTCGAGCGCGCGACCCTGCAGGTTGAGCGACGCGCGCAGCTCGGGCGCGACCAGGCTCCCGAGCTTGGGGAGCAGCCGATCTTTGACCACGTAGCCGACGCCCGCGTCGCCGAGCGCCGCGACGTAATACGGCAAGAGGCGAAGGTCGCGGACCCGATCGCGCTCGACGGCGTCCGCGATGATGCGCGGCCTGTGCTTGACGTCGCCCGTGTTGGTGAGCGCGTTGATGAGCGATGTGATCTCGATCGGCGCGAGGATCGATCCGATGGGATCGGTCTTGGGGAGCGGCGTGAGATCACCCTCGGGCGCGGGCAACGGCGCCGCCTGCGCGCCGCGCACCTGCGCCATGAGCGCCGCGAGGTTCAGCACCTCGGACGCTGCGGCTTTGGGCGTGGCCTTCTGCACCTTCTCGATTTGCTCGACGACCTTCGCGATGGCGGGCGCCTTCTGCGCGAGCGGCCCGAGCTTGGCCTTGGCCGCGTCGAGCGCGGCGTCGGTGCGGGCCACCTGCGCACCCGCGAAGAGGAACCGCTCAGCGTCGCGATCCAGGTTCTTCAGCGTCTCTTTGGGCATTTTCTTCGCGCTCCTCTTCTCGCTCGCTAGAGCCCCAGCCGGACGTGCTCGCCGCCTGCGAACAGCGCGAGCGCTTGCCCCACCACGCCGCGCGTCGCCGGATCGAGGTGGAGCCTCACCGCGAGCGACACGGGCGCCCTCTCGTCGAGAGCCGGCGTCGCGAACGCGCCCGCGGCGTAGCGGAGGTTGCGCGTGGTCGCGAACGGGACGCGCTTGGGATCGCGGATCACGAGCCGCGCGCCCGCGTGATCTTCGGCGACGAGCGCGCCGCCCGCGTCGCCGAAGCGCTTGACCGACAAGAGGCCGACGCCGCTCTCCGGGTTGAGCGGGTTCTTGATCTGCGCGCGCAGCGCCTTGATGAGCGCGTCGAGCGATCTTGCGTGGCCGTGGAGCGCCGTGAGATCCGAGGGCTCCCGCGGCCTCTCGGTGACGGATCTGTCGTCCCAGCGAACGCGCCGGTTCATCACGTCGCCGGGGTAGAGCCCGGCCTCTTTGATGGTGACCGTGCCCATGCGCGAGCCGCGGAGCTTGGCGAATTTGAGCGCCGTGTAGGGCAGGGGAGTGATCTCTTGGTGGATGGCGCCGTCGCCGAGATCGAGCATGTAGCCCGTCGCGGTGATCATCTCGATCGTCGGCTCGTCGACGCGCTCGTGCGCGAGCTCGATCAGGCTCCTGTCCGTGACCCAGTAGCCCGCCTCCTTGAGCTCGGGGAGCTGGAAGGCTTTGCCCAAGATCGACTCGACCTGCGCGTCGGCCTCGCCTTGCGTGGTGCCCTCGTCGAGCTTGCCTTCGAGCGCGCGGCGGCCCTTTTTGATGGTGACCCAGAGCTGCGTGACGAGCGACGCGATCTGCGACTGCCGCTCTTCCGAGAGGCCGCGCGCGGCCTTCTTGCCGCCGTCGTCCTCGTCGTCGTCGTCGTCGTCATCCTCGTCGGCGACGAGCGCCGAGAGCCGCACGAGCGCCTGCGCCGCGCGCCGCATGTCCGCGTCGGCGAGGCGCTTCGACTGCGTGTCGATCGCCTTGATGTGCTTGGCCGTGAGCCCGCCGAGCCCGCTCGACACGAGGTCGAGGACGAAGGTCTCGAGCGTGTCGAGCGCGTCGCTCTGCTCCTGCGTCTTCTTGGCGAGCGCGGCCTTGTTGACCTTCTTCGGTACGTCGGGGGTCGAGGCCTTCTTCTCGGCGCGCTCGGCCCTCTTCGCGCGCTTCTCGACGGCCTCCGCGGGGGGCTCCGCGACCGGGAACGACGCGCCGTTCGCGACGAACGCGAGCATCAGCGCGAGCCCGTGCTTGCACGGATATTGATGCGACGGGCACGTGCACTTGACCGCGGGTCGATCGCCGCCGTCGAGATCCATCCAGATCGCGTACGGCGCCTTGCCCGAGCCCTGGCAGAGGCCGAAGACGATGGTTCCGTCCGCGCTCTTGGCGAGCTTTCGAAGCGCGCCCTTCTTCACCACGCCGCGCCCGTCGAGCAGGGCCTTCGGGTTCGGCGCCATCTCGGCGACCATTGGCTCCGTGAGGATGATGGCCATGGCGCGCGACACTACCACGCTGGTTGCCGCCGAAAATCGTTTCTTTTAGGCGCTGCGGCGCCGCGGATCCGCCACGTAGAGCAGCGCGTCGAGCGCGAGCATCGAGGTCACGACCGCGAGCGACGAGAACAGCACGGCGCCGAAGACGACCGGCGCGTCGCGGTTCAAGAGCGCGTCGACCACGAGCATGCCTACGCCGGGCCACCGAAAGAGCCGCTCGGTCACGACCGCGCCGCCGAGCAGCGCGCCGAGATCGAGCGCCGCGAGCGTCGCGATCGGCGCGAGCGCGTTGCGGAGCGCGTGCGCCACGAGCACGCGGAGCGGCCCCGCGCCCTTGGCCTTGGCCGTGCGCGCGTGGTCCGAGCCGAGCGCGCCCGCGACCTCGTCGCGCGCGATGCGCGCGTAGATCGCCGCGCCGTAGACGCCGAGCGTCGCGGCGGGGAGCACGATCGATCGCAGGTGCTCGGACGGCGTCGCGCCGTAGCCGTCGAACGGGAGCAGCTTGAGCCGATACGCGAGCACGTGGCGCAGCGCGAGCCCGACGAGGAACGTAGGCGCGGACATGCCGAGCAGCGCGGCGCCCATCGCGACCTCGTCCCACGCGGTGCCGCGCTTCGCGCCCGCGACGACGCCCAAGAAGAGGCCCACGAAGAGCTGCATCACGAGCGCGGTCACGCCCAGCTCGAACGATCGCGGGATCCGCGCCGCGAGCAGATCCACCACGGGGCGCCTGTAAAAGAAGCTGTATCCGAGATCGACGTGGACGCCGAGCGCGACGCTCGCGCACGTGCCGTGGTCCTTGTCGCGCTTGGGGTCGATCGCGCGCGGGCCCGCGTGGACGAGGCGCGCGACGAACCGCGCGTATTGCACGTACATGGGTCGATCGAGGCCGTAGATCTGCCGCGCGTGCGCGACGTCCGCGGACGACGCCTGCGGCCCGAGCATCATGCGCGCCGGGTCGCCGGGCAGCGCGAAGATGGCGACGAACGAGAACGTCGTCACGATGGCGATCACCAGCGCCGCCCAGCCCAGGCGGCGCGCCACGCGACGCGCGAGCGCGCTCACCTGCGCCTCCACGTCCCGAGCGCGAGCGCGGAGAGCCCCTCGCGACGGTCGACGTTGGTCGCGACTCCGCCTTCGCGGGTCGCTCGATCGAGCCAGAGATCGTCGAAGCGCTGGAGGAGCACCGCGTGCGGCTCGTACCCGCGCAGGTATGGGTGCCACAGCTCGTAGGTGCGCGTGACGAACGCCGGCACCCACGGCGCGTCCTCGTGGAGGATCTCTTCGATCCTCGCGAACGTGGCGTTGCGCGCCTCGACGTCGCCCTCGCGCGCCGCGCGGTCGAGCAGCGCGTCGAGCTCTTTGTTCGAATAGAACGAGGCGTTCTCGGAGCCGTCGTCCGCGATCGACGAGGACGAGAAGAGCGGCTCGTAAAAATTCGAAGGATCCGGGAAGTCCGCGCCCCAGCCCCCTTTGCCCATGGCCGTCGCGCCGCGCCGCGCGCTCTCGACGAGGAAGGTCGCGTAGGTCACGAGCCGCAGCCGGACGCGGAGGCCCACGCGGGCGAGCTGCTGCTGCCAGATCTCGGCGCTCGCTTGATCGAAGCTGTCGGGCACCACGAGGTAGTCGATCTCGCGCGGGTACCCGCCGCGCTTCGTCACCGGATCGAACGGGTAGCCCGCGTCCTTCATCGCGGCGAGCGCGGCGCTCACGTCGTGCCGCCGGAGGATTTTGTCGCGGCGAGGCCCGGGGATGCTCGGGGGCAGCACGCGATCGATCGCCATCACGTCCGGGCTCAGCCGCTCGAGCGCCGAGGGATCGAGCGCGAGGCTCACGGCGCGGCGGATCGAGCGGTTGTCGAACGGCGGCACCTCGGTGTTGAGGAACACGCCTGTGGTGGTCGCGTTCGTCGTCCACCGGCCTCGGTCGGCCCACGCGCTCGCGCCGCGATAGCGCGCAGCGTCGGCGCCCGACAGATCGCGCGTGTAGTCGATCTCGCCGCGCTCGAGCTTGTAGCGCTGCGACACCGACGGCACCGCGAGCGACCACTCGATCGCGTCGAGGTAGGGCTTCCCTGGCACGAAGTAGCCCTCGTGCCGCTCGAGCCGCACGCGTTTGTCCGGCTCCCACACGGCGAGCTTGAAGGGGCCTGCCCCGCACGGAAGGCGCTGCGCGCGCGGATCCGACGCGGGCCCCATCGACGGGCACACCGGCGCCGCGAACGCGAGCGTGAGCTTGGAGAGGAGCGCCGCATCCGGCCGTTCGAGGTCGATCTCGATCTCGCGCTCGCTCAGCACGCGGAGGCCCACGATCTCGTTCGCCTTGCCCGCGCGGTACGCGCGCGCTCCGCGGATGGTCTCGAACATCTGGGCCGCGGGCGTCGGCACCTTGGGGTGGAGGAGCCGCTCGATGGAGCGCTTCACGTCCTTCGCGCCGAGCTCGGCGCCGTCGTGGAAGCGGACGCCGGATCGGAGCTCGAAGCGATAGCGCACGCCGTCGGGCGAGCGCTCGATCGAGCGCGCGAGATCCGGCACGACGCGGCCATCGGCGGACCACGCGACGAGCCGCGCGAAGATGAGCTGGGTCATCGGCCGCGCGACCTCGTTGTAGGCGAGCGCAGGATCGAGCGTCTGGAGGTTCGTGAGCGTCGCGAGGTGGACGACGCCGCCGCGCCGAGGCTCCGGCGATCCGCGCGAGGGCAACGGGGGCGCGACCTCGTTCGGCGCCGCGAGCGTCAGGAGCAACATCGCGGCCGCCGCGAGCAGCAGATCGATGGGGACCCACGACGCGCGCCCGGGCGGCTCGCGCGTGGCCTTGGGATCGAGCGCGCCGCGCAGCCCGTCGGACACGCGCGCGAAGCCGAGCACCGCGAGCACGATCGCGAGGCCCGGCGCGATCACGAGCGCGGGGCGCGCGCCGAGGAAGCGCTCGCCCTCGTAGAGCATGCGACCCCACGACGCGGCCGGCGGAGGCGCGCCGATCGTGAGGTAGCCGAGCACCGCCTCGGCGAGGATCATCTGCGCGACGGTCGCCGACG
>CAYTJL010000006.1:80372-86084 GCA_964437785.1 uncultured Polyangiaceae bacterium
GTGAGGTAGCCGAGCACCGCCTCGGCGAGGATCATCTGCGCGACGGTCGCCGACGCGGTCGCGATCGCGATCGGCGCGACGTTCGGCGCGATGTGACGCGTGATGATCCAGCGCGTGCTCGCGCCGAGCGCGCGCGCGGCCTCGACGAATTCGAGCGAGCGCACCTCCATCGTTCGCGCGCGAACGACGCGCGCGGTGCCCGTCCACCCGACGGCGCCCAGCACGATGAGCTCGGTGAGCGCGGTCGAGCGCCCGAGCGCGACGCCGATCGCGGTGACCGAGAGAAGGAAGGGCAGCGCGAGCAGCGCGTCGACGACGCGCATCAACGCCGCGTCGATCGCGCGGAGCTTGGTGCCCGCGAGCATCCCCGAGAGGACGCCGGCGAGCGCGCCGATCGACGTCGCGACGAGCGTCGCCGCGAGCGCCACGGTGAGCGAGAGCCGCGCGCCTTCGGCGAGCCTCGCGACGAGATCGCGGAAGAGCGGATCGACGCCGAGCCAGTGCGAAGACGAAGGCCCGGGCAGCGCGCCGGTCTCCGTGCGGCGCAGCGAGAGATCGCTCGTGAAGGGGTCGTGCGGCACGACGAGCGGCCCCGCGATCGCGAAGACCGCGAGCGCGACGACGATCGCGAGGCCCAAGGGCGCGCCCCTCGTCGCGCGGAAGCGCCGGACGAAGAGAGACGAGGGCGACGTCACCGCCTCCCCTCGATGAATTCAGCGATCATCGCGGCGAGCTCGCGCGGCTTCTCCTCGTGGGGCGAGTGCCCGGCCTCGAGCATCACGAGCTTGCCGCGCGGCAGCTCGCGCGCGAGGCGCCCCGCGTGCGTCGCGGGGAAGACGCGATCGTCGCGCCCCCAAACCACGAGCGCGGGCGCCTGGATGCGCGTGACGCGCGCGACCACCGCGCGCGTGTCGAGCACCGCGCGCATCACCGCGTGCGCGCTCTCCCGCGCGCTCGGGCCGTTGAAGCGCTCGTAGTGCCAGTCGATGCGCTCGCTCGGCGGATCGGCGAACGTCGGCCCGTAGAGCGTCTCGCGGAAATGACGGCGGAACCACGTCCTGCCGTAGAGCTGCTTGAAGATCACGCCGCCGATCACCGGCCAGAGCGGCACCTTGGCGCGGAAGCTCATCGGGAACGGGTAACAGAGCGTGTCGACGAGGACGAGCCGCTGCACCAGCTCCGGGTGCTCGGCGGCCAGCGTGAGCGCGATCGCGCCCCCCATCGAGTGACCGACGACGGTCGCCCGGCCTACGTCGAACGCCGCGATCACGTCCGCGACCGCCTCGGCGTACGCCTCGATGCCGTAGGGGTAGCGCGCCGGGCTCGGCTTCTCGCTCTCGCCGAAGCCCGGCAGGTCGGGCGCGATCACGCGGTAGCGCGCCGAGAGCGGCTCGGCGGCGTCCTCGAACGCGCGGTGGCTGGTCAAGAACCCGTGGACCATCACCACCGCGTGCGCGCCTTCGCGCCCGGCTTCGAGCACCCGCGTTCGAACTCCCCGCGCGCTCACGTCGCGCAGCACGCCCTCGTGGCCTTCGGGAGGGGCGGGGGGCTTGGGCATCCAGCGGAGCCTACCCCGTCCCCGGGCCCAGGCTGAGAACTTCACTAGGTAGGATAGGGTAGGTATGCTGCTCGCGCCGGGGGGCTCGAAGCCTTTTTTGTGAGACGAAAAATGTCCTAGTGCCTTCTTCTTGAGGCTCCATTCGGCGCTTTTATGGACGACAAGACAAAAATCGTGCAGGCCATTGTTGACCTGTTTCTACTGAGTGGAATACATTCACTTTCGTCGACAGGGCGGAAGACGTCCTAACGACCTCCACCGGCAAAAAAGGTGGGGGAGGAGCTCGGAGGGCGGACTTGCAGGGGATCACCGACGACGTGCTCGACCGCATTGAACGGGAGCACCCTCAAGGGATCACGTCTGCGGAGATCCTCGCCGTCTTTGCGTCGTACGAGATTAAGTTCAGCGAAGCTACCTTACGAAAATACGTGCAGCTCGGCCTCTTGCCTCGCAGCGTTCGCGTGGGGAGGAAGGGCAAGCACCAAGGCTCTCAGGGGATGTACCCCGCCACGGTTGTCCGACAAATCCTGCGCATCAAAGAGATGATGGCGGATGACCTGACGATTGAGGAGATTCAACGAGGATTTCTGTTCGTAAGGAGCGACATCGAGGACCTCGAGCGGAGCATCGCCAAGGTCTTCGACGGCATCCGAGAGGCCGCGAGAGACCATAAGAGCGAGACCACTGGAAGGGCCATTGCCAACGAGCTGGCAGCAGCGGAGTCGCTGGCAAAGGACCTCGTATCAAAGCTCTCCGGCATCGAAGCAAGGTTGATGGCGGCGTCCCGCCTGGCAAAGCATCACGATGGCTCGCTGGGCAACGCAACGTCAACGAAGGCCGTCGGCTAGCTCTCCAGGCTCTAAACAAAGGTTTTTACCCCGATGTGGGCCCGCGACAGCGGACTCATGAGGGGCTCGGGGGCGGACCACGTCCGCTCGCCAACGTCTCATTTCCACCAGGCGGGCTGAGCCCCGCCGCACAATCGATGACGAGGGATGGACAGGCCAATGGCCAAACCATCCCAGCGAGCGCCGCTCCATGAGCGGTGAGCGCCTTTCGTGTACGCGCGATCCGCCTCGGCCAGGTGCTGATCGCCTCCGCGCGCGTGCACGGCCCGATGAGAACGGAGGATCGCAATGACGATGGTAGAGCAGAAGTTCGAGGACGGGATCGATGCGGGCGAGACGATCCTCGGCGGTGACGCGGAAGGCACCCCGGAGATTGACGGCGCGCTCGCGCTCAAGGCCGCCCCGAACACCTCGGCGACCGCGGTGACCCGCGAGCAACGCCGGTCGCGCCGCAAGCGCGAGGTGCGCGCGCGCACGATCAGCGTCAAGCGCATGACCAAGCGCGAGCTCGAGATCGGGCGGATGCTCTACCCCGAGTCGGACTACTACAAGCCGCGTACGCGCGCCGAGTGCGCCGAGGGCCCGCGGCCGTGCCCGTACGTCTCGTGCAAGCACCACCTCTTCCTCGACGTGTCGGCCCGGACCGGCGCGATCAAGCTGAACTTCCCCGACCTCGAGGTGTGGGACATGAACGAGAGCTGCGCTCTCGACGTGGCCGACCGGGGCGGGACAACGTTGGAGGACGTCGGTGCCATCATGAACCTCACGCGCGAGCGCATCCGTCAGGTAGAGGTGAAGGCCCTCGCGAAGCTCGAAGCGCTGCGCGACATGATGGCCCTGCGCGACTACGTGGACGAGGGTCCCGTTGGCAAGCGCCGGCTCCCCGTGCTCGCCCGCGACGAGGAAGAGGACGTCGAGGACGTCGAGGATGAGGACGACGAGGACGAGGACGATTTCGAGGAGGAGGACGCGCCCGTCGAGGCCGAGCCCGTGCTCGAAGACGCGGTCGCCTTCGAAGAGTGATCACTCCTCCGGCTCGTCGTGCCCGCCCATGAGCGGCGGCTCGTCCGCGAACGTGTCCTCCGGCAGACGAACCCCCAAGCGCTGAATCGTGATCGACGAGGTCGTCGTCGTGCTCTCGATGAGATCATCGGGGGACAGCTCCTCGTAGTCGGCCGGCACGTGGGCGGCGGGCCCGCTCAAGGGGCTCGCGCCTCCGCGTTGGGCTTGCGCGACGATGGGGATCGCCCGCGGCGGATCCTCGTAGAGCGCGGCGGGGAGCACGATCCGCTCGCGGATGGTGTCCCCGGTCAGCGGCCGCGTGATCTCGGCGAACGACTCTTCGTCGAGCGAGACGCTCGTCCCTTCCATCAAAATCTTCTGGATGTGCTCGTAGCGAAGCTCCCTGCCCTTGGGCTCGGCCGCGACGACCAAGAGCCCGAGCGCGTCGGACCTGGGCGCGGAGACGCTCGCGAGCCCGCGCCACGTGAGCGTGACCACGCCGCGATCCGTGTCGATCCAGACCGTGTCGCAGCGCATCGCGATCTCGACGCCTTGATCGAGATCGGGCGACACGAGGAAGACCTTGGCCTTGACGTGCGGGAGGAGCGCTTCGAAGAAGGCGTGCTCGCGGTGGAGGTTCTCGAAGCGAAGCGAGGCCCCGAGCGGGAGCGCGTCGATGCGCTGATCGACGGGCGCCGTGTTGAAGAAGCTCAAGTCGAAGCCCTTCGGCATGGGCCCGTGCGCTAAGCAAGGCCCGACGTCCGAGGTGATCGCAGGAGGCTCGGTCGCCCACGCCCACCCGTCGCTCTTCAGCGCGCTGCGCCTGGAGCGCGCGCGCGGGAGCAGCGGGCCCGTGACGCCTCCGCCGGGGGACGCGTCGTCGATCGCCTCGAGGTTGGGCAGCGCGAGCGCGCCTACTACGGGAGCGCGGGTCAGATCGAAGCCGACGGGGTTGTCGGGCCCGCGCTCGGCGCGCTCCGCCTGGAGCGGCACGGAGTACACCGGTCGCGGCGCGCTGGGCTCGAAGCCGTCCGGGCCTTCGATCCAAACGCGATCGCCGACCACGCCGATGGATTTGTCGAGCAAGAGCCCCGAGGTCCCTTTGACCGAGAGCCGCGCGACGAACGCGTCGAGCGCCTCACCGTGAGGAGCGAACGCGCTGCCCGTGAGGAGCACGTCGGTGTGAACCTTGAGCGGGACGAGCTCGTCCGCGCCGCCGTACACCGGGTCTTGCACATCTGCGAGCAACGCCTCGCGGCCTTGCACGAGCGAGAAGGTGCCGCGCACCACCGCCGTGAGGGTCCACCCGCCGTCCTGTGATTGCCACAGCAGCGTGCCAATCGAGAAGGGGCAGAGCGGGACTGTGCGCACCGAGGGATGTTTGGGCTAGCTCTTTTGCTTGACGTACTCCGCGAGCCCCCGCGGATCTTTCACTTGCACGAGGACCACGGTGATGTTGTCGCGCCCGCCGCGCGCGTTCGCCAGCTCGACGAGCTTCTCGACGGCTTTGTCGAGGTTCTTCTCGCCGACCAGCGCTTCGCGGATCTGATCGTTCGGCACCATCTTGGTGAGCCCGTCGCTGCAGAACAGGTAAATGTCCTCGGGGCGCGGCCGGCCGATGAGGAGATCGATCTTGACCGCGGGCAAGATGCCGACGGCCCGCAGCAGGTGGCTCGCGAGCGGGCCGGTGACGCCGCTCGCGCCCATCGTGTGATCCGTGGTGATTTGCTGGAGCTCGCCGGAGCGGAGGCGGTAGGCGCGGCTGTCGCCGACGTGACCGATGTAGACGCGCTGTTTGTTCGGCGAGAAGCGGGCCGCGACCACCGTCGTGCCCATGCCGGTGAGCGCGGTCTCGTTCTTGGCGCGGTCGAAGATGGCGCGGTTCGCCATCTGGATGGCGAGCGCCAGCTCGCTGCCTCTGCGCGGGACGTTGGCGTACGGCTCGCCCTTGAAATTCCCTGTGCGGAAGGCCTCCGCGATCGTGTCCGCGGCGAGCCTGCTCGCGATCTCGCCGCCCGCGTGGCCGCCCATTCCATCTGCGACGACGAACAGGTTGTGCTCCTCGAGCACGACGAAGCAGTCCTCGTTGCGCTTGCGCCTGCGGCCGCGATCGGTGCCCGCCGCCGCGGCCACGAGGATGAGCGCCGAGACGCGCGTAGGCTCGTCGACCTGCGCGTCGTCGTCCGAGAAGATCGGGACGGCGGACGCTGCGACAGCGGGCTCGTCCTCGTCGTCCTGCGGGCTCCACGCCGGGGGCAGCTCGGGCTCCGCGGGCTTGGGCGCCGGCTCCGCGGGCTTGGGTGT
>CAYTJL010000006.1:86184-98516 GCA_964437785.1 uncultured Polyangiaceae bacterium
GGCTCTTCTTTGGTCTCCGCTTCGGTCTCGACGTGGAGCACGTCGTTCAGATCGATGCGCGGCGCGAGCGTGACGATGGTGACGTCGTCGTCGCTGTCCTCGAGCAGGTCGCTGAGCGCTGGTACGGCGTGCTCCTGCTGAGGCTTGGTGACGAGCTTGCCTTCGCTCGCGGGCGCTTTGGGCTTGCCTTCGCTCGCGGGCGCTTTGGGCTTGCCTCCGCTCGCGGGCGCCTTGCCTTCGCTGGGCGGAGGTTTGTCGTCACGCGGCGCCTTTGGCTTGCCTTCGCTCGCTTCTGGCTTGGGCTTTTCGTTGCCGGGCTTGGGCTTGTCCGCGCGCGCCGCGCCGCCTGAAGGCGCCGGCGGTTTACGCTCGTCCGGTTTGGGAGAGGTGCCTTCGTCCTTTTGGGCGAAGAGCCCAAACCCATAGGCGAGCCCTACGAGGACGAGCACGAACCCGACTGCCGCTCCGAGATATGCCTCCATCCGCTCCGCCGCTGTGCGCCCTGTGTCCCCCCACCACGCTCCAGGGGGACGCGGGCTTCATCGAAGGGTTCTACTACGTTCGCCGACGTTCGTGGGAACTCCTTTTTTCCTTCACCAAAAAGCGCGGCTCATTCCGCGCGCGTCTCGACCGTGACGAGCTCGCTCTCCGAGAGCGCGCGACTGACGTACGTGCGCCAGGCGTCGAGCGTGGGACGACCCTGTTGCGCAGGCGGAGCCCCACGCCAAAGTTGCGCGATGCGACGCCTGGGATCGAGGCGCGCGGCGAGGGCTCGTTGCTCCGCGATCGCGCTCGCTCGCCGGAGCGCGGCGTCGTCGAGCTTGGGCCCGAGATGCGCGAGCGACGCGCGAAGGTCCGTCATCGCCGCGGCGAGGCCCTCCTGCGGCGCGCGAAGATCCACGACCAACGCGGGCGCGCGCGCGCCGCCGATCAAGCGGGCGCTCACGATCGCTGCGTGCTCGGACATCTTGGGCCCGACCAGACCATCTTGGCCGTCGAGCGCCGCCTCGGTGAGCTCCGCGTAGACACGACCGATCGCGCCCGGCGCCGGAACGCGGATCGCGACGAGCCCCTGCGCGAGCCCACCTTCGTTGCGAAGCTCTTGTTTTCCAGGCTTTGCCGCGAGCGCGTTCGCCGCCGCGCAGCTCCTTCGTCCCGCGTTCGGCGAGAGCCATCGGTCGATCGCGTCGGCCGCCGCCGTCGCCTGCGCCGCGTCCGCGTTCGCGATCACGGCCACGCGAAGCGGGCCCGCGAGGATCGTCTCGCGTCGCGCGCGGACGAGCTCGGGAGAGACCGCCACGATCTGTTTGTAGAGCCCAAAAGGATCGACGCACGACGGGCATCCCGGCGCGAGCGCGCTCGCGAGGAGGCCGAACGCAGCCCCGCGCGGGCCTTGCGCGCGCTCGATGTGGTCGAGCGCCACGCCGCGGGAGGTCGTGATGACGTCGCGATCGAGCGGCGAGGCGACGAGCGTGCGCGCGGCCGCGTCCGCGACGCGCCTCGCGAGATCGAGCGCGCCCTCACGATCGTCGAGCGCCGCGGCGTGCGCGATGATCCCGACGCCGTCGACGGTGATCCAAGGCTCCACGACGACGCCGTCGGCGGGCTTCGGCGCGCGCCCCGCCGCGAGGATCGCGAGCGCGGCCGAGCCTGCCTCGTTCGTCGCGTCGTCCGCGGGGGCGCACGGGCTCGCGAGCATCACCCAGATCTCGCTCTGGCCACGCTCCGCGCTGAGCTTTCGCTCCGCGACGGGGCCACGCTCCGCGACGAGCTTCTCGAGATCGGATCGAAATCGCGCGCCTTCGACGCGAGCGCGCTCCGCCGGCAAGCCCAACGCCGTCGCCCATCGCGGCGGGGAAGGGGGCGCGGCCGCGGCGAGCGACCACCACGCGGCGCGCGACGCCGCTTCGCGTGGATCGGCGGCGGCGACGAGGTGCATCGCGGAGAGGGGCGAAGAGACGGCGCCGGCCGCGGCGATGATCTCGCTCTTCACGATCGCGGCGACGATCGCGTTGCTCGCTTCGGGCGCGCCGGCGACGGGCTCGGCGACGACGCTGACGCACCCTCCACGCGGGCGCGCGGCGCCCACGACCTCGACGATGCGATACGGCGACGCGAGCGCGCCGAGCCTCATCGCGAGCGCCGACGACGGCGCGCCGAGCCTCTCGGCGGCGCCGACCGCGAGCGCAGGATCCGCGATGCGGGCGGCGACGGTGAGACGAACGACGGGCTTGTGATCCGGCGAAGGGATCGCGTAGACGCCCGCCGCGTCCGACGAGGGCCACGCGTCGATCGCGGGGGAGCCGTCCATCCAGCCGCTCGTGTCCTCGAGCGCGCGTGCGACGGCGGCGACCGCGTCGTGGGGGCCCGTCACGCCGATCGCCGTCCGCTGCGCGGTGAGCGCGGCCCTGCGCGCGGCGTCGAGCGCGCGGGCTCCGCCTTGCATCACCGCGTCGACGGCGCGATCTCCCGGCGCGATCCCGAGCGCGCCCGTGCACGCCGCGACGGGCTCGATCTCCGCGGCGTCGAGCGGGTTGCGCTTGAGCGAGGCGAGGCGCGTCGAGACGTGGACGAGCTCGGGGCCGTCCGTCACCTCGCGCGCGAACGCGCCGGCGAGCGCGGTGAGGAACGCGCGCGCGCGCGCGCCGTCGGGGAGCCACGCGCGGACGTGAAACGCGCTGCGATCCACGCGGATGTCGGCCTCGATCCCAGCCGCGCGGAGGCGCGCCTCGACCAACGCGGCGAGCGCCGTGGTGACCGCGGGATCGACGTCGGTCGCGACGGCGGCGACGACGGCGGCGAACGGGTCACCGTCGCGCGTGACCGCGGCGAGACGGGGACGACCCGCGAACGTTCGGACATCGAGCTTGGGCGCGATGTCGGCGCGCGCCGTCGCGAGCGAGGCGATCGGCAGCGCGGTGTCCCCCGAGGCTGCTCCGCAGCCCACGAGCGACACGATGAGCGACGCGGCAGCGAGACGGAGAACCGTCAAGGTTGAAAGTCCGCAGCGGAGCGGGGCGCGATCTTGAAGCCGTAGAAGTAGGTGACGATGCCCGTGATCGACGAGAACGTGCCGCCCTGCGTGAGCGCCGGCCCTTCGGCCTCGATGTCGTAGAGCTCGTTCGAGATCTTGGGCACGTCGGCGGCCGAGATCCCGCCGCCTACGTCGAGCGGAGCCGTGTACCGGCCGCTCGAATTGGCGCCGTCGTCGGTGAGGGTGACGTTCTCGATCTTCACCAACATGCCGAGGTGCTGCCGCGCCGTCTCGTACGACTTGAGGTCGAGCACCGAGATGACCTTGGGCTCGACCGCTCGGCTTCCATCGAACCGGAAGCCCATGGTCCCGCTCACCTCGGGCAGCGTCCGGCACTGGCCGAACTTGCCCGCCGTCGGCCCCAAGAACTCGGTGAAGAGGCCGTTCAGGTCGACCACGTCGCCTTCGAAGAGGCGAAGATCGGGAGGCGTAAACGTGGGCCGGAAGACCGTCATCCCGCCGTATTCGGGAGGGTCGTCGCCGGCGTCCTGCACGTAGTAGTTGCCGATCTGGCCTTCGCCGGTCTCGTCGAAGCGATCGATCGCGACGATGACCATGCCGCTCACGCACACGTGTTTGTCGGGCGGAGATGCGCACCCTGCGCTCATGGTGTCGTCGGGGTTGACCCAGGTCGCGGGCCCCACGATCTCGTGGAACCTTGCGCACGCGCCGTATTCATCGGCCGGCGGCTCGGACGGAGGATCGCCGAAGCCGCCGCCCCCACAACCGAGCGACGAGAGCGAAAGAAAGAGCGCCGCGCCGATGGGCAGGTGAGCAACGATGCGCCGAATCATGCGGCGAACGTATCACATCGGCGCGCGAGGTTGTGCGGCGATCACGCCGCGAGGCCGAGGCGATCGCCCACGAGGCGATCGATGCGGCACTGGATCTTGTGCTTCTTCGAGTAGACCGTCTTGACGCTGATCTGCATGCGCGCCGCGATCTGCTCGGCGTCGAGCCCCTCGCCGAAGTAGAGCGCCACGAACTCACGATCCTTGTCCGAGAAGTCGCGGAGGATGTCCTCCAAGAGACGCGCCTTCTCCTTCAGCTCCATGAGATCGTGCGGCGAAGGCGCGTCGCTCCACAGCTCCTCGATCTCGTCGATCGACGCGCCCGCGGGCTCGCGGCGGCGCGAGCGGAGGTAGTCGTACGCGCAATTGATCGCGAGGAGGCCGATCCACGAGCCGAAGGCGTTTCCGCGCTCGGGCGCGAACGTGCGGAGCTTGTGCTTCTCGTTCGAGAGGAGCTGGACGAGCAAGGTGGCGTAGATTTCGGCGATGTCGTCCTGGCTGACGATCATCGAGAAGCGCGCCGTGACCTTGGTGATGCAGCGATAGATGAGCCGGTCGTACAGGCGGTGGAACTCGCGCCACGCCCGGCTGCTCCCCGTGATCATCGCGTTCACGAGCGCCATGTCGTGCGAGAGAGGCGCGCTTGCGTCGGAGGAGCTGGAGAGCGGGCTCGTCATCATGCCCGCTCGTTGTGCAGCCCGCGTGCCACGTCTCCACGACGTGATCCCCGCCGAAATCGTGCGCGCCGGGCCGAAAAAAACGCGTAACCGCCGTAACCGGGGCCGTAACACCGTCACCCCGGGCGTCACATCGAGGGCCCGCTCGTCTCGTGTTACGGGGGCAGGGCCCGAAATCTTCCCTCGCCTGGTACGAAAGCGCTAAGAGACCGCGTGCTCTCTGGACGTGCCCTCGCCCTCGCCGTGCTCGCCTGGTCGATGATGAAGGTCTCGGTCGATCGGCTGTTTCGCGCCAAGACCGGCCTGCCGCTCTTCCTGGAGAACTACGGCGAAGATCGGCTCCCTCCGGTCGACCCGGCCGAGCGCGCGCAGATGAGCCGCTTCTCCACCTGCATCGCGTGCGGCCGGTGCGACGTGGGCGAGGCGGATCGCATCGCGCGCTCGGACGGCGCGTACCCCGGGCTCATGGCGATCGTGCTCGCGTCGTCGCGGAGCATGCCCGACTACGACGCCGCTCGGGTGGCGCTCGAGCACGTCCCCGACAGCGTGCTCGCGTCCAAGTCCTCCGTCTGTCCGACGGGTGTGCCGTTCGTGGAGCTCGCGACGTTCGTGCGAAAGAAAGCGGACCAAATCCAACGAGGCGCGGGCGGCACGAGAACAAAAGCCCTCGGGCAAGGGGAGGGGACCTCGTGAGGATCGCGGCCCTCGCCCTCACGAGCGCGCTCGCCGCAGGGTGCGCGGCCTCCGAGCCGCCCCCCGCGTGGTACGCGCCGCAACAACCTGCCGGTTACGGGGTCGCTCCCGCGCCTCACGTTGCGCCGAGCAACGCTCCGTACGAGGTCGGCCGCGCTTCGATGTACTCCGACAAGCTCGCAGGCAGGCCGACCGCGAGCCGCGAGCCGTACGATCCCCACGCGCTCACGGCGGCGCACCGCACGCTGCCGTTCGGGACCATCGTCGAGGTCACGCGCAAAGATGGCCGGCGCGTGCTCGTGCGGATCAACGATCGCGGCCCCTTCGTGAAGGGCCGCGTCATCGACGTGTCGCGCCGTGCGGCGGTCGAGCTGGGGATGGTGAGGGAGGGCGTGGTGGACGTCGCGCTGCGCGTCGTCTCGATCAACGCGGGCGGAGGCGCTTGATGTTGACGACCTCGTCGGCCTCGGGGCCCTGACCGTCGAAGCGGATCTTGAACTCGCCGCGCGCCGCCTCTTTGAGCACCTTGCCGCCCACGTAGAGGCCGTGCCACTCGACGAGCACCGCTTGTTGCGGAGCAAATTTGATCCCCTTGAGCGACGTGGGCTGCCGGACGATGCGCGCCTCGGCGACCTCTTCTTCGCCACCGCCCGCACCGTCGAAGCGCACCTTCCAGTGGCCCGCCGCGGCGCCGGCGCCGAGGACCGTGGCCGGCAGGAACGACCCGCCGCGCACCGAGACGAGCACCGCCTCGTTCGCTTGGATCGGGCCTGAAGGCATCGCGACCGTGCCCGCGTCCTTGTCCTTCTCTTTGCCCTTGCCTTTGCCTTTGCCCTTGTCCTTGTCCGCCTTGGGCGGCTCGGCCGGCGGAGGCGCGACCGCGGGCGGCGCGGGAGGAGGCGCGGTTTTGATGCGATCGGGGCCGACCTCTTGATCGTATTGCGCGCCGAAGTTGTCGAAGCGCACGAGCCATTTGTCGGCGGCGACGAGCGCCAGCACCTTGCCGGGGAGCGGCTGGCCCGACACGTCGACGAGGACAGCGTCGCCGGTGTTGTGCGGCGACATCCCGACGAAGGGCCTGCGGATGCGATCGGGGCCGACGTTCTCGGCGATCTCGGGGCCATAGCCGTCGTAGTGGACGCGCCACGAATCTTGGCCGACCTGCTGCACGATCTCGGCGAGGAGCGTGCGGCTCTGCGCGGTGACGAGCACCTTCTCGCCGGCCTTGTAGTCGCGCGGGACGCCGGGGCTCGCGGCGGGCGGCATCATGCCGGGCGGAAGCGCGCGGATTTGCTCGGCGCCGACGGGCTCGTTCCACTTGTCCTCGAAGCCCGTGTAGTGAACGAGGAACCTGCCCGCGCCGAGCGGCTGCACGATGGTGCCGGGCAGCCATTGCCCCTGCTTTTGGATCATCACGTTGGTGCCCGGCGAGAGGTCCGTGGGGCCGAACGACGCGTTCTGGCTGTGCTGATCGTTCGGCGGAGGCGTGGACGAGCAGCCGAAGGTGAGCGCGAGAGCGGCGATCGCCGCGCAGCCGAGGAGGCGGGGAGAGGAGGGCAAGTGGCTCATGGCGGCGAATCATACTGCACACCGGCCGGAGAGCGAGAAAAGCAAACACGATGTCGACGTGCCGCTTCGCCGGCAAGGAGACTCGTGATAGACGGGTCGCGCGGAGGGAGCCATGGACCCGTCTCAGCCGATCCCGCAAGCTCGCGATGACGACGACGAAGACGTGTACCTCGCGCTCTCGACGGCCTCTGCGCTTTGGAAGCAAGGGGATCACGCCGAGGCGCTGAAGCGGCTCCGGCGCGCGGCCGAGCTCGCCTCGGACGCCGACGCGGACGCCCGATCGCTCGAGCTCTTCAAGGCGGCCGCCGATCTCAAAGCGCAGCTCGGCGCGGGCGCGGCCAGCGTGCCCCCGCCTGCGCCTGCGCCGTCACCATCGTCACAAGCGCCGGTCTATGCCGGCGGCGCAAGTCCCGTTTCGGCGCAGGCGCAGCCTCAGCCGCCGCTTCCGCCGCCGCGCCGTCCTCCGCCGTCGATCCCACCGAAGCCGCCGCCGCGTCCTTCGGTGCCGGCGCCTCCCATGCAAGCAGCTCCTGCGCCGGCACCGCCCGCCCCGCCGAGGCCGCCGAGCATCCCCGCGCCTCCGCCGCGCCCTCCGGTGCCGGTTCGCGCGCCCGCGGTACAAGCCGCTCCTCCGGGCTCGATCCCGTCGCCTCCGGTGCCGCGGATGAACGATCTGATTCCGGCCTCGAAGGTCCCGGCCCGTCCTGCCGCGCCGGCGCCGAAGCCGGCAGCGCGCGCAGCACCTGCGCCGGCTCCGAGCGCGCCCGAGGCTCCCGCTGCCAAGGTCGCGGCGCCGCGCGCGTCGGGACGGCGGCCCACGTTGAGCGGGCGCAAACGATCGCGATCGATGGTCGACGGCGAGCCGCGCGCGGCGGCCACGCCTCCTGCAGCGGGCGCGGCGCGTCCGAGCGCCAAAGCCAAGCCCGCCACGTACGACGATCTCGACGAGGACACGCGCGTGCTCACGCGGCGGCAGACGTCGTTCGAGATCGATCGGGGCTTCGAGGAAATGAGCGCGGCGGAGCCCGAGATCCTCGACGAGTCCACGGACCGGGCGCCGAAGGTCGTGGTGTCGCCCAAGCTCGCGGGCGCGCCTCTTCCGGCCGAAGCGCCGTCTCCTTCGGCGAAGCAACCCAAGCCCGAGGTGACGTCGCTGTCCGTGACGGCGTCGCATCCCATCGGGTGGAAGGTCCCTGACGCGGCGTTCCCGGACTCCTCCCAAACCAGGACGGATCTTCGCGCGCCCGTCCTCGACATCCCGCCGCCGCGTCCGAGCGCGCCGGTCGCGGTGCCCAAGAAGGCCGAGACGTCGCTCGCGGTGCGGGTCGCGTTGTTGGCCACGGGGACGAGCGGCGACGTGCGCATCATTGCGGTCGAGCCCGGGGTGGCGCCGCCTGAGGGGTCGCTCCTCGCGTGGATCGTTCCTGCGAGCGCAGAGGCGGACGCCGTCCTTCGTCTCTTGGGCGTCGAGCCTTCCCGGTAAGCTCCCGAGGCCCGCGCAATCCCGAAGCATTATGAAGGCCTGCGCCCTCTCGAAAACGCGGCGATGGACGAACGCGGAGGGAGTCTCTTAGCATGGCCGGCGGACCGTCCTTAGCGGTCCGTCCAAGACTGGTGGGAGGAGGAGCTCGGCAACATGGAGAACGACGAGCGCAAAAGGCCACAGCGAGTTCGTACGACGCGGCTGCAGGAAGCTCAGCTCCCGGAGTTGATCGAGCTCGATCGGTTGTGCGCCGCCATGTATTGGGACATCGGCTTCGACGGCGCGGAGGTGCCGGTGCGCGGGCAGGGAGATTTCGCGATGCTCGCGCGAGGTCACAACGTGCTCGTCGCCGAGGCGGATCATCAGGTCGCGGGGATCCTCGCGTGGCGCGACGAATCTCCCGGTGTCGCGTACCTCGCGGACGTCTCGGTGCATCCTTCGTTTCAACGTTTCGGGATCGGAACGCGGCTCGTCGAGGGGATGCGCGACGAGGCGCGCAGCCTTCGGATCGAGCAGATTGTGGTGCGCTGCTGGGAGCGGGCCGTGTGGGCGCTCGCGTTCTACAAGAGGCAGCGCTTTACGCCGATTGATCCGACGTCGCCCGCCAAGGTGCTCGCGTGGCGCGACGAGCAGTCGGCGGTCAAGCCGCTCACGCGACCGGGGGAGCTCGCGCTTTGGGCTCCGGTCGGGCCCGCGCCGCGGATCGACGCGGCCGACGACGAGACGATGATCACGAGCGGCATCCCCGAGGTGTAATCGCGTCGTTCGCCCCCGAGGGGTGAGCGCGTCGTGGTACAAGATGGCGATGGGTCATCCCGTCGAGAAGCTCGCGGTGCGTGCGACGTACGCCGATCTCGAGGCGGCGCCGCCGAACCGTGTGGCGGAGCTAATCACGGGCGTGCTGCACGTTTTTCCCCGCCCGGCGCCGCGCCATGCGCGGGCGAGCTCGACGATCGGGAGCGAGATTCACGGTCCGTTCGATGTCGGTCGAGGAGGTCCGGGCGGGTGGTGGATCCTCGATGAGCCCGAGCTGCATTTCCCGGATCCAACCGAGCCGGGCGCGATCGACGCGCTGGTGCCGGACATCGCGGGATGGCGGCGCGAGCGGATGCCGAAGCTCCCCAAGGACGCGCATTTCACGCTCGCGCCGGATTGGGTCTGCGAGGTGCTCAGCAAGAGCACGACGGCCGTCGATCGCGCTGAGAAGATGCCGATCTACGCGCGGGAGGGCGTGCGGTACGCGTGGCTCGTCGAGCCCGTCGCGCGCACGCTCGAGGTGTTCGTGCTGAGCCCGGAGCGACGATGGATCCTCGACCGGACGTTCCGGGGGAACGATCGCATGCGCGCGGCGCCGTTCGACGAGGTCGAGCTGGACCTGTCGCTCTTGTGGATCGAGGACTGAGCAGCGAGGGGCATCCGCGGCGCCGGCCGGGGCTGGATACGGGGCACATTGCCTTCCCTGGTTGATGAGTTGACATAATGCTTCTTATGCGCGATTGATTGGGGGGCACCTGGGCGGATGGGCAGCCCTTCTGCTGGGTGGCGGCGTGGGACCGCGGCGCCCAGGCGGCGGGCGTCACGGGCGCAGGACGTTGGCTCTGCGGTCAAGCCAAGGCTGTGCGACGTTGCATGGCCACGTCTGGGTCACCCGAAAGGCGTTGTGCGACGTTGCATGAGGTGCCTTGGCGTCGAGGCGACGTCATGCGACGTTGCAGGACCTCACCTCGACGCCCAGGTGCCTCTCATCGACGTTGCTGTGGCGTATTCGATCGCCGAGGCGCCTCTCTTCATGGTTACTGAGGCGTATTCGGGCACCGAGGCGCTTCTCATCAACGTTGCAGACGCCGATTCGGGTGTCGAGTTGTTGCTCATCAAGGTTGCAGAGGCGTATTGGGCCGCCGAGGAGGCGCGATCACCCGACCCGCACGTAGGCGCGCTTGCCGTCGAAGACCGCCGCCATCAGGTGGATTGGCGAAGCCCCCCGCTCGCGCAGCTCCGCCGCGTAGTCTCGCTCCCGGATCTGCGTGAGCGCCGCCGTAATGGCCTTCTCAGGCGTCTCGCCCGCGTCCGGGTCGACCCGCTTCAGCTCCATCACCACCCCAGGCTGCCCAGTGGCTTTGGGCAACACCATCACGTCGCATCGCCCATACCCCGACTCGCGGTTTGACCGGACCTCGTAGCCTGAGCCAAGACCTGTGAGCAGGCCAATCACCAGGCCATGATAGAAGCGCTCGGGCTCCGGGCCCGCCGTGTCGAAGTAAGAAGCATTGACCTTGGCCATGCGGCTCAAGTGCCGCTCCACCACGGGGCCATCGCCGCGGAGCAGCGCCGCGAGCATGGCGTCGAGGGCTTCCGCGCCGCCCACTTGGGTCTCGAACCAGACTCGCGTCATCGTGCGCAGCCCAATGGCAACCTCGATGTTGGGCAATGCCAACCTGGCCCGGCGCTCGCCCTCGACCAGCGAGAGCGCGACCGGCTTGAGGTAGCCTGTGAAGAGCAAGAAGCTCCACACCGCGCCGGGATTGGCCGAGACGTCGCGAAGGACGATGTTCTCCTCGATTCGCTTCTCGACGCTGCCCCCCGCGAGCAACGTCTCGAGCTCGCCCCGGACCCCGCCTGGGCCGGTGACGAGCAGCTCGCGCACGAGGTCGTTGGAGCTCGTGTCGATCCAATACGGGAGCAGCTCTTTGTCGGCGCTGCTGAGGAAGCTGAGCACCGACCAGGGGTTATAGATGGCGAGGCCGCCGAAGAGATAACCGTTGTAAAACCTGCGGATGTCGTCCATCAGCTCCGGCCGGCCGGCCGCCGCGACCAAAGCGCGCACCTCGGCCTCGGTGAAGCCGAAATAAGGGGCGTATTCGGAGCGCAGGATGCCATAGACCGTGATGTTGTTGAGGCCGGAGAACAAGCTCTCTTTGGCGACCCGAAGGATGCCTGTGAGCACGCCTCGAAAGAGGTGCGTGTTGTCTTTGAAGCCGCCCGAGAGAAAGTCGCGGAAGAAGGCGACTACGTCGTCGTAATAGCCTTTGGTGTACCCGGCGTGGATGGGCGTGTCGTATTCGTCGAGGAGGATGACCACCCGCTCGCGGTGGTGCTCGGCGACGAGGCGTGAGAGGAGCGAGAGGGCGCTCACCATCTCGGCCTTGGTCGCGCGGCGATCGAGGATCGCCGTAAAGATCCGAGCGTTTTCGGCCGAGAGGTTCCCTTCGGACAGGAGGTAGCGATGCTCCCCGTAGGTGTTGGCGAGGACCATCGCCATCTGCGCGAGGCACTCTTCCCAGCTCGTGGATTTAACGTCTTTGAAGGTCAAGAAGATGACCGGATAGCGCTGGAAGTGCGGCCGTGCGGCGTCGGACGAGGCGACCGCGAGGCCGGCGAAGAGCGCGTCGCGGGGCTCGGCGCTCTTCTCGAAGAAGTACCGGAGCATCGAGAGGTTGAGCGTCTTGCCGAACCGCCTTGGCCGGGGGAGCAGGATGACCGCACTACCGTCGTTCACCACCGCGTCGACGAGCGCGGTCTTGTCGACGTAGTGATAGCCATCCTGCCGCAGGTTGCGGAAGTCGGAGATGCCAAGCGGAAAGCGTGCGCGCGGGGTGGTCATGGGCGGGGCCGGGGTTGCGCGCAGCATGCCACGCGGAGCGCGGCGCGGGAAGATCTCAGGTGGGTTTGGGCGCTTTGGCGGTGTCGTCTTTGATGGTGTCGTCTTTGACGCCGGGCGCGCGGTGAACCTCGGCGAGATCGTCGAACA
Organism: uncultured Polyangiaceae bacterium; assembly: GCA_964437785.1. GTDB lineage: Bacteria > Myxococcota_A > Polyangia > Polyangiales > Polyangiaceae > CAYTJL01. The sequence goes on from CAYTJL010000006.1 coordinate 98,180, forward strand.
CGTCGGGCAAGCGATCGACCTTGCCATGAAGCTTGAGGACCGCCTCGACGAGCAGCTTGGCCGCGCCATAAACGATGAGCCATCGATCCCGCGCCGCCGAGACCTCAGGTGTCATGTGCCGGCGCTCGTGCTTGGAGGTGCGGACGACCTCATCGAACGACGAGAGCTGCTCCCGCGCCGCTTTGAGCTTGGCGGCCCACTCGGCGTGCTCGGGCAAGGATGCCTTGTGCTTGCCGACGGCCCGCATCGCCGTATCGAGCGCGCCGATGAGCTTGCCCGGGCGGCGCCGCTTGATGGCGGTCAACGTCTCTCCGCCGAGCACCTCTTCGAGGATGGT
>CAYTJL010000007.1:0-81873 GCA_964437785.1 uncultured Polyangiaceae bacterium
CCCTCGCGTTTCCCCTCTTGTCGCCCCTTTTTCAGCCCCTCTTGTTGCCCCAATCGGCGCTCGGCCGCGAGCTTGACGGGCGCTTGGTCTTTCCACGTCTTCAGGAAGTCGAAGATCGCTTTGATCTCTTCCGGGTCATAAACATCCTCTGCCTGCTCCACAGCTCCCTCCTTATTGGCACCTTGCCACAGCTCTCCATTTACATCCACCATATTTCTAAATGCATCGTAAACGATTGTGCGCTCATAGGCGCCCTCCGGCAGAGTGTTTACGTCTTCGAGCGCACCTCTCAGCGCCGCTCTCCGGCCCATCAAACGCAGCAAGATGGTGCCTCGGATGCGCGGCAACTCCGGCACCACCACCACGCTGATGGCATCACCTCGGGTGCGACCATAAAACCCTCGGGGAAATCTCGTAAGCGGGGTAAGCTCGTAGTCCCGCATCACCGTCTTCGGCGTCCCGGCGGAGACGATGAGCAGATGGGGAAACGACGGAGGCTTGTTCCCGCGCCTCCGCGCCTCCGCACACTTGATCTGATAGAGCGCATGTTGCCTGTTGATGCACGCGCGGAGCTGCTCCATCCGCACGGCCCGGCTCACCGCCTCGATCAAGATAGGTGGGGTCGCCTCGACGAAGAGCGCGCTCAACGCGCCCAGCGCGCCGCGCTCCGCGACGAGGGGGACGTCCCCAGGCTCGAAGACGACATCGATGCGGAGCGGCGCCGGCGCCACTTCGAATTCGATGTGGAGAGCTCCCGCGTCGGACAGCGCGCGGGCGGTCACTTGCTTTGCGATTTGGTCGGGCGTCATGGGCGTGCCCCCAAAGCACGTCCAGTGCCTTATCGCTCCTCGCAAAATCATTGAGGAAATTCGGGCTCAAAAAGTGGCGCCGCCATTTTTGGGGGTGGCGGCCGCCACCCATCGCCGCAAACCAACTCTACGCCTCTCCCACCGTCCGCATCGAGATCATCCCCGCGGGCGTGAGGCCGATCAACGTATAAGCCCTCTCCCACCGGTCCGCGAGCTTCGTATCGAAGACCACGGTCTCCGCGAGTGGCACCGGTAGCCACGCGCCCGCGGCGATCTCGCCTTCGAGCTGGCCCGGCCCCCACCCGCTGTAGCCGAGGACGACCATCCTTCGTTTGGGGTCCGCCGCGCCGGGGCCGAGGCGCTCCACGTCGCGCGCGAGGGCGTCGAACGCGGAGCGCGACGAGGTCACGCGGATGCGGTCGCCCACCTCGATGACGCCGTCATCCGAGGGCATCTCGGGGTCGATGCACACGATCCAACCCGAGCTCGGCTGCACCGGACCGCCCAAATACACGGTGGATTTGTCCCCCTGACCGACGTCCCCGTAGCCCGCGAACGAGAGCAGCTCGCCCAAGGTCATGGGCGCCGCGCGGTTCACCACGAACCCAAGCGCCCCGCTCTCACCGTGCAGCGCGAGCAGGACCACCGTCCTGTCGAAGTTGGGATCCCCGAGCGGAGGGGATGCAATCAGAAGCCCGGGTGCGAGCGCGTTGCCCATGCGAGAAAGCATAGCCGGCCTCGCGCGCTTTTGGACGAGCGGCTTTACCCCGCGCGCCCGCCGCTGCAAAACGGCGCCGATGGGCGTCCACCTCAGCTTTCAAGGCGGAACGCTGCGCATCGAAGGCGCGGCGCCCGGCGAGATCCCGGGGCTGCCGGCGACCGTCGCGTGGGACGAGCGCGCCGCGCTGCTGCGCGCGCCCGCGATCGACTACGCGACGGTGGTGCTCGCGCTGCGCGACGCGGGCGTCACGTTCACCGACGCCGCGCGCGCGTACGCCGAGGTCACGCTCGATCCGCAGGCCAAACACGAGCCCTTCCCGCACCAGCGCGAGGCGCTCGACGCGTGGCGCGGCGCGCGCTGCCGCGGCGTCGTGGTGCTGCCCACGGGCGCGGGCAAGACGTTCGTCGCGACGCTCGCGATCGCGTCGCGCAACCGCAGCGCGCTCGTGGTGGTGCCGACGCTCGACCTGATGAGCCAGTGGTACGACGTGCTCTCGGCCGCGTTCGCGAGGCCCATCGGGCTCATCGGCGGCGGCTACTACGACCTGCTCGATCTGACGGTGACCACGTACGACTCGGCGCACCTGCACATGGAGCGCATCGGCGATCGCTTCGGCCTCGTGATCTTCGACGAGTGCCACCACCTGCCGAGCCCCTCGTACGCGCTCGCCGCGCGCATGTGCATCGCGCCGTTCCGCTTGGGCCTCACGGCCACGCCCGAGCGCCAAGACGGCCGGGGCTACGACGATCTCATCGGCCCGCTCGTGTTCCGCCGCGACATCACCGAGCTCGCGGGCGACTACCTCGCCGAATACGAGACCGTGCCGCTCTCCGTGCCGCTCTCGAACGAGGAGCGCGCGATCTACACGCAGGATCGCGAGACGTACTTGAGCTTCCTCCGCGCCAACCGCATCCGCATGAACGAGCCCGACGGCTGGTCGCGCTTCCTCATCTTGAGCTCGCAGAGCGACGCGGGCCGGCGCGCGTTCGCCGCGTATCGAAGGCAACGCGCGCTCGCGCTCGCCGCGCCCGGGAAGCTCGCGGTGCTCGCGCGGCTGCTCCACGCGCACCGCTGCGATCGCACCATCGTGTTCACCGAGGACAACGCGACGGTGTACGCGATCGCCCGCCGCTTCTTGATCCCCGCCATCACCCACCGCACCAAGGTCAAAGAGCGCAGCCACATCCTCAGCGCGTTCAACGAGGGGCGCTACAACGCGGTGGTCACCTCCAAGGTGCTGAACGAAGGCGTCGACGTGCCCGCGGCCAACGTCGCCATCGTCCTCTCGGGCAGCGGATCGGTGCGCGAGCACGTGCAGCGCTTGGGCCGCATCCTGCGCATGCGCGAGGACAAGCGCGCCACGTTGTACGAGCTCGTGGCCGAAGGGACGAGCGAGGAGCGCACGAGCGAGCGGCGGAGGGATCACGTTGCTTACCAGTGATCTCGTGCGCGTCCGCCGAAAGAAAGGCGCGCTCATCCCCCAGTACATCCAAGGCGACGCAGCCGAGCGCCTCCTGCCCGTCGCGCGCTTCTACGGCGAGACGTTCGCGTCGTTCGTCGGCCGCCTGCGCGAGGAGCTCGACACCGCGCTCCGCACGCTCGACGTGCCCGCGCGTGATCGCGTAGCCGCGCTCGGGCTGCGCAAGATCTTCGAAGATCGCGCGGAGTTCGAAGCGCCCGAAGGCGTCGACCCGGAGGCGATCCGGCGCGAGGTGTTCCTCGCCGCGGCAGAGGCGCAGCGCGCGCTCGACATGAAGGCCGAGCTCGATCGCGGCGCCGTGATCGCGGGCGCAGCCGCGCGTCTCGGCGCGAGCGCCGAAGCGATCGAGGCCGGGCTCTTCGCCGATCTCCCCGAATACGAGCGCGTTCGATCGTTCGAGCCGCTCGCGCCGGGGGCCGCGATCGAGCGCTACAACCTCGGGCTCGCGCAGGCCGTGATCCTCCGCGCGACGCGCGTCGTCGTCACGTTGACCGGCGGGACGGCTGACGCCGCGCGCGTGCGATCGGTCTTCCGCGCGGCGCGTTTTCACGGGCTGATCCACGTCGTCAAGAAGACCGTCGAGGGCTACACCGTCGAGCTCGACGGCCCGTTCAGCTTGTTCGACGCCGTCCAGAAATACGGCCTTCGCCTCGCGCTCTTCTTGCCGAGCGTGCTCGCGCTCCACGCGTACAAAGTCGAGGCTCACGTGCTCTGGGGCAAGGAGCGGGCGCCGTTCACGTTCGAGGTCACCCCCGAGGACGGGCTCGTGGGCCACGCCGTCGAGGCCCCCTCGACCTCCCCCGATCTCGAAGGGTTTCCGTCCGCGTTCGAGGCGCTCTCGTCGGAGTGGGGCTGCGCGATCAACGACGTGATCTTCGCGTTGCCCGGTGAGGTGGTGTGTGTCCCCGATCTCGTCTTCCAGAACAAAGAGACCGGCGAGGAGGTCTTCTTGGAGGCGTTCGGCTTCTGGAGCCGAGCCGCGGTGTGGCAGCGGGTCGAGCTTGTTCGCAAGGGATTTCCGGCGCGCATCGTGCTCGCTGTCGGCAAGCACCACCGCGTGAGCGAAGAGGTGCTGGGCGAAGAGGACGCGGGAGAGATCTATGTCTACAAGACGTCGATCTCGCCTCGCGCCGTGCTGACCCGCCTGCGCCGAGAGGCGAAGAGGTGAACGAACGTGCGATGCCTCCCCCCTTTACAAAGCGTGCGTGACAGGGGAATTTGAGCCGTCGTGTCGCGCGATCTCAAGACCACTGCCAAGACGATCGCCGAAGAGACACGCACGCGCTCGAACCGCAACCGCGCGATCTTCACGGTGCTCTCCGGTCCCTCGACGGGGGAGGTCCTCTCGATCCCGCGCGGCGTGACGACGAGCCTCGGCCGATCGGACGAGTGCGCGATGCGCTTCGACGACAAGAGCCTCTCGCGCGTGCACGGCCACATGCTCACCATCGGCGAGGGCTACGTCTACAGCGACGAGCGCTCCACCAACGGCAGCTTCCTCAACGGCGAGCGCCTCGACAAAGCCACGCGCCTCAAGGACGGCGACAGGCTCCAGCTCGGCAAAGATACCTTGCTGCGCTTCTCGATCGTGGACGAGGCCGAGGAGCAGGCGCTCCGCGCGCTCTACGAGGCCGCGACGCACGATCCGCTCACCGGCGTCTTCAACCGGCGCACGTTCGAGCGCCGCGCCGCCGCCGAGATCACCGCCGCGATCCAGACCAGCTCGCCGCTCTCGGTGATCCTCCTCGACGCCGATCACTTCAAGCGCATCAACGACACGCTCGGGCACCTCGCGGGCGACGAGGTGCTGCGCGGCCTCGGGCGCGTGCTGCGCGAGGCGTCGGCGACGGGCGAGGTCCCCGCGCGTTGGGGTGGTGAAGAGCTCGTCATCGCCGCGCCCAAGCGCGACGTGGTCTCTGCGATCGCGCTCGCGGAGTGGATCCGCGGCAAGGTCGAGGCCGAGACGTTTGTCTTCGATGGAGCGCCCATCCGCGTGACCACGAGCGCGGGGGTCGCGTCGATCGCGTGCGCGTCGCGTGTCCATGCGAGCGGGCCCGTCGATCTCGCGGCGCTGCTCGCGGTCGCGGATCAGCGGCTCTACAAGGCCAAACAGGGCGGCCGCAACCGCGTCGTCGGCGACGGTCCTTAACCCTTCGTCGAGGGCACGGAGGCGGCGCCCTCGAGCTCGGCGCACGTCTCGGAGAGCGGCCTCGGCTTCGCGAAGAGCCACCCCTGCGCGAAGTGAACGCCCATCGACGCGCACAGATCCGCGATGGGCTGCGTCTCGACCGCCTCGGCGATGGTCTTGATCCCGAGCGTCGTGCCGATGCGCACGACCGACTCGACGATGGCGCGGTGGAGCGCGTTGTCGCCGAGGTTTCGGACGAACATGCCGTCGATCTTCACGTAGTTCACGGGCAAGCTCTCGATGTAGCCGTACGACGCGTGCCCGCTGCCGAAGTCGTCGATCGCGAAGCGGCAGCCCATGGCGCCGAGCTCCTGCATCAGCCAGAGCACCTCGCCCAAGTTCGCGAGCGCCGCGGTCTCGGTGATCTCGAAGCAGATCTTCTGCGGCGGCACCGTGGCGCGGCCGAGCTCCTCGACGATGAAATCGAGCAGCCCCTCGCGCAGCAGCGAGACGCCCGAGAGGTTGATCGCGCACGTCTCCAGCTTGTCGAGCGCCCTCGGCGAGAGCGCGCCGAGCGCCTTGAGCGCGCGCTGCACGACGAAGCGATCGATCGCGTCCATCATGCCGCTGTGCTCGGCGGCTTGGATGATGCCGACCGGCGATCGGACGAGGCCGTCGTCGCCGACCTGCCGCACCAAGATCTCGAAGTGCGCGCCGTATTTGGCGTTCGGGTAGAGCGGCCGGATGTCCTGCGCGTAGAGCCGGAGCTTGCCCTCCGCGAGATGCCGCTTGATGCCCGCGATCCAGACCATGCTGCTCCGCTGCCGGGCCATCTCGTCGTCGTCGAGGTAGATCTGGATGCGCCCGCGGCCCGCGTCCTTGGCGAGGCGACACGCGTGATCCGCGGCGGAGAGCACGTCGGCCGCGCGGCGGAGCTCCGCGCCGAAGAACACGAGCCCGAAGCTCGCGGCGACGGTGAACGACTTCTCCTCCCAACCGAACCGGAATTCGAGGAGCGAGCGCTGGATCTCGCGCGTCGCGCGCTCGGCCTCGTGCTCGTCCACGCCCGTGAGCAGCACCGCGAACTCGTCGCCGCCGATGCGGCCGATCGCGTCGCTCGGGCCCGTGACCTCGTGCAGGCGCGTCGCGACCCACTGGAGCATGCCGTCGCCGGCCTCGTGGCCGCACGTGGCGTTGACGAGGCGGAAGCGATCGAGATCGAAGTACACGAGCGCGCCGCGCTGCCCTGTCTTCTTGCACTCGGCGAGGGCCTGCTCGACCCGATCGGAGATCGCGCGCCGGTTGAGCAGGCCCGTGAGCGCGTCGTAGCGCGACGCGCGCGCGAGCTGGAGCGCCAAGAACTGCTGCTCGACCACGTCGCGGAAGACGACGATCCGGCCGCCGTCGGGCCCGACGCCGATCGCGTGGCGGACAGGCACGTTGCTGCCGTCTTTGCACTCGAGCATCGCGGTCTCTTCGCGCTGCACCGAGCCGATGTCGATGAGCGCCGAGACCTCGCCCGGCGGCGCGGGCATCGCGATCGTGCGGAAGATCCGCTCCAGGGGAGCGCCTCGCGCCTCGTCGGGGGAGTACCCCGTGAGGCGCTCGGCCGCGCCGTTCATGTGCGCGATGGCGCCCGAGGCATCCGTGACGAGCACGGCAACACCGATGTCGGCCAGGCACGCCGCGAGCCCCTTCGGCGGAGCGCGCGGAGCCTCGGACGTCGCAGCATCATTGCCTCGATCGCTGTCGGGCGTCCGATCGTTGGGGACCACGATGAGCCCACTTTATCCGAGCGGCGATGGGGGCGCGACGATCATGATGTGCGGCTCTTGAGGGTCGAGCCCTCGCCCTCGCTCTCCGGCCGTGACTCCTCCACGCGGGTCGCCGCGTTCGGAGATGGCACCGCCGGGATCACCAAGGTCTCGTCGTTCTCGCCGATCGATCGCGGCGTCGGCGCCAAGGACGAGACCTCCTCGCGGTCCTCGGACGTGACCAAGATCGACGCAGGCTTCGTGATGACGGTCAACGTCACGGCGACCTGCTCGTCGGGCTTGATCACGACGGGCTCCTCGATCCATTGCTCGGGCGGATCCATGTCGAGCTCGGGCGCGAGCCAGATCATCGAGAGCGGCGGGAGCGTGAGCACGATGGATTGCTCGAAGCCGTGCGCGGGCACGCGCTCGATCGCGGCTTCGCCGAAGTTGCCCATGCCCGACCCGCCGTAGACCTTGGCGTCGGTGTTGAGCACCTCGACGTAGCGGCAGAGCCGAGGCACGCCGATGCGGTAGCCGACGCGCGGGATAGGCGTGAAATTGCCTACGCAAACCAGGTGCACGCCCTTGCCTGGGAGGCCAGGGACGGGCTCTTTGGGGAGCGGCTGATCGACGAGGAGCTTGCCCTTCTTGCCTTGCGCCGCGACGAGCGGGAAGCGCACGAACGAGACGACGCTCTGCAGCGCGTCGTTGCAGTCGATCCACAGAAAGCCCGCGGAGTCGTGCTCCATCTCGTGGAGCGCGGGCATCTTCTTGTAGAGCGTGTTGAGGTCGCGCACGAGCCTCTGCACGCCGAGGTGGGGAGGCTCCTCGTCGCGATCGGCCTTCTCGTCGAGCACCTCCCAGTCGAGCTCGGACTCGAAGGCCCACTCGGTCTTCTGCGCGATCTCGCCGCCCATGAAGAGCAGCTTCTTGCCGGGGTGCGACCACATGTACGCGTAGAGCGCGCGCAGGTTGGCGAGCTTCTTCCACCGGTCGCCCGGCATCTTTCCGTAGAGCGATTTTTTGAGGTGAACGACCTCGTCGTGCGACAGCGGGAGCAAGAACCGCTCGGCGAACGCGTACATCAAGCTGAAGGTGAGCTTGCCGTGGTGGAACGTGCGGTGGATCGGATCGAAGCCGAAATACCCGAGCGTGTCGTGCATCCACCCCATGTTCCATTTGAGGTCGAAGCCGAGCCCGCCTACGTACGTCGGCCGCGTGACGCTCGGCCACGCGGTCGACTCCTCGGCGACGATCAGCGCGCCCGGAAAGAGCGCGTGGACGCGCTCGTTGAGCTCGCGCAAGAACGCGATCGCCTCCAGGTTCTCGCGGCCTCCAAACTTGTTCGGCACCCACTCGCCGGGGTGGCTCGCGCCGTAGTCGAGGTAGAGCATCGAGGCGACCGCGTCGACGCGAAGGCCGTCGGCGTGGAACTCGTCGAACCAATAGAGCGCGCTCGAAATGAGGAAGTTTTTGACCTCGGGGCGGCCGTAGTTGAACACGAAGGTCTGCCACTGGCGGTGCTCGCCTTGCCGCGGATCGAGGTGCTCGTAGAGCGCGCTGCCGTCGAAGCGCCCGAGCGCGAAGGCGTCTTTGGGGAAGTGCGCGGGCGTCCAATCCAAGATCACGCCGATCTCGCGCTCGTGGCACCGATCGATGAAGTACCGGAGGCCGTCCGGGTCGCCGTAGCGGCTCGTGGGCGCGAAGTACCCCGACGTCTGATAGCCCCACGATCCGTCGTACGGATGCTCGGTCACGGGGAGCAGCTCGATGTGCGTGAAGCCCATGTCGACGACGTAGTCGAGGAGCTTGTCCGCGAGCTCGCGGTAGCTGAACCAGCGCTCCGCCGGATCCGCGGGGGCCGCGGTGTCTTTGGCGCTCCGAATCCGCCACGATCCGAGGTGCGCCTCGTAGATGCTGATGGGCCTGCGCCGCGCGTCCATCTTGGGTCGCGCCGCCATCCACGCGTGATCGCGGAACTCGTAGCGGCGCACCGCGACCTTCGACGCCGTCCGGGGGCGCAGCTCCATCGCGCGGCCGTACGGATCGCTCTTCATCACGAGCGGACCTTGCAGCGTCTTGATCTCGAACTTGTAGAGCGCGCCGTCGCCCACGCCGGGGACGAACAGCTCCCAAATGCCGTTGCCGAGCCTGCGCATCGCGTGGACGCGACCATCCCAACCGTTGAAATCACCGACCACGCTCACGCGCTGCGCGCTCGGCGCCCACACCGAAAAAGACGTCCCGGACACGCCTCGTACGTCGCGCACGTGCGCGCCGAGCTTGCGATAAATCTCGAGGTGCGTCCCTTCCGCGGCGAGATGCAGATCGAGCGCGCCGAGCACCGGCGGGAACGCGTAAGGGTCATGGAGCAGCACGGTCGAGCGCGGGTATCGGACCTCCAGCCGGTACGCGAACGGCTGTGAAATACCGGGAAATGTCGCCTCGAAGATGCCCGCTCCGTGGACGCATTTTGTTGGGCGCCCAGCGCCGCCCTCTGTGAGGATACGCACCTCGAGCGCTTCGGGGCGGAACACGCGAACCACAAATGCACCACCCTCGAAGTGAGGGCCGAGCACGGCGTGAGGATCGGTGTGCTCAACGTTGACGATGCGATCGAGCTCTTCGGGGGAGATCATCAGGAAGAGCGTGATTGTCGTCGTAACCGCGATCGGTTTCCATGCGGAAGAGCCTTTCGCAGACGTGATTTCTCTGCGTGGATCCGCCCCGCATGAAGAGACGTAACGATGCTCGGCAACGGGCGCGCCTGACGTCGTTGCGGGTGCGATACGAGGGCGCTATAGAGCCCGTCCACGAAGATCGAGGGAGGTTGAGAACATGGGTCAGCTCGTAAGCGTCGCTACGGGGCCTTCTGCCAACAACAACCGTTCGAGCACCAAGATTCAGAGCTTCGCGCCGGCCACGGGCGAGCTCGTCGGTGAGGCCCCCAATACCACCGCAGACGAGGTCAAGGCGGTGGTCGCGCGCGCGCGACGGGCTCAAGAAGGTTGGGCAGCTTTGCCCGTCGAGGAGCGCGCCGAGCGCGTCATGCGCTTTCGAGACGCCCTCGTGGATCGCGCCGAGGAGGTCGTGGATCTCCTTGTTCGCGAGTGCGGAAAACCCCGGCACGAGGCGCTGATTCACGAGGTGATGCCGATCGCGGATCTCATCACCTATTACGCCAAAGAGGCTCCGCGCATCCTCGCCCCCCGTGAGATCCCGCTCCACCTGATGAAGCACAAGAGGAGCTACGTGCACGCGATGCCGCGCGGCGTGGTGGGCGTGATCTCGCCGTGGAACTTCCCGCTCATGCTCCCGCTGCGCGACGTCGTCACCGCGGTCATCGCGGGCAACGCCGCGGTGCTCAAGCCGAGCGAGGTCACGCCGATGATCGCGCTCAAAGCCAAGGAGATCTGGGACTCGGCCGGGCTCCCCGAGGACGTGTTTCAGGTGGTCACGGGCTATGGTCCGACGGGCGCCGCGCTCATCGACGCCGGCATTCAATTCATGGTGTTCACAGGCGGCGTGGCCACGGGCAAGCGCGTGGCGGCAGCGTGCGGCGAGCGGCTCATCCCGTGCGTGATGGAGCTCGGCGGCAAGGCCCCGCTCATCGCCTGCGCGGACGCGGACCTCGAGCGCACGGCGCGCGCGGTGGTGTTCGGCGGCTTCGCGAACGCAGGGCAAGTCTGCATCTCGGTCGAGCGGGTGTACGCGCACGAGTCCATCCACGACAAGCTCCTCGATCGCGTGGTCGAGCTGACGGGTGAGCTTCGCCAAGGCGATCCGATGAAGGACTTCGTCGACATCGGGGCCATCATCTTCCCGCAGCAGATCGACATCGCTGAGAAGCACATCGCGGACGCGGTCGGCAAAGGCGCGACGGTGCGCGCGGGCGGGCGGCGCCGCGGCGGGCCGGGGCAGTTCTTCGAGCCCACCGTCATCGCGGGCTGCGATCACGGGATGACCGTGATGCGCGAAGAGATCTTCGGGCCCATCGTCCCCTTCATGAAGGTCGCGAGCGAGGACGAGGCGGTGCGGCTCGCCAACGAGTCGCACCTCGGCCTCAACGCGTACGTCTTCACGCAGGATCGCGATCGCGGCCACCGCATCGCGGAGCGCGTGCAGGCGGGCAGCGTGCTCGTCAACGACGTGCTCTTGAACGGCGGCATGAGCGAAGCGCCGTTCGGCGGGGTCAAGCAATCCGGGTTCGGCCGCGCGCTCGGCGACGACGCGCTCCGCGAGATGTGCGACGTCAAGCACATCAACATCGATCGCTTCTCGCTTGGCTCGAACGATCCGGTGTGGTTCCCGTACACCGAGAAGAGCTACGGCTGGTTCAAGAAGGGTCTGCGCGCGCTGTTCGGCGGCGGCGGGCTCGTCAAAAAGATCGCGGAGCTCTTCTGAAGCGCGTGTCGCGCGGCCGCTCCCGGCTCGGGCTTCGTTGAGCGGCCTGAGCGGCGGGAGCGGCGAGCGGGCGCAGCCGCTCGATCGCGTCGGTGGGCTCGCCGTGGGCCACCCGATCGGCGATGGCGGCCTCGATCGCGAGGGGGAACACGTCGGTCCGCGCGAAGCGGCCCGCGCGGCCCGCGGTGAGACGCGGCATCACGGCGAAGATCCGGCGGACGCCATCGGCGTAGCGGCGTGAGAGCGCGAGCCGCTCGATGAAGGGCTCCAAGAATTCGCCTGCGGCCGTGGCCCGATCGCGGACGCCCTCGCACACCTCGCGCATCGGTTCGAGCAGGAGCAAGGTCCAGAGGACCGTGTCGTCGAGCGGGCCGACCTCTTTGGTGCGCCGATCGATGTACGCGAGGAGCCGGAAAACACGCTGCCCTGGGCCATCTTCGGCGCCGTCGTCGTAGAGCAGCGCCGAGAGCTCCGGCAAGAGCACGTCGAGCACGCCCGTCTCCCACGCGAGGTAGATGGTGCGACGCGCTTGGCCGCCGCGAAGAAGGCGAAGGATCTCTTCGGAGAGGCGCGGCCGAGCCGCGAGCGCGAGCGACTCGCGGCAAAACACGATGGCGTCGTACACGTCGGGAGTGATTCCGAGGTCGAGGCGGCCCGCGAATTTGAGCGCGCGCAAGATGCGGACGGGGTCTTCGCGGAAGCGCGTCTCGGGGTCGCCGATGGTGTGGACGACGCGGCGGCGGATGTCGTCCATGCCGCCGACCCAATCGAGGATCTCGCGCGCTTCGAGGTCGTAAAACAGGGCGTTGATGGTGAAGTCGCGGCGCAGCGCGTCCTCGTGCGCTTCGCCGAACGCGTTGTCGCTGCGGATGATGAGGTCGGTGCCTTCGTCGCCGTCGAGCTCCAGCTCGTCGCGGGGGTTGCGCCGGAACGTGGCGACCTCGATCACCTTGCCGCCCTGGAAGAGCACGTGAACCAAGCGAAAGCGCCGGCCGATGATGCGCGAGTTGCGGAACAGCTCGCGCACCTCCTCGGGCCTCGCGCTCGTAGCGACGTCGAAGTCTTTAGGGACGCCGCCGAGGAGCAGGTCGCGCACGCAGCCGCCGACGAGGTACGCCTCGTAGCCGTGGCGGACCAGTCGGCGCAGGACTTTCTGAACGTCGGGGTCGATCCGCGCTTCGTCGAGGTCGACGCCGTAGCGCCCGGGCGCAGGCCCCACGCCGCTCCACGGATCGGGCTCCGCGGACGAGGAAGGCGAGTCAATGGAAGCGGAATCGTGCGGGGGATCGGTCATCACGTAGGAAAACACATCGAAAACAGGCGCGCGCTCGGCGCGGGCGGCCCCTCGGGCCGGGCGGAGCGGCTGAAAAACAGGGATATCCCGCCGCTTAGCAGGGCAAGGCCCGGGGAGCAAAAGGAGTTTGGCGCCGCTCCCTTTCCCGCCGCGGGCGGTTGCCTTCACCCCGGCGCCCGTCTCCCGGTGGGACGTGGGACGGCAAAAGCCCATTTCCACAAGGGATAGCTGAATCCCACGAAGACGAGGTTCGTGGTGACGAGCCTGGCGATGAGCGCGCCTGTGACACCCAAAGGCACGTTGACCGCGACCACGTGATAAAGCGCCGCGTTGAGCGCGAGCGTGCCGATCTCGACGAGCGTAAACAACATCGCCTGCCGTGCGAGGCTCCCTTCGCGCGCGCGAAACGCAAAGTGCCGCCCGCCCAAAAACTGCACGAGCGCGCCGGCCAGGAGGGCGGGCACGCTCGCCACCTCGGGTTTTTGGCGCAAGACCCCGACGAGCAGCGCCACCATGCCGAGGTCGACGAGCGTGGCGAGAGCGCCGGTCAGGGCGGAGCGGGTAAACGGACGATCGAGCGACTGAACTGCAGATCCCGAGGACATGCCCCCATCGCTCTGCAAGCGCCGGCCCAATCTCCCCCGGCAGAAATTCGTTGCCCCTTTTTGGGAGACAAAAAAGACGAGGGCGGCGAGGTTGCCCGCGCCGCCCTGGTCAGAAGGTTTCTACTTGTTCGCTGGGTCGCCCCGGTGGCGTCCCTAGAGGGGAATCCCCTCCAGCCGGCGTATTCGGCCGTAGCGAACCACCACTCCGCGCTTGCGGCGCGCGTGGCATCGTCGAGCTGTGTCGGCTCTACACAGCGGGCTGGCAGTTCGCGCTGCCATGCTCCGCGGTACAACGGGCGGCATTTAACCGCACCGGCTTCGGCCCATGAGACCTGCGGGAGAACATAATGACAGCTCGTTTTGGCTGTCATCAGCGGTCCTGTTACCTCCTGCGCCCTTCGGCTGAGGAAGCAGCCCCGCGCCCACGAACCTCTGATGCCCCTCTTCCACAAGGCCGCTCGCCTCACGGGTCTCCACCCATGTGCGCCGCTTCCCGCCCGCGATCCTTGCGGACCACGAGACGAGCCGCCGGCTCTGCGTGAGCTGCCTCCACTCGCGCCGGTTTAGAGCACGAGACTTCAGCGAGCTCGGGACACCTTCTGTCGGTAAAGCTCCTTGTCTTGCAACAAGGCTGGGATCCACGATACGAGATGGTCTTCACGTTTCGCTTCACCCGGCACCGGTTCGGCCTTCGTGCGCCCACCCGCGGCGTCAACCGCGGAAAAACCACGCTTGCCTACTCTTTGTCGAACCACCTCGGGATCGGGGTTTAACCCCCTGCACCCGGTGCGATCCGCTCCCGGAGAAGATGCCTCTCACCGACGTCTGCAACCAACACTCTTCACGAGCACCCTACGAGCAACTCGACTCCCTCGCTCCGCCGCCCGCCCGTAAGCCCTGCTCCCTTGCGAGAACAAAACCTCCGAATGAGCCGCGCGCTCGGGTAAGGCTACGCTTGACGGCGTTGCCCCAACTTCAACCGCGCCACGACCAACGTTCACCGCTCCTCGGTTGAGGAGGAACAGAGCACGCTCAGCGCCTTCCGGTCCTGGCAGAGCCACGATCGATGGCTCATCCGGCAGCGCCCCCGGGAAGGAAGTTTGTTCGACCCCTTCCAGGTGTGTGACGCGATCTCTGACGCTCCCTTTCCCCCGAACAATACCCCGCTTGCGCAGGATACCCTCCGGCGTGAGCACAATTGCTTTTCCCCCTACGTCAATAGGGAGATAGCCACTGTGCGGAGCGCCTTCCACCCGAGAGACCTCCCGGCCGCCTCGCTTGCGCGAGAGGCATGAAGGGCTCGTTCTCTACCCCGGCGCCTCGATGGGTGGCGAACCCACCTTCGGTGTTACCGGATCGATCCCTCGATGCTCTATCACCCACGGTGAAGTGGGCTAGCCCATCGGGTATACCCTTTGGGCAGAGCGCCGCTCTCAGGCTTCTGCAATCGTCATTGCCCGCGAGCACAACCGGGGAACAGCGTCCTCTTCGTTGAAGAACGTGCCGCGCATCATCACCTTTCCCCCGAGCCGAAGCCCGAAAGAAGGTGGATGAACAGCCACTCTTCCCCGAATGATCCACCCTTTGCAGGGCAGACCAGCCGAGCCCTCACGAGCCAGGGGCCGCTCGCTTGCGAGGCGACGGCGCCCCTCGCCACGATTGCTCGCAGCAAGGGATTTACCCCAACCCGATCCGCTCGAACACCTCCTGTCGCAAACCCGATGAGGATGAGAAGGATGGAGAATCCCTCAACCCACCATCGAGCCCGCCGGCGCACAACGCGTGAGCGTTGCCCGCCCAGATGTCCCGCTCACGTGGGACATCTGCCCGGTGAGGAACAGTCTACTGCACGTTCCGCTGGCTTCGTTGGCCCCTCCGGCGCTTGCTCACGTACGTGAATACGCTCCGCCCGCTCCTCGGGGACCGCCCCGCCATCAAAACGGCCGCAACGACCGTCGTTACCCTCAGCCTCCCTCGCACCCCGTTGGCTCGCGCCGCCAAGATGGTTGGATGACCAAAGGGACACCTCGTAGAAGAACGCTTTCGCGTTCTCCGTCCGGTACAGGGCCGCCTCCCGTGCCCCTCCGCGAAGAGGAGACACGAGCTGCCGCACCCGAGGTGCCTTTCATTGACAGGCCGCTGATAGACCCGCAGCACGCTGCGGATCAACGAGCTTGGATGGATTGCCCCCAAGTCTTTCACAACCTGGGGAAAAGTCCTTCGGCGCCTTTGCGTCCCCCGCGGAGGTCGCGCTCTTTGACGAAGCGTCGACACGCGGTGGCTCGGTGTTGCCTGCTCCAACCCATCGCGAGGATGGATATGGGGAGGTACGGCCGCAGCGCCCCCGTCAACTTCTGCGATTCGGCTGCTCCGCGGCTCGATGTGCCGCAGAACTTCCACTCGCTAAGGTCCCTCTTTTGACCCCGATTTGCAACCAAAAAATCGCGAAAGTTTTTCCACAACCAGGCTCGATCCGACGTCAACGGTTTATCCACAAGCAAACCACCTTGCCAGAAGGGTTATCCACAGATTGGCCATGTCGAAAACCCGTCCTTGACAATGACGTGATCTTGGGATTGCCGCGCTCGCCGCTCGGCGTGGGTCGCGCGCGACGACGAGCGCCAGGCCCAATGTGGTACGAGGGAGCATGTCCGCTCGCGCTTCGCTGCCCGTCGCCCCCGCTGCCCGCGCGCTCTTCGCGTCGCACGACGCGGCGTCCCTCGCGGGCTACCTCCGGCGCGAGACGCGCGCGCCCGTCTCATCGTGCGAGGCCGCCGCCGCGCGCGCGCTGCGCCACGTCCACCGCGACGAGGGCGCGCTCCGCGACGACGCGCTGCGCGAGGCCGGCGTCGGCGCGTGGGCGATCCCGGCGCTCGTCGCGCTCGACGCCGAGTCGTCGCTGCGCCTCGTCGAGATCGCGCCGTCGAGCGACGACACGCTGAGGCTCGCGCTCGCCGCGCGCGACGGCGCGCTCATCGAGTCCGTGATCATCCCGGGGCCTCGCCGCACCACGCTCTGCATGTCGAGCCAGGTCGGGTGCGCGCGCGCGTGCTCGTTCTGCGAGACGGGCCGGCACGGCTACAAACGCCAGCTCTCGGCGGGCGAGATCGTCGATCAGCTCCGCGTCGCGCGCGCCGTGATGCGGGGCGAGGGGCGGCTCGGCGACGCGCGGCCCCCGCTCCAGAACATCGTGCTCATGGGCATGGGCGAGCCGCTCGACAACCTCGCCGAGGTCGCGCGCGCGACGCGCCTGCTCACCGATCCGCGCGCGTACGCGATCGCGAGGTCGCGCCTCACCGTGAGCACCGTTGGCGTCGCCGACAAGATCGAGCCCTTCTTCCGCGAGTGCAGCGCCGAGCTCGCCGTCAGCCTCAACGCGCCCGACGACGCGCGCCGCAGCGCGATCATGCCCATCAACGATCGCACGCCGCTCGCCGCGCTCCTCGACACGATCGCGCGCGCGCTGCCGAAGGGCCGGCGCGTGCTCTTCGAATACGTGCTCTTCGATCGCGTGAACGACGCGCCCGAAGACGCCGCGCTGCTCGCCGCGCTCGTCGCGCCCATCCCGTGCCGGGTGAACGTGATCCCCGCGAACCCCGGCCCCGATCCGTCGCTCCGGCCGCCCGACCCAACGCGCGCGGCGGCCTTCGTCGCGGCGCTCTCGGAGCGCGGCGTCACCACGCTCGTGCGCGTCCCCAAGGGCCGCGACGTCGGCGGTGCGTGCGGTCAGCTCGCGGGCGCGGTGAGGGGTGTGGCGCGCGCGGCGGAGTGAGGGTTACTTCTTCGCGGGAGGCGGCTTGGCTCCGGCTCCGCCGCCTTTTGGCTTGTCTTTGTCGTGATCGGATTTGTCGAGGCCGCTCACGTCCTTGAGATCGAACGCGGGCGGCGTCTTGGGCTCGCACGCGGGAGGTGGGCCGAAGCCGTCCGATTCGAACGAGTATTCGGCCGAGCCCGAGCCGTCCGGGTTCTTGGCCTTGGCCTCGATCTTCACCTCGTGCTTCCCCTTGCGGGAGGGCGTGCAATACGAGAGGAGGTAAAAGCGCTTCTGGTGCGCCTCGATCTTGGCGGCCGTCTTCTCGAACGCCTCCTTGACCTTGCCCTTGTCGTTCGCGAGCTCGGTCCCGTCGCGCCCGACCTCTTTGAGCTGCGACTTCTCGATCTCGGCGCCCACGCCGATCGCGAGCAGCTCGTAGTTTTTGTACTTCTCGTCGTCGATCTCCTTCTTCATGTCGTCGCGCGACACGCGGTTGGCGCGGTCGGTGCCGTCCGTGAAGAGCACGAGCGTGCCGAATTTCAGCGGCTTGTGCTCTTTGTCGAGCGCGCGCTTGAGCTCGCGGAGCCCCTCGACCACCGCGCCGTGCAGGTTGGTCGAAGGATCTTTGGGCTTGTATTTGCGGAGCCCTTCGAGCCCACCTTGCACCGAGCCTTGGGCCTCGGTGAACGGAACGACGGAGTGGATCTTCGCCTCGCCGTCGAACGCGAAGACGCCCACCTTCTGCTTCTTGCCGACCTTCTCGGAGAACGACTTGGCCGCGTCGACGAGCGCGTCCGCTTGGCCCGACTCCGTGATGCTCCCGCTCATGTCGACGAGCAGGAGCGTGTAGCTCACCGCCGCGACCTCGGGGTTCTGGATGGTCTGCTGGCTCTCGAACTTGGAGACGACCTGACCGTCCTCGTAGATGACGAAGTCGTCGGCCGTGAGGTTCGCGACCGGGTCGTCTTTGCCGCGATCGACCGAGAAGAAGACCCACACGTTGTTGGGCTTCTTCGCCGCCGAATTCACGACACGAACGTTGAGCCCGCCGCACCCGAACAAGGCGAGCGCGACGGCGGCGATGAGGAACAGCGCGAGAGGATTCGTTGAGGAGCGGCTCACGCCTCGATCGTCATCACGACTCGCCCCTCAAAGACAAGGACCATCGATGCCGCTCATTTTTGGTATCGTCGGGGAGAAATGACCAAGATCCTGATCGTCGAGGACTCCCCCGCCATGCGGGCCTACGCCCGCGGGGCGCTCGAAGGCGCGTTCGAGGACGTGGAGATCGTCGAGGCTTCGAGCGGGTTCGACGCGCTCCGGCTCCTACCGCGCGGCTCCTTCGATCTCGTGATCACCGACATCAACATGCCCGACATCAACGGGCTCGAGCTCATCCGCTTCGTCCGCGGGAGCGATCACCACCGCGCCGTCGCGGTCCTCGTGATCTCGACGCAGTCGTCGGACCGCGACAAGACGCGCGCGATCTCGCTCGGCGCCGACGCCTTCCTCGCCAAGCCCTTCTCACCCGAGGCCCTCTGCGCGGCGGCCAAGCAGAGCCTCGCCGCCAGGGGCGCCGGAGGTGCCTGATGCCCGAGACGGGTGATCGCGCGAGGGACGAGTTCCTCTCTGAAGCCCAAGAGATCGTCGAGGGGCTCGGCCGCGATCTGCTCAACATCGACGAGGGCCTCCGCAGCGGCAAGGTCGACCCGAGCCAGGTCAACGACGTGTTCCGCGCCGTCCACACGCTCAAGGGCCTCGCCGGGCTCTTCGGCGCGACGCGAATGTCGACGCTCTCGCACGAGCTCGAGGACCTGCTCGACAACCTGCGCCTCGGGCGCATCGAGCTCACGCACGTGGTCCTCGATCTGCTGTTCCGATCCGTCGACCTCTACGGCCGCATCCTCCAGAGCGAAAAAGAGGGTCGCGATCAGCCTATCCCCGAGGTCGACGAGCTCATCCGCGATCTGCACCAAGGGAGGAGCGGGCAGGCGGCGCCCTCGCCGTCGGGCCAATACGAGCTCGACCCGAGCCTCCTCGCGGTGCTCACCGAATACGAAGAGCACAGGCTCCGCACCAACATCGCGCAGGGCCTCAAGCTCTATCGCCTGCGCGTCCAGTTCCAGCTCGCGACCATCGATCAGGGCCTCGACGACCTCAAGGCCAACGCCAAGCCCCACGGCGAGATCATCACCTACCTGCCGACGGGCGCGGGCGCCGACGCCGACTCGATCGAGCTCGACATCTTGATGGCGTCTCCCGCGTCGCTCGACGAGCTGCGCCGCGCGCTCCTCGCGACCGGCGCGAACATCGAGGAGGTCGCGCGCCGCGGGCCGTCGATCGGCGGCGCGGCGGACGCGATCCGCACCCCGACCAAGACCCCCGCGCACGGCGTGTCGAGGACCGCGGACCCCCACCCGCTCTCGGTGTTCCCCGCGCCGCTCGACCCCGCGTTCGCAGGTCGATCGGGCTCGCAGAGCCCGAGCACCCCTCCGCTCGCTGGCAAGAACGTGCCCGCCGATCTCGCCACGATCCGCAGCGTGGCGCAGACGGTGCGCGTCGACATCCACAAGCTCGATCGCCTGATGAACATCGTGGGCGAGCTGTCGATCGTGCGGACCTCGCTCGCGCGCGTCGTCGACAGGCTCCGCGGCGCCCACGTCGAGCGCGAGCTCACGACCGACGTGCAGCGGCTCCAGCGCACGTTCGAGCGGCACCTCGCGGCCATGCAGCAAGGCATCCTCGAGGTCCGCATGGTCCCGCTGGGACAGGTCTTCGACAAGCTCGCGCGCGTCGTCCGGCAGATCAGCCGCGACGCCGACAAGCTCGTGAACCTCGTCATCACCGGCGCCGAGACCGAGGTCGACAAGCTCATCGTCGAGGAGCTCTCTGACCCGCTCATGCACATGATGCGCAACGCGATCGACCACGGCATCGAGTCGCGCGCCGAGCGCGAGGCCGTGGGCAAGCCCGCGCTCGGGACGATCGCGCTCAACGCCTACCAGAAGGGCAACCACGTCGTCATCGAGATCGAGGACGACGGCCGCGGGATCGACACCGATCGGCTGCTCGACGCGGCGACGAAGCGCGGCGTGATCAGCGCCGACGAGGCCCGCGGAATCAGCAAGCAGGAGGTCCTCAACCTGGTCTTCGTGCCCGGCGTCTCGACCAAGGCCGACGTGAGCGAGATCTCGGGCCGCGGCGTCGGCATGGACGTCGTGAAGACCAACATCGCCAAGCTCGGCGGCGTGATCGATCTCTCCAGCGAGGTCGGCATCGGCACCAAGGTGACCGTCACCTTGCCGATCACGCTCGCGATCATCAGCGCGCTGGTCGTCAAGATCGAGGGCAGGCTCTTCGCGATCCCGCTCGCGAACGTGCAAGAGGCCGTCGTCCTCGACCCGGGCGCGGTGCGCGTGATCGACGGCCGCGAGGTCGTCACGCTGCGCGGCTCCACGCTCCAGCTCTGCAGGCTCGCGAGGCTCTTCGACCTCGAAGGCACGGCCGCGCTCGAGGCCGGATCCGGGAGCCACGCGCAGCGCGCGCCGGGCGGCGGCTTCGAGGCCGAGATCACGAACGAGCGAACCGGCAGCACGCGCCAATACATCGTGGTCACCTCGGTCGGCACGCGTAAGCTCGGCCTCGTGGTGAGCTTGCTCATCGGCGAGCAGGACGTTGTCATCAAGGCGCTCGGCCCGTCGCTGAAGGGCGTGCGCGGCTTCGCGGGCGCCGCTGAGCTCGGCGATCAACGCATCGCGCTCGTCATCGACGCACCCGCGATCGTGGAGGAGATCCACGCGGTCGGCACCGTCAACCCACGGGGGATCTATGGCTGATCTCGCACGGCGCGGCCCCGCGCAGCTCTCACGAAACCGCCGCGACGACGGCGGCCAACGGGTCGAGTACCTCGCGTTCCGCCTCGGCGTCGACGTGTACGCCGCGCAGGTCGCGCGCATCCGCGAGATCTTGAAGCCGCCGCCGCTCACGCCCGTACCGCGCGCGCCCGGCGCGATCATGGGCATCATCAGCGTGCGCGGTCAGCTCGTGACGGTGATCGATCTCCGCCGCAGGCTCCGCCTCGACGAGACGTCCCCGACGCGGCGATCGCGCATCCTCCTCACCGAGAACGCGGACGGCGAGACGCTCGGGCTCTACGTCGACGAGGTGCTCCAGGTCTACCGCCTCACCGAAGGCGAGATCGAGCACACCGCGTCCGCGCTCGGCGGCGACGTCGCCGGGTACATCGCGGGGATCGCGAGGCCGTCGAGGCTCGTGGGCTCCGCGGCGCGCGCGGCGGAGGCGCGCAGGCTCGACGGGCTCGCCACCGCGGCGATGCGCGCGTTCGAGGACGTCCCCGGCACCTCGGCGCCCATCGCCGACGCCTCCGTCGTGATCCTCCTCGACCTTCGCGCCGTGCTCACCCTCTGATCCACCGAGAGAGCGATGTCCGACACCGGCCCGCGCCACCGCCCCGATTCGCAGAAGAACCTCGTCGGCTTCATCGTCGGCAAGGTGCACTACGCGCTCGACATCGCGAAGGTGCGCGAGATCGTGAACCCGCTGCCCGTCACGCCCTTGCCGCACACGCCCGCCGAGATCATCGGCGTCGCCGATCACCGCGGCGACGTGGTGCCGGTCATCGATCTGCGCCTTCGCTTCAGCCTCGAACGTCCCGAGGTGGAGTCGCGCGCCGCCAAATGGATCCTCATCGTGATCGAAGGGAAGATCTTCGGCCTCGTGGTCGACGCCGTCACGGAGGTCTTCGGCGCGCGCGGCGACGAGCTCCGCCCCTCGCCGGACGTCGGCGGCAACCGCGAGCTGCGCGGCATCGCGGGCGTCACGACCCACGACGGCAAGCTGACCTTCGTGCTCGACACCGCGCGCTTTCACGAGATCGTCGAGGCGCTCTCGGGGTCGTACTGAGGAGGAGCCGCCATGCCCGAGATCGTGTCGTCCCTCTCCCGCGCGCTCACCTCTTCGGATCCTGAAGAGCGGCGACAGGCCACCTCCCGCCTCGGCCGGCTCGATCTCGATCACGCCTCGCAGCTCCTCGTCCGCGCGCTCGGGGACGAGGACTGGCGCGTCCGCAAGGAGGCGACGCTCGCCGCGCGCGCGTTCGTGGGGGCGCGCTCCCTCATCGACACGCTCATCGACGAGCTCCGAACGAGCGACAACGTCGGCCTCCGCAACGCCATCGTCGACGTGCTCGCGAGCGCCGGTCACGCCTCGATCGAGCCGCTCTCCACCGCGTTCGCGACGCTCGACGCGGACGGGCGCAAGCTCGTGGTCGAGATCTTCGGCAAGACCAGGGACGGAGACGCGCTCGACATGCTCGAGGTCGCGCTGCACGACCCGGACGACAACGTCCGCGCGGGCGCGATCGAGGCCATCGCCGAGATCGGCGGGGGCGCCGACGGACGCGCGGGCGACATCCTGCTCGCGCGCCTCGACGATCGCGATCCGATCGTGCGGCTGGCGGCGCTCTCCGGCCTCGTCTCGCTCGAGGTCTCGATCCCCTGGGATCGCCTCGCGCCGCTGCTCGACGAGCCGACGCTCCGTTCGAAGGCGCTCGCCGCGGCCGCGCTGACCTCTCGGCCCGAGGCCGCGCGAGCGCTCGCGCGCGCGCTCGCCGCCGCGCGCGGAAGCGCGTTCACCGAGGCGCTCGCGGGGCTCAACCGGCTGCTCGCCGGCCCGCTCGCGATCGACGTCGCGGCGGCGCTGCGCGCCGAGATCCACGCTGGCAAGGACGGCGCCGAGCTCGGCGAGCGCCTCCTCAAGCTCGCCGCCGATCGGAGCGCCGACGTCGGGCGGCGATCGATGGCGCTGGCGCTCGCCGCCGCGGCGCGGGTCCCGTCCGTCGCTGCGGCCGCGCTCGACGCGATGGCCGAAGAGGCGTTCGCGGGGCGCGCCGAAGAGGCGCTGCGCGCGCTCGGCGAAGACGCGCTCCCCGACGTGATCGCGAGGCTGGAGGACGTCGCGCTCTCCGCCGAGGCGAGGGCCGCGCTCATCGACGTCGCGGCCTCGGTGCTCGACACGATCGACGAGCCTCACGATGGGGGGACCTCGAAGGTCCCCCCCGGGCACGAGCCGCTCCGCGCGCTGCGCCGCGCCGCGCGCGATCCCGAGGGGCAGGTCGCGGCGCGCGGTCTCGTCGCGCTCGCGCGCCTCGGCGAAGAGCTCGACCTCGAGATCGCGGCGGATCTCACGCTCGCGCCGTCGCCGCAGATCCGCCTCGCGGCGGAGGGCGCGCTCGCGACGCTCGCCGAGCGGTTCCCGCGGGCCGCGCGCGCGCTCGTCGATCGGCTCGTCGAGGACACGGATCGTGCGCTGCCCGCCGCGATCCTGATCGGCGCGCTCGGCGCGGCCGGATCGTTCGAACCAAAGGATCTCACCTTCCTCTCACGGACGGCGGCCGCCGGCGACATCCGCACGAGGCGCGCGGCGGTCGACGCGGTCTCCGAGCTCGGCGCGTCCATGGCCGCGCTGCCGACGTCCTCCGCGGTCGACATCTTGAGCTTCGCGCTTGCCGACGAGGAGCGCGAGGTGCGCGTCGCCGCCGCGCGCGGCCTCGGTCACCTCGCCGCGACGGTGGCCCGCTTCGCGACGGATCTGCTCGAGCTCGTCGAGCGGACGGGCGCGGCCGATCTGGTGGCGGCGATGGTCCGCGCCATCGGCGAGGCCATGAGCCCGGCGTACCAAGGCCGGAGGTCCGCGCCGCCGAGCCTGCCCGACGAGGCGCTGGTCGCCGCGCTGTCGATGTGCGCGCGCGAGGGCCCGGGGCCGGTCGCGATCGCGGCGGTCGACGCGCTCGATCAAGCCGCGATCGCGGGCTCGGCCTCGGCCGGGATGGCGCTCGGCGCGGCGCTCGATCACCCCGATCCTTCGGTGGTGCGCGCGGCGCTCGTCAAGGCCATCACGACGCGCGCGCACATGCGCGCGGCGATGGTGATGGAGCGCGCGCTGCTCCACCCGTCGGTCGAGGTGCGGAGGCTCGCGGTCGAGGTCGCCGCCGAGGAGCTCTCGTTCGAGCAACGCCACGCCCGCAACGAAGGGGAGTCGCTGCGCGACAAGCTCGCGGCGCACGCGACGATCGAGGGCGATCGAACGGTCCGCGCCGCCATCGAAGAGGCCTTGTCCCCGCGCTCGTACGACGCCCCGCCGTCCTTCTTCGGCGAAGGCGGCATCGACGACGGAGGCCACTAGACCGTGCCCCGCTTCGACGAGATTCGGCTCGACACGTCGGAGTACCGGCTCCTGCGCGAGCTCTTCAACGAGCGCTGCGGGATCTCGCTCGGGCCCGACGCCCGGCCGATCGTCGAGCGGCGCCTGCGCGAGCGCCTCGCCGCGCTCGGGCTCACGTCGTTCGGCGAGTATTACCAGCTCCTCCGCTACGACGAGCGGGGTCGCGGCGAGCTCGACGAGGCCCTCGATCTCGTCACCATCAACGAGACGTATTTCTTCCGCGAGGCGTACCAGCTCCGCGCGTACCAGCAGGAGATTTTGCCGTCGATCAAGGCGCTGCCGGCGCCGCGCGATCGGCTCAGCGTGTGGAGCGCGGGGTGCTCGACCGGCGAAGAGGTCTACTCGATCGCGGTCATGACGCGCGAGGCCGGGCTGTTCCCCGAGCAGCGCGTGCGCGTGCTCGGCACCGACATCTCGCGGCGGTGCATCGCGCAGGCGCGACGCGGCGTTTACGGGCCGTCGTCGTTCCGCGCCACGTCGCCCGAGATGAAGCGCCGTTATTTTTCGGACCGGCGCGACGGCACGCACGTGGTCGACGAGCTGCGCCCGCTCTGCCACTTCGCGCATCTCAACTTGCTCGAAGCCACGAAGGCGTCCGTGGTCGGCCGCGTCGACGTCATCTTCTGTCGCAACGTGCTCATCTACTTCGACGACATGTCGCGCAGGAAGGTCATCGATCTCTTCTACGAGCGGCTCTTGCCCGGCGGCTACCTCCTGCTCGGCCACTCCGAGTCGCTGCTCAACGTGTCGACGGCGTTCGAGCTCGTGCACCTCCGCGAGGATCTCGTCTACAGAAAGCCGCCCTCGTCGAGCCGGTTCGCGTCCGAGCGGCCTCCGCCTGCGGTGTGGAGCGCGCTCGCTGCGCCGAGAGACATGGCTCCGGTCGACGTGAGTCGCGACGCTGCGGGTCGCCCGATCGACGATGCTCGATCCGGCGCGCCGAGGCCTATCGCGCCGACGCCGCCTCCTCCCCGGTTCGATTCATCACCGCGCGTCGGCGACACTCAGCCTCCTCCTCACGGCACGAAGAGCAGC
This sequence comes from uncultured Polyangiaceae bacterium, assembly GCA_964437785.1. Lineage (GTDB taxonomy): Bacteria > Myxococcota_A > Polyangia > Polyangiales > Polyangiaceae > CAYTJL01. The sequence goes on from CAYTJL010000007.1 coordinate 25,230, forward strand.
GCCCACGCACCGTCGCCTCAGGAGGGGACCGCACCGCCGCCACATGAGGAGCGCAAATGAAGCCCCTCGTTGACGAACGTGAGCATCACAAAGGCAGCACGATCGATTCGTCCTTTGGAGTAGGATGCTAGCCCCGTGACGTCCCCGTCCAGGCTCCGTGTTCTCGTGGTCGACGATTCGGCCTACAACCGAAAGAACATCACGGACATTCTCACGGGCAGCGACGAGATCGAGGTCGTCGGCAAAGCAGGAGACGGCGACGAGGCGCTGCGGCTCGCGTCCCAGCTCAAGCCCGACGCGATCACGCTCGACCTCGAAATGCCGCGGATGGACGGCTTCACGTTCCTGCGCATCTTGATGGCCAAGCAGCCGACGCCGGTGATCGTGGTGTCGAGCTACAGCGCCAAAGAGAACGTCTTCAAGGCGCTCGAGCTCGGCGCGATCGACTTCGTCGCCAAGCCCGATCGGCAATTTTCGCCGGATCCCGCGATCCGCAAAGAGATCCTCAGCAAGGTCCTGCTCGTGCGGAGCCTCCGCGCCCTGCGCGGGCCTCGTCCCGCGCCCGCGGCCACGGCGACCCCCGCCTCGTCGCGGAGCAACGAGCCGTCCACGTCGGGGCGCGGGAACAACGTGGTGCCGCGCTACATCGTGGCGATCGCGTCGTCCACGGGCGGGCCGACCGCGCTCCTCGAGCTGTTCTCGCGCGTCCCCGAGCGCTTCCCGGGCGCCATCTTGATCGCGCAGCACATGCCCGACAAGTTCACCAAGACCTTCGCCGAGCGGCTCGATAAAAAGGGCGCGATCCGCGTGGTCGAGGCGCAGGACGGCGACGTCGTGAGCGCTCGTCGCGCCTACGTTTGCCCCGGGAAGATGTGCATGGAGCTCGTCACCGCGTCGAGCGGCGCGGCGTTCGCGGATCTGCGCGTGCGCGTCGCGCCGCCGACCGCGAGCGACCGCTACGTGCCGAGCGGCGACAAGTTGTTTCGGAGCGTCGCGCAGATCGCCGGCACCCGCGCCGTTGGCGTGATCTTGACCGGCATGGGCGACGACGGCGCCGCAGGCGCACGCGCGATCCGAACCTCGGGCGGAACCATCATCGCCGAGAGCGAGGAGACCGCCGTGGTGTTCGGGATGCCGGGCGCCGCTGCGCGGGCCGGCGTGGTCAGCGAAGCGCTCGCCCTCCCCGCGATCGGCGACTACCTGGCACAGTTGACGTAACGATGAGGGGACCTGAGAGGTCCCCCGCGGTTCACGATGAGGGGACCTGAGAGGTCCCCCAAACCCCCCGGCGCTAAAGAGTAGAGATCCCGCTCGACAAGGAAAGCCGAGAGGTCCCCCAGCGATGCTCATGGTGGTGCAACGATCGCGGTGGATGAGCTGGCGCTGAGGACGGATCCCTTCGCCATTGTGCGAACGTAGCAATCGCCCTTCGCTCGATTGTCACCGCGTGCGAGCCCATGGTATCGGTGATCACCGGGTAGGAACGTACGGTTTCGGCCGGCTTCGTCGCCTCTCGGTGCTCGGCGCTGCGCGCGAATGAACCAAGTCCAAAAGCAGATCATGGAGGTGCTCCTCCGTTATCTCTCCGAGATGAACGCGGAGGGCACGCTCGTGCGCACGATCCGCGAGACGGGCCTCGATCCCGAGCACATCACGTTCTCGGACATCCCTCGGATACTGCCCCGGCTCGAGCGCCGCGCGCGCCTCTACCTGGATCCGGTTCGCTACGCGAGGCTCTCGTCCGATCTCGCGCTCATCGGCGGCGACAGGCCCTCGCGCCGATCGCGCACCGTGGCCGTGCAGAAGGAGTCGGACATCAGCGACGCGCGCATGATGGCCAAGGCCATCTGCGAGGGCGTCGGCGCGCGGAGCTTCATCGTTCACAAGGTCGTCACGATCGTGAGCGAGCTGGCGCGCAACATCGTGCACTACACCCCGGGTGGCACCATCGAGCTCGCGGTCATCCGCGACAAGCCGGGGCGCGTAGCGATCGCCGCGGTCGACAGCGGGCCGGGCATCCCCAACCTCGAAGAGATCCTCTCGGGCAGGTACAAGAGCAAGACCGGCATGGGCCGCGGGATCATCGGCGTCAAAAGGCTCGCGGATCGCTTCTCGATCAACCCCGGCCCGCCGGGCGTGAAGATCGAGGTCGAGGTGTACCTGTGATCGCCGTCGAGCACTTGATCGTTCCGCGCGCAGGCGAGACTGAGAGCGGTGACGCGGTCGTGGTGCGCCACGGCGAAGGGCGCAGCATGGTCGCGGTGGTCGACGCGCTCGGACACGGCCCCGCCGCCGCCGCGGTCGCGCGCTCTGCGATCGAGTGCTTGAACGAGACCAAGCTCGACGAGAGCGTCGTCACGATGATGGAGCGCCTTCATCATCACCTCCGCGGGAGCCGAGGCGCCGCCGTGATGGTTTGTTTGCTCGCCGCGATCGATCCCTCGAAGGCTCATGTTCACGCGAGGGTGCCGTCGTTGGACGGCGGGCGCGTCATCGGACGCGCGGGCAGGCACGACGCCCCGCCCGCGCCGTCGAGCTCGCCTTCGAACAAGACGGTGCACATCGAGGGCTGCGGCATCGGCAACGTCGACATGCGCTCGTACCGGACGCGCGTGCCCGCGGTGCTCACGCCCGGCGTCGTGGGCGTCACCGCATCAAAGCCGCGGCGCTTCGAAGCAGATTTGGGGCCCGGCGATCGCGTCCTGATGTTCAGCGACGGCATCACGCCGAGCTTCGCATTCGACCTCCTCAACAAGCTCAAGCCGGTGGACGCGTGCCGCGCGTTCATGGAGCGCCACCGGCGATCACATGACGACGCGACCATCGTCGTCACGGACATCGACGTCTAGAGCGACACCATGGAGCTCCGCCGCTTACCCATCATTCGGCTCTACGATCGGCTGCTCATCCCCATCCAGGGTGAGATCACCGACGACCTGGCCGATCAGATCACGCACGAGGTGCTGCGCGCCATCCACGACGACGGGCCTCGCGGCCTCGTCCTCGATCTGACCGGCGTGTGGATCATGGACAGCCACCTGTGCGCCGTGCTCTCGAACCTCGCCGCGTCAGCGCGGCTCATGGGCACGCCCACGATCATCTGCGGGCTCAGCCCGGAGATCGCGATGACGCTCCAGACCATGGGCGTTGAGCTCCCCGGCGTGAGGACCGCGCTCACGTTGGAGCAGGCGCTCGAGCTGCTCGGGCTCGAGGTCATCGATCGGGACGCCGAAGACGACGACGATGACGACGACGACGACACCGATCCGGGACCTTACAAAGCCGTTCGCCGCAAGCGGAGCTAGTTGGGAAGAGAGACGAGGTAAAGGAGCATGGAGAAGGAATCGCCCGGCGCCGACTTCGAAGAGAACATCCAGCAGGTCTACGACAAGATCGCGGACGTGCTCATGGTGCTCTCCGACGTCGCGAACGGCGACTACTCGACGCGTCTCGAGTCGAGCCTCCCCGACTCGCACCCGCTCGGCGCGCTCTGCGCGGGGATCAACGACATGATCGCTGCGCTCTCGGCCGAGCAACGCCGCAACGAGGAGTATCGCCGCGAGCTGGAGGACAAGCTCACCACCATCGAGCAGCAGCGGGCCGCGATCCGCGAGCTGTCCACGCCCGTGATGGAGGTGTGGGAGGGCATCTTGTGCTTGCCCATCGTCGGCATCATGGACACGGCGCGCAGCTCGGACATGACCGACGCGCTCCTCCGCGCCGTGGTCGAGAAGCGCGCGCGCTGCACCATCGTCGACATCACGGGCATCGAGGTGATGGACACGCGCACCGCCGATCACTTCATTCGCATGGCCAAGTCGGTCAGGCTGCTCGGCGCCGAGTGCGTGCTCACGGGCCTCAACCCGCAGATCGCGCAGACCGTCGTCCACATGGGCGTCGACATGTCCGGCATCGTCACGCACCGCAGCCTGCGCGACGCGCTCCAGCACTTCATCGGCAAGCGCCCCAAGCAGAAGAAGCCGCGGGCGACGGCCGAAGGCGTGGAATGATGCGCCGTGCCGGCCTCGCGTGAGATCCGGGTCGTCGAAGAGATCGACTGTTACTCTGCGCGCCGCGCCGCGGGCGAGGTGGCCAAAGAGATCGGCTTCGACAAGACCGCCTGCGCCGAGATCACCATCGCGGCCTCCGAGCTCGCGTTCAACATCCTGAAGTACGGCGAGCGTGGCGCGCTGCGGATCGAGGTCGTCGGCGCGGACGACGGCGGCGCCCCCGGGATCAAGCTCGTCGCCGTCGATCGCGGCCCGCCGTTCCGCGACTTCGAGACCGCCGTCAAAGACGGCCACGAGGACAATGGCCCGATCGATCCCGCGGCGGTCGCGCGGCGGCGCGGCATCGGCGCGGGCCTCGGCGCCGTCAAGCGCTTCTCGGACGCGCTCGGGTGGACGCCGCTCGGGGACGGCAAGCAAGGCAAAGAGGTCTGGATGATCCGGTACGTAAAGCGGCGGAGAAGTTGACCGCGAAGAGCGCTTGAAACACGCTCTCGCTCCATGCAAGCCCGCCGTATCGTCTGCGCGATCGCCTTGGCCACGGCGTTCTGCGCGTGGATCTCCGGCGCGGGCGATGCGCTCGCGCAGGGCAAGCCGGCCGCCAAGGGCAAGCCCCCCGCGAAGGCCGCGCCCGCAAAACCTCAAAAACCGGCGCAAAAACCAGGGGCAAAGGCCGCTCCGCCGGGCAAGCCCAACGGCAAGAAGGGCCAGCAGGGCCGCAAGGCGGCGCGCCGCACCGACGGCGAGCCGGACGAGGCCGCGCGCCGCATCATCGCGGGCAACGCGCGCATCGCCAAGGAGTCGCCCGAGCTGCGCGCGCTCCGCGAGCTCGATCGCGCGCTCTTCCCCGCGCCCGCGCAACACGCCGGCACGCCTTGGCCTGCCGAAGGAACGCCCATCGTCGACCGCGACGGGCCGCGCGTCATCGCGTCCGGGCTGCCGCCCTCGGCGCCGCTCGCCTCGGATCCTGCGCCGCGCGCCGTGGATTTGTCGTGGGTCAAGGGGCTCGCGATGCCCGACATCCCGGTGCGTTGGGACGCGCGCGTGCTTCGCTACCTCGAGTATTACAAGAACAACCCGCGCGGCCGATCGATGGTCGCGGGCTTCATCAAGCGCAGCGGTCGCTACGGCGCGGCCATCCGGCGCACGCTCCGCGAGCAGGGCTTGCCCGAAGATCTGCTGTGGCTCTCGCTGGTCGAGAGCGGCTTCGATCCGACGATCCACTCCCACGCGGGCGCGGCGGGGCTCTGGCAGTTCATGCCCGACGGGGCTCGGATTTACGGGCTCTCCGTGGATCGATGGGCCGACGAGCGGCTCGACCCCGAGCGATCCACGCTCGCGGCGGCGCGCTACTTGGCCGACTTGAAGCAGCGCTTCGGCACGTGGGAGCTCGCGTTCGCCGCGTACAACATGGGATACGGCGGCTTGCTCGCGGCCATCAAGAAGTACAACACCAACGACTATTGGGAGCTGTCGCGCCTCGAAGCGGGCATCCCGTTCGAGACCGCGCTCTACGTGCCCAAGATCACGGCGATCGCGATCGTCGCGAAGAACCGCGCGGTCTTCGGCTGCGACGACGTCGAGCTCGATCCGGCCGTCTCGTTCGACAAGGTCTCCGTCGGTCCGGGCGTGCCTCTCCGCGCGATCGCGATCGCGGCGGGCGCCGCGGTCGAGCGCGTCGAGGAGCTGAACCCCGATCTGCTCGCGGGGCGCACACCGCTCACGCTCGCGCCTGGCAAGACGGGCCACGTCGTGAAGGTCCCGGCGGGCGCCGGGCCGCGCGTCTCGAAGAGCTTGTCGAAGCTGGTCGAGGGCGAGGACAAGGCCGAGCGCTACTCCGTGCGTTGGGGCGAGACGCTCGACGACATCGCGGCGCATAGGCACACGACGCGCGGTCATCTCGTGAGCCTCAACGCGGTCCGTTCGAGCGAGGTGATCCGGCCGGGCACCCTGCTGCTCGTCCCGCCGGTGCCTTCGAACGCGCCGGTGACGCCGCCCTCTCTGCCCGTCGTGATCGCGCCCGCGGTGGAGGCGGGCGCGCCCGATCGATCGCGCTTCTTTTATCGGGTCGTCGCGGGGGACACGCCGCGCGATCTGGCGACGCTCTTCGCGGTGAGCGCGGACGAGCTGTGTCGTTGGAACGCGCTCGACGGCAGCGCGACGCTGCACGAGGGCATGACGCTGCAAGTCTTCTTGCCGAACGGTCGAGGCACGCCCGACGCGGTCAAGCTCCTCGCCGAGAAGGACGCGCGCGTGCTCGTCGTGGGATCACCTGCGTTCTTCGACTACGTCGAGGCCAAGAAGGGCCGCACGCGCATCGAGGTGATCGCCAAAGAGGGCGACACGTTCCGATCCATCGCGCAGCGCCATGGCCTCTCCGCGGCGCAGCTCGAGCGCATCAACCAGCGCTCGCGGAGCGCGCCGCTCGCGCCCGGCGACAAGGTCGTCGTGTACGTCGCCAAGGCCAAAGAGAGAGACAAAGACAACAAGAAGGCGCGCGACGCGATCCCCGCGTACGAAGACGCCGGCGACGAGATCGCGATCGCCAAGCCGCTCGATCCGCCCGACGACGAGGGCAAGCAGCCCGCGAAGCCCGAGCCTCACGACGACAAGGGAGAGCCGCCGGCCAAGCTGCCGGACGACCCCAAGCCCCCGCTCGGGATTTAAGCCTTCTGCCGGGGAAACCTGCTGATCCCCGGCGGCTTTTTTCGTGAACGGGAGAGGCGTTACTTCTGCTCGGCGGTGGGCGCCGGAGCAGGGGCAGCGGGCGGAGGCGCGGCGGTGGCTTGCGCCTTGGCCATTTGCGCGCGGGAGATCGCGCGTTGGCGCGACTCGACGAGGCCGGTGAAGTTGTTGATGAGCGTGAGGTAGCTCTCGGGCTCCAGGCTGTTGTCCTTGTTGGCCTTGGCCTCTTTGGCGGCCTTGAGGAAGACGTCGAACGGGCCCGCCATGATCTTGCCCCATTGATCCGCCGCGTTCTTGCCGGCGAATTCTTTGAGCGCGCCGACCGACTTTTCGAGCTTCTCGATCATGGGCTTGAGCGTGTCTTGGTCGCCCTTCTTGGCGACCCCGCTCATGAAGATCGCGCGCGCGTCCTCGATGGCAGCGTGCGTGAGCTTCTCGCCCTCTTCCTGCTTGGAGGCGTCGGGGGCGTGATCCTTGCGCCACGCCGCGAGCGCGTTGCCGAGCTTGTCGGACATCTCGTCGAGCTTGGCGAAGCGCTCCACGAACTTCTTGTGCAGCTCCTTGCCCTTGGCGAAGTTATCTTTCTTGTACTCTTCCTTTTGGTAGTACGCGGTCGCCGTGGCGATGTCCTTCGAGAGCTCGACCGCGAAGGGCGCGAACTCCGCGACGACCTTGTCGACGTCGCCCATCGCCGGCTCCTTGAGCGACGCCGCGATGGTGCAAACGCGCGCGTGCCGCTCGTGCGGCGCGCGGGCGAACACGTCGAAGGGCCTGCGCTCAGGCATGGTGGGCGGGGGCGTAACCGCAGCCGCGCCGGACGCTGCGGGCTTGCCCGCGGCCGCGCTGCCGCTCGGCTTGGGCGCCGCGGGAGGCGTGGCGGGCTTAGCCGCCGCGGAGGGGCCGGCCTTGGCGCTGCCGCTCGCAGCAGGCGCTCCGGGCGTCGCAGCGCTCGCCGCGCCGAAGTTGGGGATCTTCTTCTCGTTCGGCTCGTCTTTGCCGAGGCTCGCGAAATACGCGTCGCGCGCTTGGCGCAGCGACATCGTACCGTAGTAGCAAATGTCGAGGCGGTAGTCCTTCATCACCTGGGGATCGAGCTTCGTCACCGGGTTCATCGGGTTGCGCACGTTGAGCTTGCTGCGACCCGTGGCCGTCGCCGTCGCCGCCGGATCGGGCTTGGGAGGATCGTCCTTTTTGCAGCCAGCGACGCCGCTCGCGGTGAGCGAAAGAAGCCCAATACCAAGAACAGACCAGCGCGAATTCATCCGAGGTGCCTCCTCAAACAGCCCCCAGCCGGGAACGGGGGCGCATCATGCCTTAGCGCCTGTGACTTGCAAGGGGTTCGCTCCGGCGTGCATCCACAAAACATGACGGAATCGAGCCCGGGCTCTTGCGTGCGCGCTCGCTCGTCGCAAGTTGCGTCACGTGAAGAAGCCCTCCCTGCTCAAGCGTCGTGGGTTCACCATCATTCCCTTCTTCGGCGACCTGGTCGCCATGGTCCGGCTGCTCATGGATCCCAAGTCCGCCACGTGGGCCAAGGTGCTGGTCGTGGCGGCCATCGCGTACGTGGTCTTCCCGGCCGACGCGGTGCCCGACGTCGCGCCCATCCTCGGCTGGCTCGACGACGTGGGCGCTGTGCTCATCCTGCGTTTGATCCTTTCGAACAGGCTCGATCCGTACCGCTATCCCCTCTTCGGATCGGCGAGCGACGCGCGTGATACGTTGCCTGCCCGTGCCGCTTCGGACCTCATCTCTCGCTGATCTCACCGTCGACGACGAGCGCTCGTTCCGCCACGTCGGCCTCTATCACGACCTCAAGACCGTCCTCCTCCGCGACGATTATCGCTTCCGCGTCCCTGAGAGCGGCGGCGCTCCGTGGGATCGCGTCCTCTTCTTGAACCTCACCTTTTGGAGCGTGGAGGAGCAGGGCGACGTGCTCACGTCGCGCCACATCCCCGCGGACGTGGTGGCGCACGTCGCCTGGCACCACCTCGCGCGCAAGGCCCTCGGCGGCGCCGCGCGCAGCGTCGAGGGGCTCTTCTTTGGGGAGTCGATCGCGAGCGCGTTCGATCTCTACCTCGTCGGCAGGTTGCTCGGTCACGCGCCGGACGCCGAGTTTTTGGAGACCCAAGTGCCGGCGATGGCTGAGGTCGCGGAGGGCGCGGGCATGTCCCCCGAGGCGTTCGAAGAGCTGCTCAGCGAGGTCGCCCGAGAGCCGGAGCGGGCCTTCGAAGATCTCCGCGCGCTCCTCTACGACGTGGGCGTCTCGCTCGCTTCGATCAAGGGGATCGACGCCGCGGTCGAGGTGCTCGGCCGGTTCGAGGGCCACCGCTTCGCGCCGCTGCTCCACCACTATGAGCTTTCGAATTGGGTGCTCTTCGCGCACGCCTACGCCGCCCGCGACGAGAGCGGCGAGCCCGCGCGCGCGCTCGATCGGGAGCTGCGCGCGGCGCCCTGTTCGCTCGACGTGCTCGAAGCGCGATGGCTCACCGGCCTTTGATTATTTTCCCCGCCGAGTTGCGTGTTCGGCGGTGATGGACGAAAATTCCGAGCGAGGCCATGGAGGTTGCTTGTCCGACATGCAGCGCGTCGTTCGAAATCGACGACGCCGAAGCAGCGCTCCCAGGCACGCCGGTCTGCGAAGATTGCCGGGTCAAAGCGAGCCGCGACAGCCGCGTCCCCGTCCCTAAAGCGCCGGGTGTGAGGCCGCGGGCGCCGTCGCTCTCGCGCGACGAGGGCGGCCTCAGCACGCTCTCCATCCCTGATGCGTTGCCTCAGAGGACACGTTCACGGCGGCCTCCCCCGCCTGACGACGAGGGCGATCCGGTCTCGCTGCGCGAGCTCGAAGCGGTGCTCTCGCCGGGCATCGCGCCCCCCAAGTGGAAAGACGCCGCGCCCAAGCAAGCCCCCAAAAAAGAGAAGCTCTCGTTCTTCCAGGTCGACGAGCCTCCGCCCGACGAGCCCCCGAACGATGAGATCCCCGTCGACAGCGACGGCGACATCCCCGTCGACCCCGACGCGCCGACCTCGGGCCTGCTCGATTTGAGGCAGCTCGCGGCGTCGGCGGGGGCCGAAGAGAAGAAGCCAAAGAAGTCGGCCGACATCGACATCTTCAACCTCTCGGGCGGCATCTTCCCGTCGAAGTCGCTCGAGCCGATCGATCTGTCGCTGCTCGCCGCGCCCCCTCCGCCGAGCAGCCGGCCCAACATCGCCGGATCGCTCGCGCCGGTGCTCGACGCGCAGGCGCTCTCGCGATCGCGCTCGACGCCGCCGCCCAAGAGCAGCACGCAGAGCTCCGCGCCTCCCCCCGCGATCGCGGGCGCCGTGGCGCACGCGGAGCCTGCGCCGAGCCACCGCACGGCGAACGCCGCGATCGCCGCCGCGCAACGGAGCGCGTGGACGAGCCGCGCGGTGGCGATCGCTGCGATCATGGTGGCCGGCGTGGTCGTCTTCTGGAAGGTGGGCCGCGAGAACGAGCGCGCCGAGGGTGAAGCGACGAGCGCATCGGCGCGCGCCGAGGCCGCGCCGGCACAGCCGAGCTTGTCCGCGCTGCCTCCTGCGATCTCCGAGCCGGTGAAGACCGCATCGCAGCCCGCGCTCGAAGCCAAATCGGCGGCGCCCGAGAGCCCTAAGCCGCCCAAAGATCCCGACGGAAAACGCGGCGACCCGCCCGCCGACAAACCGGGCGCGCCCCGCGCGACCGCGCAGGCGGAGGCGCCTCCCAAAGCCACGGTCGCGCCGGCTCCGCCCAAAGAGACGGCCGTCGTCGCGGCCCCGCCGGCGCCGGCGGGCGGCGCGGAATTCGATCGAAGCGCCGCCAAAAACGCGCTCGCGCGGGCGGCGTCCGCCGCGGCAGGCTGCAAAAAACCCGATGATCCCAGCGGCGCCGCCAAGGTGCAGGTGACGTTCTCGTCGTCCGGCCGGGTGACCGTCGCCAAGGTGAGCGGCCCGCCGTTCCAGGGCACGCCCACCGGGAGCTGCATCGCTGCGGCGTTCCGCGGCGCGACCATCCCGCCGTTCGACGGCGCGCCCGTGTCCGTGTCGAAGGACGTCGTCCTTCGTTGAAGGCCGATTCCCCGCAGCCTATCCTCCGCCGCCCGTGCTGGTCGCGCTGCGCGTCAAGAACTTCATCCTGATGGACGAGCTCGAGCTCACGCTGAGCCCTGGGCTCAACGTGCTGACGGGCGAGACAGGAGCCGGAAAGTCCATCGTCGTCGGCGCCCTCTCGCTCGTGCTCGGAGGCCGCGCGAGCGCGGACGTTGTCCGGCCCGGAGCCGCCGAGGCCGAGGTCGAAGCGCTCTTCGATTTTCGCGGAGAGACCAAGCTGCCGCCCGCGCTCGGGGACGGCGCGGTGGGCGGCGAGATCGCGATCCGCCGCGTGGTGCAGGCGAACGGCCGCTCGCGCGCGTACCTCAACGGTCGCTTGTGCACGGCGGCCGAGCTGTCCGCGCTCGCGCCCGATCTCGCCGATGTCGCCTCCCAACACGAGAGCGTCGCGCTCACCGATCCCACGACGCACCTCGCGTACCTCGATCGGTTCGCGACGCTCACCGACGCGCGCGCCGAGCTGGCGGCCGAGGTCGACGAGCTCTTGCGCGTGGTCGCCGAGCTCGCGCGCGTCCGCGAGGCGGAGCGCGGCCGCGGCGAGCGCGAGGCCTTCCTCGTGTTCCAACGCGACGCGATCGACGAGCTGTCGCCCAAGCCCGGCGAGCTCGACGATCTCAAGGCCGAGCGCGTGCGCCTGCGGAGCGCGGGGCGCCTGTCCGAGGTGAGCCGGCTCGTCGTCGCGAAGCTCGAACAAGGCGACGGCGGCTACGCGGGCCGCGACGCGTCCTCCGCCGCGCTCTCGATCTGCGACAGCGTCGCGCGCCTCGCGTCCGAGCTTCGCGCGGCCTCGTCGCTCGACCACGAGCTCGTCACGTACGCGGACGCGCTCGACGGATGTTGGAGCGCGCTCTCGGACGTCGCGCGTGAGGTGAGCCGCTACGGCGAGCGCATCGAGGACAACCCCGATCGGCTCGCCGCGGTCGAAGATCGGCTCTACCGGCTCGAAGGTCTGGTGCGCAAGCACGGGCCCACGATCGAGGACGTGCTCGCGACGCGCGCGCGGATCGCGGTCGAGCTCGACGCGCTCGCGTCGGTCGAGAGCAAGGTCGAGGAGCTCGGGCGCGAGCGGGACGAGCGGCTCGCGAGGGCCGGCGAGCACGCGCGCGCGTTGTCCGCCAAACGCAGGGAGGCCGCGATCGCGCTCGGCGACGCGATCTCCGAGGAGCTCGCCGACCTCGGGATGGGCGGCGCGCGCGTCGTGGTCGACGTGGCTCCGCTCGACGGCGACCGGACGGCGCACCATCTCTCGGTGGACGGCGCGCGCCTGAGCCACGACGGGATCGATCACGTCGAGTTCCTCATCGCGCCGAACAAAGGCATCGACCCGCGGCCCCTGCGCCGCATCGCTTCGGGCGGCGAGCTGTCGCGCGCGCTCCTCGCGCTGAAGCGCGCGCTCGCCGAGCACGGCCCCGCGGGGCTCTACGTGTTCGACGAGGTCGACGCGGGCGTCGGCGGCGCCGTCGCCGAGAAGATCGGCCGCGCGATCGCCGGGGTCGCCCGCCATCGCCAGGTCTTGTGCGTGACGCACCTCGCGCCCATCGCGGCCTTTGGACAAGCCCACTTCGTGGTCAGCAAGCGCCTCACCGAGGGCACCACCAAGAGCGCGGTGGTCGAGGTCACGGGCAAAGATCGCGTCGCCGAGCTCGCGAGGATGCTCGCGGGCGCCAAGGTCACCGACGCCGCGACGCGCGCGGCCTCCGAGATGCTCAAGGCCGCGGAGAGCGCCGCGAAGAGCAGGATGGGGCTGTCAAGAAGGGCCCGCGTTCGCGTATGATATCGGACCTTGCTTCGCGATGGGACCGCCAGGTCCAAACTCCCGACCGGCCGCTGTGGGCCGGGGTGGAGCTTCATGGTGAAGCATCGCGCGGGGTGTGCGCGAACGGACGAGCGAGACGAAACCCATGAACAAGTACCCCTTCATTATCGTATCAGCCATGATCGCCGGCACCATCGCTCTGGCCCCCGTCGCGTGCGGCGGTGGCGGCACGGGTGGCACGGGAGGCGGCACGGGCGGCGGCACGTCCTCGTCTTCATCGGGCGCATCGAGCTCGACCGGCCCGTCGGCCTCGTCGTCGACGAGCTCGGGCGGCGGCGAGATCGCGGCCTGCGATGCGCCCGCGAACGCGCCCTCGAACGGCGCCTGCTACACGCCGCCCTCGCCGCCCACGCCCGACGGCGGCGTCCCGGAGGGCGGCCCGGACTGCACCGGCACGTTCTCGAACCCGTCCGCGTGCGGCCTCTGCGTCGAGCAGAGCTGTTGCACCGCGATCCAAGCGTGTCAGGCGGTGACGGGCTGCTTCGCCTGCCTCACCGACCCGAACGCGACGGGCTGCGACGACCCGGCCATCATGGCGGCGCTCACGGGGATCAACGACTGCGCGAACTCGTTCTGCGATTCGGACTGCAACGGCGTGGCGTGCAACCCCGTCACGAACGAGCCGTGTGACACGGCGGCGGGCGAGGCGTGCGACATCGCCGCCGCGCCGAAGAACTTCATCTGCTACGGTCCGCCCAACGACATCGAGCTCTGCGGCGACTGCTCTGCGGACTTCTGCCAAGGCACCATGACCTGCCTGAGCGACGGCTTCTGCGGCCGGTTCTGCTGCGACGACGGCGACTGCGGCACGGGCAAGTGCGACAAGACGATGATCCAAGGCCAGACCGTCGTCGGCATCTGCATCAAGTGATTTGACGCGATCATCGCACCGCGGGGGGACCTTCGAGGTCCCCCTGCCGTCATCCGCGGGTGAGCGAGTAGCTCTCCAAATCCACGCGAATCAAGCTCTTGAGCCACGGATGGACGCCGCACGCGGTGCGGTAGAGCCCTTGCGCGATGCGCCGGTAGCTCGGGTGTCCTTGCTTTGCCGAGCGCAGCTCGACGATGTGAAAGAGCTCGCGCAGGTTCAATGTCCACAGCGTGCGCACGCGGTACGCGAGCGGAACGGCGTATTGCGCGGCGATAGGGTGCGCGGCTTCGAGCTTTTGCCAAGCCCCGTGGGCGTGGATCAACGTCTCTTGATAAGGGTCCTCGAAGCCCAAATCGGCGAGCTCCGCGGGCGTGTCGAAGCCGAGGCGGCACGTGAGCCTCTGCGTCGCCGGTGAGAGCATCCGGTGGCGCTGGAGGTCGCGGTACGCGCCGAAGTCCAGCATCAGCTCGAACGTCATGCTCGACGCTTCGAGCGCCCGGGGCGCGGCGTCGTGCGGGCCTCGTTGTTGGAACGCGGCCGCGAGGATCATCGCGCGCTCGCTCGCCGTCGCGTGGCGAAGCCCATCGACGAGGCCGGAGGCGTGCGCGCCCGGATCCGCGCCGTCGTACGTGAGCGCGAGCACCACGCGATCGAGCGCGTCTTTGTCGTAGCGGAGCAGACGCACGGGCTGCGACACGACCATGGTCGTGGTGCCGCCGTCCGAAGGAGGCGTATAAACGCGCTTCAGCTCCGAGGCGACCGCGAGGGGCAGGCCCGCTCGATACGGGTTTGCCGCCGCGTACTTGACGAGCGTGGGCGCGATATAGCGAGCGGCGGCGTGCATCGCTTCGCCGGTCCGCTGCACCTCGGCGAGCGGGTGCGAGTACATCTTGGAGAGCAAGAGCTCGAGCGCACGCGCGTTGGCCGTGAGCCCCAGGTTGGTGCGCGTGCCCGCCGGGAGCAGGCCGCGCAGCAGATCGCACGCCTGCGAGCGGATGGCCGACGTATAAGCCGCCTCGCTCATGCCTTCGCCCTTGGGGATCCTGGCGCGCAGGGCGTCCATCACCTTGGGCATGAGGCTCAAGTACACGTCAAACAGCTTGGTGGCGCTCTGCCGGTACAAGGCGAGCGCTTCGCCCTGAAGCTCGGGGGGATCGACGAAGCTCGTGTGATCGAAGACCACGTAACGGGTGCTCTTCTCGGTGTACGAGCCGAGCCGCAAATCCTCGATCACCTTGGAGGCGAGGATGCTCACGTTCTCGACCGCGAGATGGGCGACGGCGTGCTCGGCGACCGACGCGTGCCCGTACCCGACGACCCACTTTTCGTGGAAAGCGCGCGCTTTTTCGGCCGCGAGGTGGAGCGCCGGGCGGCCCTCGGCCTGTCCTTCGACGCCCAGCTCCTGATCGGCGAGCAGCTTGGCGAGGTTCGACCGGAGATCGTCGCGGCTACGCGAGTAATAGGCAAACAGGACCGCGATCACCTCTTCGGGCAGCCCGAACAACGCAAAGACGTCGTCCGTCAGGCTGGAGACATACGGCGCTACCTTGGCGAGCGCGGCGTCGTCGAGGGGCATGGGGTTGCTTTTACCCGATCCGGCGCCGCGAAGGGGCTTCCATCGTTCGCGCGCCGGCCACGTCAAACCTTTCACCCCGAGGCAGGCTGGTGCTAGCGTGAGGCTGGAAGACCGAAGCTGCTCGCCCTCTCGGCTCGGGTTTTTTTGCGGAGGTGAAGGAGATTCATGAGGCTCGGACAAAAGCTGTGGAGCGTGCTCGTGGCGGCGGGCCTCGGGCTCGCGCTGGTGCCGCCCTCGGGTGATGCGCTCGCGCAGGGCAAAAAGAAGAAGGAAGAAGCGCCCGCCGCGGAGCCCCCGGTCACCAAGAAGGCGATCACCCTGCCTCTCGCCGGCGTGTCGTGGGGGCAATCCCCCAAGACGCTGGCGGACGCGATCGACAAGGTCCTCGACGAGGACTACCGCCCTCTTTACAAAGAGGTTCAACCCGGCGTGAAGATGAAGGCGCTCGACGCCGAGCTCGCCGAGAAGAAGAACGAGTTTCGGAGGAGCCGAATCGACTTCGGCAAGACGCCGACAGGCATCGACGCGACGCCGCTGAAGGGCGAATACACCTACAACAACAAGGAAGCTCTGTATTCGCTCGATCGCAAGAACCAGAAGGTTTACTTCTTCATGATCCAGGACAAACTCTGGAAGATCATCGAAGAGCACAAGCTCAGTGAGTCGTCCCCCGTCGGCAAGACCTATCAAGATGCGGTGGTGAAGCTCTCGACGTTCTATGGAATCCCCGGCCGCGTTCTCCCGGCCGACGCGACCCGCGTCTCCGTCGAGGTGGATTGGAAGGACTCGACGACGCACCTGCGCGTCATTCAACGGAGCGAGACCGCGCTCGCGTTTGCGTTCGAGGACATCGCGACGGTGGCGAACCTCTCGACGCTTCGAACCAACAAGCCCACCGAGGACAACGGCATTGACCCGGACGTTGCCGCCGCCGTCCGCGGGGCGCCTCCCCCGCCTCCGCCGGACAAAGACAAGAACAAGAAGAAGTAAGGCTCACCCGTTCAACGCAGGTGACGGCGACACGAGCGGGCTTTGGCGACCAAAGCCCGTTCGTGTCTCTGCTCGTTCCTTCTTATCGAGCCTTATTGCTTGATGGTGAACGAGATGGGGATATTGACGGTGACACAGCCACCCTGCGGCGGAGGGAAGCTCTTGCCGCGGAAGCGGCTCAACACACATGAGCTGATCTCGGCCGAGTGGACCGTGTCATTGACGATGGACGCGCTGCACACCGACCCTGTCGGCGACACTTGCACCGAGACCGTGAGGCTGCCCGACACCTCGGAGTTGCGGAGCGCGCGGTTATAACAACCCTGCGCCGACTGCGCCGTGCCCCGGAGCGCCGTGGACAACTGGCCTGTGGCGGAGCCTTGGCACGAGCCCCCGCATGGCCCGGCAGGCGCCTGCGCGACACCGCCGGTGCCTTTGGGCGCGGGCGTGGTCGCGGTGGGAGGCGGCTCTGGGTCTTCGAGCTTGGGGGGAGGAGGCGGCGCATACACAGGAGGCGGAGGCTCCTGCTTGGGCGGCGCGCTCGCCGTGACCGTCACCGTGGTGGCTTGTTGGCCCGCGGGCGGCGTGCTGTTTCGCTTCCACACGAAGAGCGCGACAGCGGCGCCGAGCAGGACGACGATGCCGACGATGTACTTGCCGGAGCCGCCGGACGTCGGCACCTCCATGGACGGCGGCGGCTCGGAGGCTTGTTTGGCCACGGGCGGGACCTCGCGGAAGGTTCGAGACGGTCCCCCGGCGGCGATCGCGGTCGGGGGGTTAGGGGTCAGCTCTTCTTGGCGGGAGCGGCCTTATCGGCCTTTTGTTGCTCGATCGAAGGAGCGGCGAGCTCCTGCTTGGCGCGCCACTTGGCGAGGCGGCGGGAGAGGCGTCTCTTGTCTTTGGCTCGGACCTGGGGCTTCTGCGGCATAACCGGGTCCATACCATCGTCGGCGCGTGTCTGTCACCTCTCGGGCGAGGACTCGTACGCGGTCGTCTCGGCCGAATAGATGCCCGCGCTCGTGTACGAGTAGCGGTGCGGCCGGATGTGGTGCTCGGAGTGCCGCGCGCACCACAGCTCGGCGCCGTTGGTCTCGGTGCGCCGCTTGACGCAGTCCGGGCAGGGCGGCTCGATGGCGGGGACCTTGTCCTCGACCCCGTGATCCTTGGGCCGCACGATCCACACCGGGCAGCGCGCGAGCCTCGCCACGCGCTCCGCGACCGAGCCGAGCAAGATGCGCTGCAAGCCCCGGTGCCCGTGCGATCCGACGACCACGAGATCCGCGTCGAGATCGGCGGCGAGCTGCGCGATCTGCTCGCCCGCGGCGCCCCTCCTGTAGTGCGCGACGACGCGCACGAGCTTCTTGCTGTCGAGCTTGCCTTCCAGCGCTTTGACGCGCTCGCTCGCGCGGGTCTGCACCTGCGTGAGGATCTCGTCCGCGTTGACGGCGGAGGTGAGCGGCCCTCCGAACGGACCGCCGATCCACACGTCAGGCTCGACGTAGACGACGTGGACCTCGGCGTTGTCATGCGTCGCGGCCGTCACGAGCGCGTGATCGAGCGCGCGGTTGGCGAGCTCCGAGAAATCGATGCCAGCGACGACGACGTACTGAAGGGCGGCGGACATGGCGACCTCCTTACGCTGATCCAAGCTCGCATCGCATGTGCCACGCGAGAACGCGCCGCAGCGAAGCGATCGCGCCTCGCGCGGCGTGCGCCGTTTGCGCTCCGGCGCAAGCGCTGCGAAGGCCGATCTCACGCGCGATCGACGTGCGCCGAGCGCGCTCGATGGACGTCGTCTTGCTTGGATCGATCAGCGCGAGGACGGTCCTATGACCAAAGCAATCCCTGCCATCAAAAAATACATGTCCACCAGCCCTCACACGATCGGCCACGATCAGCCGCTCGCGAAGGCGCACAAGCTGATGCAGGAGCACGGCATCCGGCACCTCCCCGTGCTCGACGCGGGCAAGCTCGTGGGGATGCTCTCCGATCGCGACCTGCATCTCATCGAGACGCTGCGCGACGTAGACCCGAACGAGGTGCTCGTCGAGGAGGCCATGAGCACGGTGCTCTACACCGTGACGCCCGACACGCCGCTCGACGAGGTCGCGGCCGAGATGGCCGACAACAAATACGGCTCCGCGGTGGTGCTCGATCACGGCAAGGTGGTCGGCGTGTTCACCACGATCGACGGCATGCGCGCGCTCTCGGAGCTCTTGGGGACGCGGCTCAAGAAGTGACTACGCGGGCCACGCGCCGGCGCCCTCGTCGTCGAGCGCGACGTGCTCGAGGTAGAGCCCGTCCGGCGGCGCGGTGATGCCCGCGTCGCGCCGCGATCGTGAGGCGATCGCGCGCGCGATCGCCCCCTCCTTCGCCCGCCCCACCCCGACGTCCACGATCGTGCCCGCGAGGATGCGCACCATGTTGTGCATGAAGGCGTCGCCCTCGACGTCGAGGCGGAGCACGCGAGGATCTTCGGGATCGATCGAGACGCGCACCGATCGCAGGGTCCTCGTCGTGCGCTCGCGCTCGTCGGACGATGAGCGGAACGCGGCGAAGTCGTGCGTGCCCTCGGCGCTCTCCGCCTCGCGCGCCGCGCGCTCTCGCGCGCTCTCGGACGCGAGATCCGCGACGCGCCACGCGCGCCCTTCCCAAAACGGATCGCGCGCGGGATCGCAGAGCACCACGTAGCGGTAGCGCTTGCCGGCGCTTCGAAAGCGCGGAGCAAAGCCCTCCGCGACGATCGACGCGCGACGCACCGCGATCTCGCTCGGGAGGTGCCGCGCGACGCCGAGCGCCCACCCGCGCGGAGGGATGCTCATCGCGGTGTCGAAGGCGACGCGCTGCCCGCGCGCGTGGACACCCGCGTCGGTCCTGCTCGCGCCGCGCACCTCACGGATCGAAGGATCGATCGCGCGCAGCGCGCCTAGCAGCTCACCCGCGACCGTGCGCTGGGTTGGCTGAGGAGCAAAACCGGAGAAGAGCCGCCCGTCGTAGGCGACCGTGAGGAGGATGCCTGTCATTCCACCGAGCTAGCCGGTGCCGCCCGTGCCGCCCGTCCCGCCGCCTGCGCCCCCCGGACCGATCGGCGTCACGCCGACTCCATATCCGAAGAGGCACTCGTCGAGCGCGCCGCCCGTGAGGTCTTTGCAGCAATACGTCGTGGGGTCCTGCTCTTTGCCGTTTCCGTCGCGGCAGACAGCGAACTCTTCACAGCTCACGTTGTTCTTGATGCAGTCGGGCGTCTTGCCATCGGCGGCGCACGCGGCGAGCGCGAAGAGGCCGGCGAACCCTACGACGATCAGCGAAGCGCGGAGCATGCGAGAGGCATCATATCCTCGTAAGGTGGCCCGTGTCTAAGCCAGAAAATAGCTGCTAGGGTGGGCCCGTGCTCTCCGCGGACGTGCGCTTCGAAGGCTTCACCTCCACCGATTGGACGCGCGTGCTCTCGCTCTTTCAGCCTCGTCGCGCGGCGAGCGAGGTCCGCGATCCCGACCGGCCCAAAGGGGGTGTGGTGCTGGTCCACGATCGAGGCGCGCTGCTCAAGCTCGTGCACACGCACGCTGGCAGGCTCCGCCTCGACGACGTGGTGGGGAGCTTCCCGCTCTCGGCCGAGGAGCTCGCGCGGAGGAGCCACGCGAGCTGGGCGGCGATCATCGATCAAGACGCGCTCAGCGACATCATGGAGCGCTTCGGCGCGCTCGCGAGGCGCGGCGACGACCTCACCGCGCAGACCATCAAGCTCCTCGAAATCGCGCGCGAAGAGCTCGATCGAAGGCGGATCCAGCTCTGGCCCCACCGGCTCCGCGGCGTGCCGATCCCCTCGGCCGCGATGGTGGATCGGAGCCTCGATTCGGTGTGCCCCAAGGGTCGCGCGATGGCCGTCGGGCTCTTCGAAGAGGGCGAGCTTTGGACGAGCTTCGCCCTTCACCGCGGCGTCTCGGGCGTCGATCGCATCCTCGGCCCCGACGAGGTCCGGCGCGACATGGGCCTGCTCTCGGGCGACTTTCGCCGCGACTACCGGCACCTCGCGCGCGCCATCGAGGAGCGCACCGGGCCGCTCGCGTTCGGCTGCTACGCCGAGGTCGCGACCCTGCGCAGGCTCGCGGTCGACGACACGCCCGGCGCGTGGGCGCGCGCCGCCGCGCTGCGCGACGTGCTCCTCCACCCGCTGCCCGCGCCGCTCGTGATCCCGATCACGGTCGACGCGGGCCGCGCGGCGTGGGGCGCGTTCCGCGCGATCGCCGAGCGCGTCGATCCCGTGGGCGTGGTGGGCCCCGCGATGCAGACGCTGCGCGAGCTGTCGGCGGGCGAGCGCGACGTGGAGAGCGTGCTCGGCTTTCACCCGCTCGATCTGCTGCGACGGCTCTTGAGCCGCGATCGATGAGCCGCGATCGATGAGCCGCGACCTCGTCGTGCTCGTGGGCCTCGTGCTCGGGCTCGCGGTGTTCGTGACCGCGCACGTGGTGCTCGCGATCCGCCTCACGAGCGCGCCCGAGCGATGGCGCGGGCTCGTCGCGCTGCTCGTCCCGCCGCTCGGGGTGCTGTGGGGCGTGCGGCGCGGGCACCGCGTCAACGTCGCGATCGTCGTCGCGTCGATCGGCGTCTACGTGATCGCGCTCATCGTGGCGCGCTGAGACGTCACGGATCTTTGCCGCGTTTGTCCGCGGGGACGCGGCCGAAATCGAGCGCGCCCGACGCGGCCTTCCACGCGACGGCGGTGAAGGCCGCCGCGGCGTGATCGAGCTCGGCCTTGTCGATCTGATCGATCGTGTCGTTCGCGGTGTGGTGGAGGTCGAAGTAGCGCGTCGCGTCCTGCTGCACGTCGATCGCGGGCACGCCGCGGAAGATGAGCGGCAGCAGATCCGCGCCGCCGTGCGCGTCGTCGCGATGAGGCTCGATCCCGAGCGGCGCGATCGCGCGCGCGACCTCGTCGAACGCGCCGCGCGCGGCCTCGGGCCCCAAGAAGCGCGTGGCCCACGCGCGGCCCGCGCCGAGGTCTGCCTCGATCGCGACCACGTGCTTGTCGATCTCGGCGGCGTGCGCCTTCGCGTACGAGCGCGCGCCCGCGAGCCCGTTCTCCTCGTTCGCGAACAAGACCACGCGCACGGTGCGGCGCAGCGGCGGGCGAAGGAGCGCGATTTGCCGCGCGGCCTCGATCACGATCGCGCAGCCCGCGCCGTCGTCGATCGCGCCGCGGCCGAGATCCCACGCGTCGAGGTGCGCGCCGAGCAGCACGATCTCGTCCGGCGCGCCCGCGCCCTTCACCTCGCCGATCACGTTCGCGTCCTCGGCGTCGGGCAGCGACCGCGTCTCGAGCGCGAGCTTGAGGCGCACGCGCTGCCCTGCGCGGAGCGCGCGCTCGACCAGCTCCGCGTCCGGGATCGCGAGCGCCGCAGCCGGAATTTTGGGGACGGCCGGGTCGTAGCGCATCGCGCCCGTGTGCGGCAGCCGATCGCGATCCGTGCCGATCGATCGGATCACCGCGGCCACCGCGCCGAGCTTCGCCGCGGTGATCGCCGCGTACGCGCGCACCTTGCCCGCGCGGCCGTAGCCCGAGCCGTCGCGCGTGCGCTCGGTGATCACGCTGAAGAAGGCGATCTTCCCTGCCACGAGCTTGGGATCCATGCGCTCCGCGTCGTCGAGCGTGCCGACGAAGACCACGTCGGCCTCGATGCCGCCGGGCGGCGTCGCGACGCTGCCTCCGAGCGCGGTCACCGCGAGCGGCTGTTTGTTCGGCGCGATCAACGTCGCCGACTCCGCGCCCCGCTCCCAGCGCGGGACCGTGACCGGCTCCGCGCGCACGGACGCGAGGCCCGCGCCCTTCATCGTGCGGAGCGCCCACGCGATCGCGACCTTCGCGCCCTCGGACCCTGCGAGCCTCGGGCCCGCTTCGTCGCTCAATGACCGGACCATCTCGAAGGCGCGCGACGATCGCAGCACCTCGGCGGCGATGGCCGGCACGGGCTCCGCGGGCACGCGTGCGCTCGGCGGCGGCGCCGCGATCGACGCGGCCGGGGGCAAAGGCGGCTCGGGCGAAGACGCGCTGCACGCGGCGCCGAGCGACGCGAGCGCGAGGAGCCATGGTCTCCGCGCGGGGGTGAGCTTCATGGGGCCCTTCTACACCGCATCTGGCCGCGCAAACGAGCTATCGAGCGAGATGCCAAGCGTGATAGAGCGCAGCCCTCGCATGGCGAAGATCGACGTCCCCCGGACCGAGCTCTGTTGGCCCGGCAAACACGCGCAGAGGCTCACGCCCAAACCGGGCCTCCCGCTCGGCGTCGTCGAGCGCTCGCCGGGGGCCCCGGAAGAGGGGTTTTGCAATCAGCTCATCTGGGGGGACAACCTCCTCGTGATGGAGGCGCTCGTCGCCTCGTTCGAGGGCGAGGTGGATTTGATCTACATCGATCCTCCGTTCGCGACGGGCGGCGACTTCTCGTCGTCGGCGCGCATCGGCGAGGCCGGGCCCAGCATCGAGAAGAAGGCCTATCGCGACGCGCTCCGCGAGGTCGAGCGGTGGATGGATATGATGCTCCCAAGGCTCCACGCCATTCATCGGCTCTTGAAGGACACGGGGAGCCTCTACGTACACGTAGACTATCGCGTGAGCAGCATGGTGCGCTGCCTGCTCGACGAGATCTTCGGGCCCGAGCGCCTCCGCGGCATGATCGTCTGGCAGCTCGGGACGGGCGCGAAGGGCAGGCGCCAGTGGAGCAACCAGCACAACGACATCTTGTGTTACTCCAAAGGAGATGCCTTTACGTTCAACTACGATGATCCCGCGCTGCGCGAGCCGTTCGCGGGCATCAGCCGGTCGATGCACTTCAACAAGGTCGACAAAGACGGGCGCCGCTACCGCGAGCGCGTGGTGAACGGCAAGAGCTACATCTATTACGAGGACGAAGGCCGGTTGGTCGGGAGCGTGTGGACCGACTGCCCGTCCATGGCCGCAAACTCACCCATCCTCGACGAGTCGGTCGGCTATCCGACCCAAAAGCCCGAGAAGCTCCTGCGCCGCATCCTCGCTGCGTCCTCGAACCCAAACGATCTGGTCGCGGACCTCTTCTGCGGCTCGGGGACGACGCTCGCCGTCGCCGAGAAGCTCGGGCGCCGTTGGATCGGCTGCGATCTGGGCCGTTTGGCCATCCACACCACGCGGAAACGCATCCTCGACATCGACGGTCACAAGCCCTTTGCGCTCATGAGCCTGGGCCACCACGAGCGGCGCGCGTGGCAAAAGACGACCTTCGTCGAGGACGGCAGCGCTTACCGCGCCTTCGTCCTCGGGCTCTATGGCGCCGAGCCCGCGCCCGGGCTCAACCACGTACACGGCAAACGGGGCGGCGCTCTGGTGCACGTCGGCGACGTCGATCAGGAGGTGACCCTCGACGCCGTCAAAGCCGCTTTGGCCGAATGCGTGAGCGCAAAGCGACGAGCGCTCCACGTCCTCGGCTGGGCGTGGCACGAGGGCCTCGTCGATCGTTTGGACGAAGCGAGAGGCGACGTCGATGTCTCATTGGTGCAAATCCCCCGCGAGGTGATGGAGCGCGCCGCCGCGGACAAACACGATGTCGCCTTCGTGGAGCTCGCCCGCGCGGACGTGCGCGTCGCGCTCAAAGGACGTACCGTGAGCGTCTCGCTCGAAGGCTTCCTCGTTCCCCACGCGGGGACGAGCGGCGATGACGTGCGGGCCAAGGTCGAGCGATGGTCCGACGCCGTCGACGCGTGGTCGGTGGATTGGGACCATCGAGGCGGCCCGTTCACGGTGGGGTGGAGCGCGCACCGCACCCGCAAAGAGCGCTCGCTCCCGCTCACGACCGGGCCGCACACCTACGAAGCCCCCGGGTGTTATCGTGTCATCGTCAAGGTGGTGGACGTGCTCGGCCACGAGACCACACGCGCCGCAACGGTGGAGATCCTCTGACCACGCGGGCGCTCATCGCTTCTGCTCCGCGGGCGCGGGCTTCGGCGGCGCGGCGGGCGCCTCTCTGCGCCACGCGCCAAACGCGCCTCCGGTCATGACGTCGAGCTCGACCTCGGCCTCGATCACCTTGAGCCGCGCGCGGAGCAGCTCCTCGGGAGATGCGTTGGGGATGTGGCTCGACGCGAGGGCCTTTTGCCAGGCGAAGAGCGCGCGGAGCACCTCGCTCGTGAGCTTGGCGCGCGCCGCCGCCAAATCGCGCCGGAGCCGCTCGAACGTGGCCTCCTCCTCGGCGAACACCAGGCGATCGAGGCGCCACGTGGCCCGCCCCTCGATCCAAAGGCTCGTCCCGCCGGTCGCCGTGACGCGGTCGGGATCATATTCGGTGGGCACGAGCGAGCGGCCTTGATCGACCCCGCGCGAGACCCGGAGCCGAAGCTCGGGCAGCGCGGCCGAAATCCGCGCGCGCGTTGCCAGTGCCCGCACGTGCGCCTCCGGCTCATGGAGCTTTGCCCGCTTGAGCGCCGCGTCCACCATCGCGCGCGCGACCTCGGGAGAGAGGGTGATCGGGATAGGAATAGGAGGCTCGCGCGTGGCCGGAGGCAGCTTGTCCAAAGGCTCCGCCTCAGGGAGCTTTTGAATCGTCCTCGACGCTTTGAGCTTGGGCGGCTCGGGGGGCGCCGGAGGCGCGGGGCGGGCCGGGTCCGCGATGGAGAGGCGGCCCGCGCGCGCCAAGCGATCGAGCGGGATCCCGGCGAGGAGCATCATCGAAATATCTTGTCGATCACGTGATGAGCGGGCGCCCAGCTCGACGGCGAAGAAGAGCGGGGCCCTCCCGCCCAAAGCCCCCTCCCTCGGCGGGCGGGAGGGCGGCTCGACCCGCGGATCCAAGGGTGTATCTTCGGCCCAGAGAGGGCCTGGCGCGCGCGGCGCCGCGCGCGCGGGGGAGGCCGCGAGGAGCAGCGTGAGGAGGGGAGCGACGAGGGACCAGCGGGATGGACGACGAGGGTTCATGATCGCTCATCGGCGCGAGCGACCAAGAAGTTGCTCAAAAAATGGAGGGCTTGGGGGCCTATCGCCCGTTCAGCGGACAGAGGCTCATCGGATCAGCGCACCACGATGTCGCTTTGGAAGCGGACGTCGATCTCGTAGTGCGAGAGGAACTGGCTGCTCATCCCGGTGATCTCGAGCTCATCGCCGGGCTGGATGAAGCTCGTGTCGATGCCGGTGCCCGTATAAACGAACACGGTGAGCGGGCCTGAGCCGTCGTCGACGTGGAAGATCCAGCCGTAGGGCGCGTCGTCGAAGACCTCGTCGAGCACGGTGCCGCGCACGCGGATGAGCGCGCTCTCGGTCGCTTCGCCGACGTCGCCGGTGGCGATGGGCTTGGCCGGGTGGACCGGGTGGTCGCCCGTCAGGTTGATGGATGAGGGATAGACGCCATACACGAGCCCGAAGCTGTCACCGACCGTGCCGGTGACGCTGACGGTGTCCCCGAGCTGGTAATCGCCGCCGAGCGAGTCATGGATATAGATACCGTACTTGCCGTCTTGAATCGCGAACCCTTCGTCGTTCGGGGAAAAAGCGCCCGACGGGACGCTCACTACACCTTCTACGGTCACCACCGTACCTGCGGGCGAAGACTTGGCGTCTTCGATCGACGCGCCGGCGGCCATGGCGACCGCGCCAAACAGCGAGATGGACGCGACTACGGGGATGAGCGAACGGAAGAAAGAACGCATGTCTTGTCTCCTTTTGGGCGTCTGCTCCCGCGATTTGGGCGCAGACGAACCCGGGACAATAACTCTCTTTCTCGTTCGTTGAGAAGCGCGAAAGACACCGCTCGTTGCGAAGATCTCTCTATCCGACAGGCAAAATCTGTCCGAGGCGGCGAGCTACGCTTCTCCCTTACATCCCTGCGATAATGAGGAACTCGTCTTTATTGGGGATGATCTCGAGCCTGTTGTCCTCGACCTTGCGGCGCCACTCGTCGCCTTTGGCGCCGGGGATTTTGTAGCTCGCGCTGTACGTGTAATCCACGTAGATGACCTTGTCGGTCCGCACGACGCGGCGATATCGAATCTCGTAGCGGACGGCGCTCACCTCGGAGAACTTGGTGGTGAGGTATTGCTTGAGCCCCTCGTAATCGATGTCGTCCGTCGCGTCGACGTTGCCCCCGTTCTCGTAATAGTGGTCGGGCGACGCCATCTTGAGCAGCGTTTGCACGTCGCGGTCCTGCACGGCGAGGCGGTATTTCTCGCAGAACGCGATGAGCTTCCGGTTCTCGGACGTGTCTTCGACGTCCGAGTTGGGGATGTAGCGCGTCGCACAGCCTGCGAGCGGCGCGGACAAGACGAGGAGGGCTGCGAAGGCGAGGGCTCGGGACATATCGATGAGGGAAAAAGGGCGGAGCGCACCCATGCGAGAACCGGGCCGCACGCTAGCGGAGGAGAAACCCCGAGAAAAGAGCTTGATCGCGATCGCTCGTCGAATGACAAAAGGACGGGCAAGAGGCCGCGTTGAGCAGCCTCGTTGTCAAATTGGCAATCCGAGGGCGGCGAGCCGCTCCACAAGCGAGAGATGCCCAATGGGCCCATCCCCTCGATGCGCCGGCGACAAGTCGAGCGGGACCTCACGGAGCGCGCGCTCGCCGGGCTCGCTCGCCACGAGCACCGCGACGGCGCCGCGCGCGAGGGGCCGATGCGACGCGCCCACGCACCGCAAAAGATCGAGCCCCGCCGGACCGCTGTCGTCGGCCGCGACCACGACCATGTGATCGGCGTCGCCCGCGGCCACGAGCTCGGCCGCGCGCGCGAGCGCTTCGACGCCGCCGTCGAGCCCCGCGCCCACCGAGAAGCTCGGGCCCGTGAGCTTGTACACGATGGCGCACTCCCCCGCGATCGCGTTGGGCGACGTCGCCGGGAAGAGCCTCGGATCGACCCACGCGGCGCCTTTTTGGCGCTTCTTCGCGTCGAAGAGATCGTTCGTGTCGATCGTCGCGAGCGCGTGCCCGGCCACGATGCCCGCGCCCGCGAGCGCGTCGCGGCCCACCTCGCCCGCGAGCGCGGCCACCGCGCTGAGGCCCAAGCGGCAGAGCTCGTCGAGCCGCGCGAGGCGATCGCGCGCGACGCCCGTCACCTCGGCGAGCGCCGCGAGATCCGCGCTGATCACGCGCTTCGCGGCGACGAGATGAACAGGCCGGAGCGCGCGTGATCGGCCCTCGCCGTCGAAGGAAGGAGGCGCGATCGCGAGCGCCGCGTTCGAACCGCCGAACGCCGCCGCGAGCTTGAGCGCGCCTCGCATCGGCATCACCTCCGCGCGATCGAGCAGGCGCGCGGGCGTATCGGGATCCAACGGGCCGCTGCCGGCGGAGGGCGGCGCGACGCCCGTCGCGAGCGCGTCCGCGGCGGCCAGCGCCTCGAGCACGCCCGCGGCGCCGAGCGTGTGCCCGATCTGCGCCTTGAACGGGTGGACGATCGCGCGCGCGGATCCGAGCGGAGCGTCGAGCGCGGTCGCGATCGCGCGCGCTTCCATCGCGTCGTTGTACGGGGTCGACGTCCCGTGCGCGCTCACCAGATCGATGTTCGCCGCGCCCCACGCCGCGTCGTCGAGCGCCGCTTTGGCCGCGCGCGCGAGCCCCGATCCCGTGCGATCCGGCGCCGTGATGTGGACCGCGTCGTTCGACGCGCCGAAGCCCACGAAGCGCGCGAGCGCCTCCGCGCCGCGCAGATCGTCGCCGCGCACGAGCGCGACGACGCCCGCGCCTTCGCCGAGCGACATGCCGTCGCGCCCTTCGCGGAAGGGCTTGGGCGAGGAGGCCGTCGTCGCGCGCAGCACCTCGAAGCCCGCCGCGACGAACACGCTGAGCCCGTCGTAGCCGCCCGCGAGGACCACGTCGCACGCGCCGCGCGCGAGCCAGCGCGCGCCGATGCCCACCGCGATCGCGCTCGCCGCGCACGCCGCGAGCACCTGCGTGACGATCGCGGCGGAGCCGAGATCCAGCGCGTCGATCGCGCGATCGAGCGGCGCGAAGTACGTCGCGCCGCGCGCGTGCGCGGCCATCGCGCGCTCGTCGCCCGAGGCGCGCGCGGCGAAGAAGCGCTCGGCCGTGATCATGCCGCCGCTCGACGTTCCGATCGCGATCCCGATCCGCTCGCGCCTCCACGCGGGCCTCGCCGCGTCGAGCCCAGCGATCGCTCCGGTGAGCGCGGCCATCAACAGATCGACCGCGCGATCGTCGCTCGTCGAATCACCGAGATCCATGGGCGCGCGGGCCGCGAACGGGCGCTTGAGGAGCGCGGCTTCGAGCGCCGGATCGCGCTTGATCGCGACGGTCGCCGCGCTCCCGGGCGCGGGCGTCGCGTACGCGTCCCTGCCCGTGCCGAGCGCGCTCACCGCGCCGATCGCGATCGCCGCCGCCCCTCCGCGCATCACGGCGAGCCCCCTCGATCCGGGTCGTCGAACGCGCGCTCGTTCGCGACGCCCGGCCGCTCGTCGTCGCAGACGACGCTCACGTCGAGCCCCGTCGACGCCTGGTGATAGCGCGCGGATCCGCACGTGATCGCGGTCGCGTCGATGGTCTCTTCGTCGGTGCGCTCGCGACCCTCCCCGCTCGACCACGTTGATCGCGTCGCGCGAACGCGGCCCGATGCCTCGCGCGTAAGCTCGATGATCGCGTCGCCGTCACGCAGCAAAAACCGCTGATTCAAAGGGGTTTCTCGCGCGGAGAGCAGCGCGCCCTCCGCGGGCCGGAGCAGCCAATAGCGGAGGAAGTCGACGGGCAGCCCGCGCCGCGACGACGAGGGCTCCCGCACGTCGCCGCGCTTGACGAGATCGATCGCGGGGATCGCGAGCCTGTAGCGCTCGGCGTTGATCCAGAGATCGAGCGCGGTGGTGCCGCCCGGCCCGAGCAAGATCATCCGAAGCCGATCGGGGGGCGCGATCGCGATCGCGCCGCGCGCGCGGAGCTCTCTCCCCGAGATGGGCTCGCGCAACGTGATGAGCACGCGCTCGGTCCGCGCGACCGCGCTCGCGCGACGGAGCGCGGCGAGATCGTCGCGCGCGCGCTGCCACTCCGCGACGGTGGGCTCCTTGGGCTCGCTCAGCGCCTTGGGCGCGTCGAACGGCGCGCACGACGCGATCGCGGTGAGCCCAACGAGACTAGCGGCCGAGCACCAGCGCATACGCACGATCCAACCCGATCCCGACCACCAGCGCGGTGTCGATCTCCCCCTTCGCCAGCCGCGCGATCGCCGCCGCCGCCGCGAATCCCCCCGCGCCCTCGTGATCACCGGCGCGCGGAGCCGCGGCGCGAACGGGGACGCGCTCCCACGAGGAGCCCTCGATCGCCGCGCGAAATGTGGCGTCGTCGCGCCCCGTGAAGACCTCGGCGCGGCCGCCGGGCGGGATCGCGATCGACGCTTTGCCGCCGCGGAACGCGGCTGCGTCGAGCACACGCGCGAGGGCGCGCGCGCCGCGCGCCCACGCGCTCTCCTCGGACTCGAAGACGATCACGCTCACGCCCTCGCTGCGCGGGCCGCGATCGTCGACGCCCGCGCACACGGGCGCGATCGCGCGATCGATCACGAGGCTCGCCTCTTCGACGCTGCCCGCCGCGATCGCGTCCGACTCGCCCGCCGCGACGAGCTCGATCGCCGTGCAAAACGAGCTCTCCGCGCTCGCCGACAGATCGCTCACCGAGAGCACGACGCCGCGGATCGCGTGGTAGATCGACGCGTGCCCGACCGGCGAGGACGGCACCAAGTTGGGGAAATCGGCGGGGCTCGCGAGCTTCGGGCCCTTGTCGAAGAGGCGGCGCAGGAAGGCCATCGTCCCGTCGACCGACCCGAACGACGATCCCATGATCGCGCCCGCGCGCGGGTTGTCGCTCGGGAGGCCCGCGATCGCGATCGCCGAGGCGATGAGGCGCGCGGGCCTGTCGAGCCTCCGCACCTTGGCGATGTCGAGGTGATCGGCCGGGTTGTACGCGATGGAAGAGGGCGGCGGTTCGCCGGGCTCGACGTAGCTCGCGGCGGCCTCGTCGCGGAGCGATCCGAGCGGGCCGATGGTGGCCGCGCTCGTCACGATCACGCTTCGTTTTTCGAACGATCGCGGCGGCGCGAAGAGGCCCGGCTCGGTGAAGAGCAGCGCTGTGTCCATCCCGCCGAAGCCGAACGAGTTGGAGATCGCCGCGCGCACGCGGCCTTTTCGCGCGCTCGTCACGTGCGCGAGGCGGCACGCGGGGTCGGGCTCTTCGAGGCCCGCGGTCGGGGGGATCGCGCCGCGCGCGATGCTCATCGCGGCGATCGCCGCCTCGATCGCGCCGGCCGCCGCGAGCGTATGGCCGATCTGTCCTTTGGTCGACGAGACCGGCACGCGCTCCACCTCGGGGCCGAGCGCGCGCGCGATCGCCGCGGCTTCCATCGCGTCGTTGAGCGGCGTCGCGGTGCCGTGCGCGTTGATGTAGTCGACGTCCTCGGGGCGAAGGCCGCCCACCGCGAGCGCGGCGGACATCACGCGTGAGGCTGTCTCGCCGCGCGCTTCGGGGTTCGTGATGTGGTGCGCCTCGGCGCCCGAGGCCCAGCCCGACAGCTCCGCGATGGGCTTTGCGCCGCGCGCCTCTGCGCGGTGCGCGGGCTCGATCACGAGGAACGCGGCGGCCTCGCCGAGCGTGAGCCCGCTGCGGCGCGCGTCGAACGGCCTGCAAGGCTCGGGCGACATCGCGGCGAGCGCGCTGAACCCCGCGTACGTGAGCCTGCACAAACCATCCGCGCCGCCCGCGACGACCACGTCGGAGACGCCGCGGCGGAGCCACGCCGCCGCGAGCAGGATCGCGTTCGCGCCGCTCGAGCACGCGCTGCACACGGTCCGCACGCGCCGAAAAGGTCCGAGCGCTTGGTGAACCCGATCGGCCGTCGACGAGAGCGGGTGCGAGAGCATGCAGCGATCCGCGCTCGGCGAAGGATCGTGCGAGAGCTCGACGAGGCACGTCTCGGTCTCGAACATGCCCGCGGTGGACCCGCCCAAGATGAGATCGACCGTGTCGCGACGAGGATCGATCCCCGCGGACGCGAGGGCCTCGCGGGTCGCGAGGACGCTCATCGCGTCGGTGCGCGAGAAGCCCTCGTCGTCGCCGCGCGGCGCGACCTCGGCCGCGGTGAGCCCGGCGATCTCGGCGGCGAGCGACGATCGCGCGCCGTCCATCGCGAAGAGCGACAACCTGCGGATCGCGCGCTCGCCCGCGAGCAGCCGATCCATCGTGCGATCCGCGCCCCGCGCGAGCGGCGAGACGACGCCGATCCCCGTGATCCAGAGGCGCATCAGCGCGCCTTCGCCGACGCGATGTGCGCGACGATGGCGTTCACGGACGCGAAGATGGGCCGCGCTTCGGGCCCTTCGGGGATGGTCACGCCGAAGCGCTCCTCGATCGACATCGCGAGCTGGAGCGCGTCGAGCGAGTCGAGGCCCAGCCCTTCGCCGAAAAGAGGCGCGGCGTCGTCGATGTCGTCGGGCGCCTTCCCCTCCAAATTGAGCTCACTCACCATGAGCTCCTTGAGCTGCCGCCGGAGATCCGCGTGGTCCATCGCGCGGGCGTGCGTATCAAAAAGCCGCGCGCGCGGCCAGCCTTGAGGCGCAGGGCGCTGAGGCATCTCTGTCTTTGCAATCAGCGGCCCCGGTCCCTAAGCTCACGCACCGGAGCGAGAGCCATGAGCAAGCCCCCCATCGGATCATTCGAAGAGTTCTGGCCTTTTTACGTGGGCGAGCACGCCGACAAGACCAACCGCACGCTGCACTTCATCGGCCTCACGGTGGGCTGGACGAGCATGGCCGCAGGCCTCCTCACGGGGCGCAAGGCCCTGATGCTCGCGGCGCCGCTCATCGGCTACGGATGCGCGTGGGTCGGTCACTTCTTCATCGAGAAGAACAAGCCCGCGAGCTTCAAATACCCGCTCTATTCGTTCATGGGCGATCACAAGATGTGGTGGATGATCGCCACCGGCGCGATGGATCAAGAGGTCGATCGCGTGGTGCGCGAGCGCGAGGCGATCGCCGCCGCCGAGAAGGCGGCCGAGACGGGCGTCCCCCTCGAAGCGCAGGCGTAGCGCCCCTACGAGCGGAGCTTGTCTTCGAGCTTCGCGACCGCGCGCTCGAGCGACGCGACGGTGCGCTTGAGATCGCGGACCTCGTCTTGGGTCGCGAGGCCCATGCTCTTCGCGAACGTCTCTTTTTGCTCGGCGGTGAAGCTCTCGACTTTGCCGGGCATGGCCATGGCCGTCATCACGAGCTTCATGAAGCGAGGATCCTGCATGAGCTTCGCGACGGTGGGGTTGCCGACGAGCTTCATGCCTTCGGAGACGAGCTTGTCCTTGAGCGCCATGGATCGAGCCCTTTAGTCGAGCCACCGCGCGATCGCGAGGACAATGGAGGTGATATAGAGTGGTGACATGCCGCTCCCCGCCGGCTCTGCCCCTGCGAAGGCTCCGCTGCCGATCACCCCTTCGGTCGAGGCGTGGCGCGCGATGTCGCCCGAAGCGAGAGAGAAGTTTCAGCTCGACGCGCTCGACTCGATGGAGGCCGCCGCCGAAGCCATGGGCGAGGGCAGGCCCCACAAGAACATCAAGAGCCGCGCGATTGACGCGCTCGGCCTGCACTTTCGAGCGACGGGGCGCGCGATTTATCTCGCTGAAGAGATGACCGTGCTCTACCCCGGCGCGGCTCCATTTGCGCCCGATCTGCTGGCGGTGCTCGACGTGGCTCAGCCCGAAGAGGACGAGCGGATGACATGGGTCGTCGCGGATGAAGGCAAGGGGATCGATCTCGCGATCGAGGTGCTGCACAAGGGCGATCGCCACAAAGATTTGGTCGAGAACGTCGAGCGTTATGCGGCGCTCGGGATCTACGAATATTTCGTCTACGACCGGCTCAAGCACAAGCTCCATGCCTATCGCTTGCCCAAAGGCGCGACGCGGTATCAGCACCTCGTGCCTCAACAAGGGCGCTATCACTCCGACGTGCTCGATCTCGATCTCGCGATCTTCGGCGGGACGTTGCGCTTCCTCGCGGGCCAAGCGGAGCTGCCCGGATCCGCGGAGCTGATCGGCCGTTTGGAGACCATGATGCTCAGCGTGGAGGCGAGGCTCGAGCGCGCGGAGGCCGAGGCCGCTTCAGCAAAGAGCGCGGTCGAGCGCGCGGAGGCCGAGGCCGCTTCAGCAAAAATCGCTGTCTTGGAGGGTAAAGCGCGCGGTGTGCTCGCGGTCCTCCGCGCGCGCAGCGTCGCGGTGAGCGACGACGATCGCGCGCGGATCACGAACGAGCGCGACGGCGCGCGCCTCGATCGCTGGATGGATCGCGCCGTCGCGGCGAGCTCGATCCGCGACGTCCTCGACGATTGATCCCGCGGATCACGCAGGGCGGCGGGCGCGCGCGCGGAGCCACGCCTCGATGAGCGGCCAGATGGTGCGCGGCGCGTCTTTGCCCATGATCAGATCGATGTGGCCGCGCGGGAACGCGCGGTAGGTTTTGTCGCGCGATCGGCTCCGCGCGAACGCGGGCTCGACCGACGCGGGCGGCGCCAAATCGTCGCGCGTGCCCGCGATCACGAGCAGCGGTTTGTCCGAGGCTTCGAACGCGCCCGCATACCCCGAGAGCCCGCCGAGCGCCGCGCCTGTCTTTCGCCACTCGGCCGCGTCCAAGAACATGTTGCGCAGCACGGTGATCGAGCCCGAGTCCATCGCGAGCGACATGTGCTCGCCGAGCACCCTGGGCTCCATCGACCCCGGCACGAACCCGCGGATCGGCAGCGGGAACACCGGGCTCTCCACGAACACGCGCGCGAGCCTCATCGACTCGCCGAACCACTTGAGCCCGGGCGCGCCGTGGCCGAGCGGCACGCGCCGGTCGACGGCGAGCATCACGTCGCCGACGACCCGCAGCGACAACGATCCTTTGGTGAAGTGATAAGGGCTGCCGAGCGAGATCACGCCTGCGATCGCGTCGCCGAGCGCGGTGCTCGCCGCGTACGAGATCAAGCCGCCCATCGAGTGGCCGACCAAGAACACGCCTCTGTCCTCGGACAAGCGGCGAATCTCGGCCACGGCAGCGGGGATGTCCTCGCGCACGTAGTCGGTGATGTGGCTCGGCCTGCGCGCTCCGAGATGCCTTGATCGGCCGTGGCCCCGCAAATCGAGGTTATAGACGTCGAAGCCGGCCCTCGCGAGGTAGTTCGAGAAGCTCCGCGAGGGCACGTGCCACGCATAGCGGTTCTGCCCATACCCGTGCACGAGCAGCACCGGCGCGAGCGTCTCGCCTTTGCCCGCGCGGCTCACGTGGCGTTTGCGCACCATCGCGAGCGGGACCTCCCCGGCGTCGCTCGGTGCGCGGGTGATCACGAGCTCTTTGGCGAAGCGATCGCGCTCGTCGCGATCCACCGTCTGCTCGGTCACCGTCTGATGCAGGATCATCTCTCTTCAACCGACCTTTTGCACGCGCCTGTTGGCTATCGTCCAATTTTTCGCAGGCCGGCGCTCCGCGCAAGGAGTATGGTGCAGGGCGCCTTGGCCACCTTGACCCCCCTCACCCTCGACGAGGCGCGCACATTAGGCGCGCTCTATGGGCTCGACGTCGCTTCGATGGAGCCTATCCCCGCGGGCAGCGTCAACACCAATGTGGCGCTCTCCCTCCGTAACGGCCAGAAGGTGTTCTTACGCATCTACGAGGAGCAGGGCCACGAGGGCGCGGCGGTCGAGGCGAAGCTCCTTACCCACCTCGGCGGGCGCGGCGTCAAGACGGCTATGCCCATCGCCCGCGCGGACGGCGCGGGGTTCCTCGCGAGCCATCGTGGCAAACCAACATCGGTGTTCCCATGGGCCTTTGGAGAGAGCCTCTGCCAAGCGCGCGTCACCGGGGAGGGGGCGTTCGCGGTGGGCGCGGCGCTCGCGCAGGTCCACGCCGCGGGGGCCTCGTTCGAGGGCGCGGGGCAAAGCCGCTTTGGACCAGCCGATTTGCGCAAACGCATCACGGCGGTGCTCGCGCTGGATCTCCCGGGCGATCTCCGCGCCGCGACCGAGCGGCTCAGCCAAAGGCTCCTCCCTTACGAGGCGCGGGCGCCGCGCGTTCATGGTTTGATCCACGGCGATCTCTTCCGCGACAACGTGCTTTGGCACGAGGGTGAGATCTCCGCCCTGCTCGACTTCGAGAGCGCCTCGCTCGGCTCACGCCCCTTCGACGTGATGGTCACGGCCCTCGCATGGTGCTTTGGAGATCGATTGGACATGGGGCTCATGCGCGCGCTCGTGGATGGATATACGAGCGTGCGCCCGCTGCCCGAGGGTGAGGCAGCGGCCTTGTACGACGAAGGCGTGCTCGCGGCGGTGCGCTTCTCCGTCACGCGGATCACCGACTTTGAGCTGCGCCCGCGCGGCGTTGGGCTCTTCAAAGACTACCGTCGCTTCCTCGCGAGGCTCGACGCGCTCGACGCGCTCGGCACGAGCGGGCTCCGCGCCGCGCTCGGCGTGTGATACGTTGCACGTATGCGGCGCCTCGCAGCAGAGGGATTGGGCTCGTTCGGCGTGATGCTCCTCGGCACGAGCGCGGCGCTCGCAGGGGGGTTTGGGCTCGGCGACGCGGGGGTCGCGCTCGCGTTCGGCGCGTCGCTCGCGGGCATGACGGCCGCGCTCGGCGCGCTCGATCGCGGCGACGCTCCGCTCCTCTCTCCTCCTGTCACGTTCGCCGCGTGGCTCCGCGGCCGAATCGGCGCGGGGCGCGCGCTCGGCGCGATGGCCGCGCAGACCGCGGGCGGCGCGCTCGGATCGATCCTCGCCGTCGCGGCTGCGGCCGATCGGCCGGGCGTGTCGATCAAGCTCTTGGCGGCGTCGGTCGCCAATGGATATGGCCGGTCGTCGCCGGGCTATTATGGCCTCTTGCCCGCGCTCTGGGTCGAGATCGTGCTTACCGCGCTCTTTACGGCGGTCGTGCTCCGGCTCTCTTCCTCTTCGTCCTCCAGGCGCTCCGGGAGCCTCTTGACGGCCGCGGGCGCCGGGCTGGTCTTTGCCACGATTCACATGCTCGGTTTGCCGGTCACGCGCATGGCCGCGGGGCCCGCGCGCGCGATCGGCCCTGCGATCCTCGCGGGCGGCGCGGCGATTTCGGATCTGCCTCTCTTCGTGCTCGCGCCGTTCGCGGGCGCAGCCTTGGCCGCCGTGCTCGATCGCGCCATGACGCGCTGGATCAACAGCGCTCCATCCTGGGGCAACAGCACACCAGCGGTCGGCGCAAAACCCACGGTGAAACCAAGCGCTTTTTGACGCACGCGCCGTTGGCCTGCGCCGTGCACCGTTAAGCGCGGCTTCATGCGCCTTCACCAACTGACCTTTGCCGCTCTCCTCCTCGCCGGCATGGCCGCGGTCCCCGCGTGCGCCACGACCGACCCCATCACGTCGCCGGGCGACGGGGGCTCCGGCGGGTCAGGCCTCCCCTCGGACATTTGCATCCTTCAAAACTGCGGCTCCGACGCCGAGTGCGCGGGCTGCGCCGAGGGGCGGACGACGTGCGATCTCGCGCAGCGCCGCTGCGTCGCGTGCGGCCCCGACATGGCTTGTCCTGAAGGGCTCGAGTGCACCGAGTTCGGCGACTGCGTCCCTATCGGCGCGAGCTGCCCGACCGACGAGCATGGTTTACCGATCGTCGCCTGCACCACGAACGAAGAGTGCGCCGCGTGTGATCCGCTCCATCAAGTTTGTGATCCCGTGAGCTCGATGTGCGTGTCGTGCTCCGAGGCCGACACGAGCGCTTGCCAAGCCACCGACATCTGCGTGGACGGGCTCTGCTCGCCCAAGTGCCCGACGGGTTGCCAAAACGACAACGACTGCGCGCAGTGCGGCGGTGAGGGCAGCCCGGTCCACGCGTGCAACGAGGGGATTTGCGCGGAGTGCTCGCCTACGTACGCGTGCGCGGCGGGTCAAGTGTGCACGCCTCAAGGCACGTGTGTCATCGCGTGCGGCTCCGACAACATGGGCACGTGCACGACCGATGAGCAGTGCGCGGGCTGCGGCGCGGGCGATCAGGTCTGTCAAAAGGCCATGAACGCGGCGGTCGGCCAGTGCGGGCCGCCGGTCGCGGGCTGCGCCGACTTGGTGCAAGGCACGAGCGTCTTGCCGGATCCGTGGGGCCCGTCCACCGAGCTTTGCATGAACGACATGGAGTGCGCGGGCGTGAGCGCGCCGCTCAACGTCGGCGGGGTGCTCCGCGACATGACGGGCATCGCCGACATTCAAGACGCCACGTTGGACTATGGTATGAACGCGTGCGTGCAAGTCGCCATCGACCCGATGACGACCTGCGGCGTGTGCGCGCCTTGCCGCGAGGACGCGGATTGTTCGCCGGTGGACGTGGACGCGCTCGCGCCGCAAATGTTCGCGGGGCTCACCGCTCAACAAAAGGCGTACGTGCTCGACCAAGTCTTCGGGCAAAACCCCCACACCGCGTACATGTATTGCCAGCCTCTCGGGGCCGGATATGGTGTCTGCTCCATCTGCTCGGGCATCTATCAAGACTGCACCCAAGCGCCGCCGCCTCCCCCGATGTGCGCGCACGACGAGTGTTTGGAGGGCGCCATGCTCGACCCGGGCTGCTCGACCTGCGCGGGCGACGTGTGCGCGGTCGACCCGTATTGCTGCGACACCGAGTGGGACTATATCTGCGTGGGCGAGGTCGCGCTCTACTGCTCCATCACCTGCTGACAGCCCATGAGTTACTTGGCCTCCGCGTCTTTGCAGCAGCGGAACCCCTCCTCGTAGCCATAGTCGTCTTCCTTGTGGAACCCCACGGTGGGCCGGCACCGGCCCCGCACGGGCCCCCACCAACCCCCTTTGAGCCCGCTCCGGTTCGGCGGCTTCTCCTTGGGCCGGAACACCCACTCGTTGATGTTGCCGTTCAAGTCGTACACGCCGAAGGGCGACACGCAGGCGGGCAATGAGCCGGTGGGCAGCCGTTGATCGAGCTTCTCGAGCTCCTTCTTGCACTCGGGCTTCTTCAAACAAGCCTCGTATTTGAGGAGCTTCTTCTCGCGCTTGCGATAAGGCTTGTCGATGCTGCACTTGGTCGGGTCGCGGACGTACCCGTACGTGTAGGGGAGCATGGCCTCGCCCTCACACGCGAAGTTGAACTCGTCCTCGGTGCAGAGCCGTTTGCCGATCTTCTCACACTCTTTTTTGGCGTCCGTCCACGAGATGAGCAGGCTCGGGAGCTCGCCCTTTTTGTTGGGCCACTCGTAACGATCCATGCAAAAGCGCATGGGCCTGCGCTCTTTGGAGACGCACTCGGAGGGCTCCTTGTACTTGAGGCACCGCTCGCTCACCGTGCTCTTGCCCGGGTCCTCGCCCGCGCCGCGCCTGCGCTTCTTTTTGGCCTCGTCGTTGACGTACTCCGTGTGGTGCTCCAAACACACCTGATTGACCTCGGGGCAATAGCCGCCCGCGACGATCACCATGTCGGCCGGGCAGCCCTCGGACGAGCCCGGGAGCGCGGCGGCGCCCGCGTCCGACGCGGCCCCTCCGTCGGACCCCGAATCCGCGGCGGCGTCGGCGACGCCAGCGTCGCGCAGCTCGGCGAGCGCTTCACCGGCTTCGAGCGCAGCATCTTTTGGACCGGCGTCGGCGGGCGAGGGGCCGCTCGTGGTGCCGCACGAGGCGGCGGCGACGACGAGGAAGAGAGACGAAGAGAGGAGATGGCGAGTCGTGATCATCGTGTGCCCGGCGCAGGGATCACCTTGAGGGTCATGGTCTTGCCGCTGCGCTCGAGCACCACCTCGACCTCCCGGCCGGGCGTGAGATCACCGAGCGCAAACATGTAATCATGAACGTTGGAGACAGGGTGCTTGTCCACCTTGGTGATCACGTCGCCCGCGGCGAGCCCCGCGCGCGACGCGGGCGAGTCGGGCCGAACCCCGGTGAGCTTGAGGCCTTTGCCCTGGAACGCATAATCGGGCATCGTCCCGAGCGAGACCTTGAAGCCCCCGCGACCCCCCTTGTGCGGGTCGTGGGCCTGCTCCTCTGCAAAAGGCACACGCCCCTCCTGCTCGGCCAACATCAAGGCGAGGCGCGCGGCGATGGTCGCCACCTTGGCCTCCCCGACCGCGTTGATCTTGTCGGCCGTGTCAGTCGGCTTGTGATAATCGGCGTGCGCGCCCGTAAAGAAGAACGCCGCCGGGATCTTGGCCGCCGTGAACGACGCATGATCGCTCGACCCGAAGCTCGAAAGGCCGAGCGCGAGCGTGAGCCCCAATCCTTGATTGGCTTTGTCGAGGAGACCAGGCCACGCGGGCGAGCTCGCGGTGCCATCGACGATGAGCCGTGACTCACGGAGCCTCCCGACCATGTCGGCGTTGATCATCGCGACCACGTTGGCGACGGGGACCGTGGGGTGCTCGATCCAATACCGCGATCCGATACACCCGATCTCCTCGGCGCCGAAGGCCATGAACAAGACCCCCCGCTCGGGCCTTCGCGGCAACGCCGCCATCCTGCGGGCGACGTCCATCATCAGCGCGGTGCCCGAGGCGTTGTCGTCCGCGCCGTAGTGGGGGCGATTGTCGCCCTGCGCCATCGAGAAGCGATGATGGGTGAGCCCCAAATGATCGTAGTGCGCGCCCACGACCACCACCTCCTCGGCGCGCGGCGAGCCGCTCCGCGCCGGCAAGAGGCCGATCACGTTGGCGCTCGGCGCGAGCTTGGGATCCACCTGTGTCCCGATCGCGATGGTCGTGCCCGTAAGGACCTTGGGAGGAGCGGGGGCGTGAGGGGCCTTGTCGAGCGGGAGGCCAGGGAACAACGCTTTGGCCGTCGCCCGCGAGACCACCACCGCCGGCACTCCCATGCTCGACGGATCGTCCGAAGGGGCGGCGTCGCTCGCCGTGACGACCACAACCCCCTTGACCTTGTGATCGCGCGCCGTGCGGAGCTTGTAACGAACGGCCCCAAAGTCCTTGAGGAGCGCCGGGTTGGGAGCGTCCTTGAGGAGCGGCGGCGCCGATCGATCGACGGCCGGCGCGCCCGCGAGCACGATCGCGATCGCGCCCTCGACGTCGCCTCCTGCGTAGTCGTCCCAAAAGGCCGACGCCGACGTGATGCCATAACCGACGAACACGGCTTTGCCCTCGGCCTTGCCCGACTCCGCGCCGTCGGCCGTGCCGATGACGGCGCCTTTGGGCGAAGGGCGGGGCTTGCCACCCACCTTGATGACGAGCTCGGCCGGAGCGGCCTTTGCGCCGACGACGGCTTGAAAGGGCTGCTCGTAGGTCGGCTCCCCGGTCGCCGCGCCCAAAGGCACGAGCCCGAGCGATTGGAAGCGCTTCTTGACGTGCTCGGCGGCCTTATAACCACCCTCCTCGCCGGTGCCGCGGCCCGCGAGCTCGGGGGAGGCGAGGTATCGCACGTCGGCGTCGATCGCGGCCACGGCGCTTGGATCCTCGGCGATCGCGAGCGGGACAGGCGGCGCTTCGGGGGGCGCGAAGATGGGAGTCGGATCGGGCGCGGGCGGAGCAGGGGTGATGGGCGCCGCGCTCGGGCCACAACCCATGATGAGCGCGAGGACGAGCAAGGAGGCGCGGGGGCTCACGGCCGCGCCGTGTAGCACGGCTCGGAGCCCGCCGTTGGGTTATTCAGCCCGCGAGACGAGCGATGGAGCGCTCCGCGCCGAGGAGGGGCGGGTGCGCCTCCGAGAAGGCGAGCGCCTCGCGGATCGCTCGAACGATGCCGCTCGCCGAAGCCTCGGACGGGTGAACGTGCGCTTGCCCCACCCAAGGCCGCTCCGGGAGCACGAACCAAGGTGGCTCTTGCCCCGGCGCGATCATCGCTTGATAGTCCCGGAGCGCCGCGCTGTCCGGCCGCACCACGCGCACGACCGCGCTCCCTTCGAGCGGCGCGATGGGGGCATAGCTCGGCACGGTGATCTCCACCGCTCGCGCGAACGCTTCGACGGCGATCGCCTCGACCAAGGCGATCGCCTCTTCGCGCGAATACCCCGGCGCGAGCCCGCTGCGCGCCCGCTTCTTGGCGTCATCGACGTAGCTGTCAATCTCGACGGTCTGGAGCGCCGGCCAAAGCGTGGTCGTGCCCGCGTTCAACATCCCTGCGTGCGCGCCGAGCCCGCTCAGCCGGAGCACACCCCCTCTCTCCATGCCTGTTCGAAGGATCATGTCGATGTCGAGCTCCAGCGCCGCGGTCTCGGCGTAGCCGACGCCGAGGGCCAAGCGCATGACCGGCGATTCGAGATGGGATGTCGCGCGGACCGCGGCTTCGATCGCCGGGACGAGGTCCGCCGCGGCGCCTCCGCGCGCGCGGAGCCTCGCGAGATCGCCGTGGACGTCGAGCCGGACCCCGCGCCCCACGAGCGCGCCTTTGGACCTGATCGCCGCCGTGAGCGCGACGAACGCTTCACGCAGCGTGGAGAAGAAACCGTCGCTGCGCTTCTCGATGTTGTCACGCGAGAGGATGCACACCAAGAGGAGCGCGACGTCCCCTCGTAGGGCCAAGTGCTCCGCCGCCGCCACCACGTTGCGCGCGCCCGCGGCGTAGCCGCCTCCGGCGCCTTCGGCCCTGTGATTGCCGTCCGCCAACATCAAGAGACGTAATTCACCCTTCTTTGCTCTACGGAGCTTGGGGATCAAATAAATCTTCGCGCGATCGCAGCTCGCCATTGCCGCCTCCTTCCGATGCCACAAAAACTATCTATTCAGGGGCGTTGCCATGTTCGTTCGAACGCTAGTTGGGCCGCCCGTCGCTCGATATCGCCACGAGCAGGGCGGTGCGGCTCGACACTCCAAGCTTGTCAAAGACGTGTTGAAGGTGCTTCTTGACCGTCGCCTTGGAGCACCTCATCTCGTCGGCGATGAGACGATTGTCCCAGCCGCGCGCGACCCCCTCCACCACCTCGATCTCCCGCGGCGTCAAGAGCCGCCGCCAGTGCGTGGAGAGCTGGCCTTCATCCTCGTGGAGCAGCAGCACCCAAAGCGACGCCGGCCCCGTGACGGGCAGGAGCGAGACGTGGAGGGTGCCTGTCTCACTGCTCCAACGCCATCTCTGCTCTCCTCCCAGCACGGCTATGGCGAGCGCCCTCGCGAGCGGCGCCGGCAACCCCGGCGCCCCCTTCGACGCGCTGAACCATCGATCCAACAAGTCTGTAGCTCCTGCGGTCCGAATAACCTCACAAAGCTCAGATAATTGTGACGCCGCGGAGACCAAGACGATCTCCGGCGGCCTCCTGGTCCGAGAGAGCGAAATATCCTTCATCATCAGCTCCGTTGAGCCCGGCTGCGCGGGCGGTTAGAGACATCAAACGACCGTCGTCGTCGCCGGCGCGACCTCCCTCGCGCGCCGCCCGATCTCGCGCTCGATCGCGAGGAGGGCTTCATGGGAGATGGTTTTATAGTGCCCCTCTTCATAGGTGCGTCTCCCCATGTGGAGCGCGCGCCCGACGAGCCGCGCCATCGCCGGCCAAACACGCTCGAGATCCGCGAGCGCGCGCGAGAGCTCGACGTCGAGGCGCGCCCCGACGCCGCGGACGATCGCCGCCGCGCGCCCCGCCGCCTTCGACGGAGCGTGCTTGGGGAGCAACACGGAGAGGGACGTCTCTTTGGCGTCACGATCCCCTCCGAGCGCCTCGATCTCCGAGAGGTCGTTGGCGATCCGAAGGCGATAATTGGCGAGCTCGGAGACCGCGTCGAGGGCGGAGGCCATCTCGTCCGTCACGGCGTGAGCAGGGGTGATGAGCGCGGCGGCGCGGAAGATCAAGCCCGCTCCAATGGTGTTCCCCGAGCTCATGAGATAAGACACGACCCGGAGCGCCTCGACGTCGCCGCGCGAGGCGAGCTCATCGGCCCACGCCCTCACCGCGCGAGGGACCATCGGAGACGGCACCTCGACGGGCGCGCCGGCGAACGCCGCGGAGAGCGCCGGATCATCGCGGATCTCCTCCTCGTGCTCACGCACGCTCGCCTCGTACAGATCGATGAGCGCGCGCCGAAACCCCTCCACGGCGGCGGGCGCCGCGCTGCTCCCGCGCTCGGCGAGGATCTCGCGCCACCCGCGCGCGATGCTCGCGAGCAGCGAAGAGCCTGGCAGATCGTGCGGAGGAGCCATGTCGCGATCGCGGAGGACGTCGCACAAATAACGCGACGACGCGCGGAGCCGAGCCCGCCTATCCACCGCTCCTTCGCCGGGGAGGACGCGATCGAAGACGCCGTCATCCCCCGCCGCGACGATCAACATGTAACGAGCCAAGAGCTCCGCGCACCCTTGATCGCCGCCCGGCGCGATGGCGCGCGCCGTCAATACGTAATTCGTCGCCGCGTGTAACGAGGGCGCCTCGGGGATCAACAACCCTCGGACCTCGGCCCATCGCATCATCCGTGTCGTGAACGAATCGCGATCGCTCTTGTCTCTATCCAACTGCATCTTCACCTCCGAACGGTGAGGCAGTCTGGTAGATTTTGGCCGGCCTCGAAATGCTACTTTGGGCGAAGCTGGCGCCGGAGCGATGGAGGAGATTGTGGAGAACACCGGACAAACAAGCCCAATCGGCAGACTCGAACGGCCGCCTTGAGCAGCGCTGGGCGCTTCGACAAGCCCATTCGAGGAGCGATGAAACAATCCTCACCCGATCGGGTGATTCAACACATCACGCAGCGACATCGCCTCTCGGCGGGCTGCGGGCTGCACAAGGGGAACAAGTCAACAC
The DNA here is from genome assembly GCA_964437785.1 of uncultured Polyangiaceae bacterium. Classification (GTDB taxonomy): domain Bacteria; phylum Myxococcota_A; class Polyangia; order Polyangiales; family Polyangiaceae; genus CAYTJL01. Next base: position 68,931 of record CAYTJL010000007.1, read on the forward strand.
AAAAACCCTCCCGGTGATGATGTTGTTACGCCCTCGCTGCCAATCGCCCGAGGGGACAACTCCACGTGTACCGGACAGCTCGCGCGGCCCGCGACCCCTTCAAGCACGAAATTCTCCGTAAGACATATTACAAACAAGAAAATCGCTGCGTCTTGGGTGATCATCCCCGCGCTCTTACGCCTAACATTTCGGCACTATGGGCATTGATTTGCACAAGCTCCACAAGGGCAGGCGTTGCATGGGAGAGATCTCGACGAGGTCGAGCCCCGATCAGATCTTCCGCGCGCTACAGAGTGTCGTCCCTGCTGCACAAGCCGGCCTCTTCAGCATCGTCCGGCTCGACGATCTCGGCGCGATGGTCAACCACCCGATCCTGCTGCCCAAGGGGATGCTCGAGGAGTGGATGGCGTCGCAGCGCGACACCTTCGAGCTGTCGCTCCGCAATCTGTTCTCCGCGCGCGACGGCGAGACATGGGGGGCGCACGATGTAGGGGACAAGGCGCGCAGCGAGATCCGCGCGCTTCGGGACCAGAGCATCTTCGGCGTGGGCGACGCCGTCGGTTACAAAGTGATGCGCACGGAGAGCGGGGAGCACATCTTGTTCGCGCTGCTCACCGAGCACGGCGAGGCGTTCGACCCAGAGTCGCGTGAGCTCCTCAAGGCGCTGAACGACGACGTCCAAAGAGCGGTCGCGCTGGCGCGCGTGCCGCTCATCGCCACGGAGGACATCCTCTCGCAGCTCGTCCGCGAGACGGAGTACGGCTACTTGTGCGTCTCCACGACGGGGCGCGTGCTCGAGTGCAACCGGGTCGCGCACGTGCTGCTCGAGAAATACAACCCGAGCCACGAGCCGTCGCGCGACAAGGCGAGCACCCTCCTCGCGAACATGAAGAACTACTCCAATTCGGGCTCCTACACGCAAATCCGGGGGCATGCACAGCTCTGCGTGACGCGCCACACGCTGGCGAGGGGCGTGCACGCTCTCTCGGAGAGCGTCGTCCTCTACGTGCTCAAAGAGATGCAGGATCCGTTCTACGATCTCGCGAAAATCGCGGGGCTCACGCGTTCGGAGGTGCGCGTCGCGCGCGATCTCGTGAGCCTGACGATCGCCCCCAAAGAGATCGTCCTCGCGAGGGGCATGAGCGATCGCACCGCGCAGAAGCACGCCGGGAACATCTACAAGAAGACCAACGTGAGCTCGCGCGAGGAGCTCCGGCAGCTCATCAAGCGCTTGATGCAGAAGAACATGAGCTGAGCGCGCTCACGCTTGGGTCTTGTTCTCGCGCTTCGCGATCGCCCACTCGACCGCGCGGCGCGGCTTGAGCATGCCCGCGCCTTGGCGCGCTTTGTCGACGTTGGGCAGCGGCACCGCGGTCGCCATGAGGCCCTCGCGCAGATCGGCGGGCGTGAGCTTGCCGTTCGCTTCGAGCATCTGCGCGGCCACGGACGCGGTGATGGGCGACGCGAACGACGTCCCGTCCACGTGCTGATAATCAGGCGAGATGTACTTTCGCTTCTTGATGCGCGACGCGATGGCGTCGATGAGCGACTGCACGCTCGCGCGCTCGTCGGGCGTCGCGACCTGGCGCGTCTCTGAAAATCCGTATTCGGTCGACGCCTCTTCGAGCACCGAGAGGAGCTGAAAGAGCGGCGCCGCCTCGCGCGCGACCATCGTCCCGGGGAGCATCGGCGCGGGCACCCAGATCGCGGGCGCGAGCAGATCGGGCTTCATCACGCCGGGCCGGGGCGTGCCCCAGCTCGAAGGCCAGTGCGTGTGATCGTCGTGCTCGTCGAGCGTGTTCTTGTCGTCCGCGCCGCCGACGGTGATCGCGAGCGGCGACGATCCCGGCGCCTCGGGCACCTCGCCGGGCGCGTTGCCCGCGGCGGCGAACACCGCGATGCCCGCGTCGACGACCTCCTTCACCGCGGCCTCGACCTCGTCGTAGTGCGGGTCCTCGCGGTGCACGCCGAGCGACACGTTCAAGATGCGAATGTTGAGGTGCGGATAACGGAGCGGGAACCGGAGCGCGTGCGCCACGTGCTTGCCGAGGATCTTGCCGCCGTCGATGCTCGCCTTGATGAGGACCACGTCGGCCTCGCTCGCGAGCCCGCGGTACCTGCCGCCCGAGACGTAGCCGTTGCCCGCCGCGCAGCACGCCGTCATGGTGCCGTGCCACGTCCACACGTGCGGCGTGAAGAACTCATCGCGGAGCGGCTCTTCGCGCGCGGCGTCCGCATACACGCGGATGCGCCGCTTGGTGCGCATGAGATCCGGGTGCGGATAAAACCCCGAATCGACGAAGCCCATGACCACGCCTCGACCTGCGAATTTTTTATGCGCGTCGAGGCGCTCTGCGATCGAATGAATTTGGGGACGAGCCAAAGCGCGGGCACTCTATCAGAGCCCGCTACGGTTTGAGCGGCGCCATCATATGCGTCTCCGCGCTCTCGACCTTGGGCTCGGGCGGGATCGGGGGGTGACCGGGAGGAGGCTTATATCCAGGCCTCCGGTACGACACGAGCGCGAACAAGCGGTTCCCCGTGGGCTTGTTGAGCCCAGGCTTGGGGCAATCACACCGGACCCAATAGGCGTCGAAGGCGACGATCTCGTCCCCTGGATTGCCTGTGAGCAAGTGCCACCGGCGGACGTATTCCACGAGCCCTTGGCGGAACACGCGGTTGCGATCGAGCCGGATGCGGTTCGCGTAGTCCTGTTGAATCTGCGTCAGACCCTCGCCCTTGGAGTCGGTCAGATCCAAGTCCGGCTCCTTGCCGCGGAGCGGATCCACGCGCCGGCCATCGATGGTGTACGCGTCGATCGCGAGGACGCCGTCGTCCGTGATGGGGTTCGGCGCGAACATCCCCCAACCTTGGTAGAGGCGCGGATAGCTGAGCGAAGCCTCGACGAACGAAGGCTTCTTGATCTTGTATTTGACGGGGACGTTCTTGTTCTCGTCGATCGCTTGGATCACGAAGCAGATCGCGAAATAGAGCACGACGGCCTCGCGCGCCCTCCCGTACCAAAAGCGGGCGCGGAGCCCGAACGGAGAGGGCTCGGCGACGACGGGCGCCGGGCGATCGCGATCGAGCCCGAAGAAGCGCGTCACGCCGGCGCTCCTCCGCGAAAGAAAGTCGAGGAGCGTCGCGAAGAGCGGCGTGAGCAACGGCGCCGTCACGCGCCCGCCGGGGAGCGCGCGGGCGATCGCGCGCGCTGCGTCGCGCCCCTCGTAGCGGATCGCGAGGTTGTCCGCGTCGAGCACCGCGAGCAGCGGCGCGCCTTCGTCGCGCGCCTCTTCGAAGATCAAGAGCTCCATCCCGTCGAGCCGCGCGAGCAGCCGGCCGATCGCGATCGAGAGCCTCGATCCGTCGAGCACGACGACGAGGCGGCGCGCGCCCCGCTGGTGCCACGCTTCGAGCGAGGCCCACTGCTCGGGCGCGATCAACATCACCGACCAGCCGATCATGAACCACGAGAACGGGCCGAGGCGCATCATCACGCCGAACGTGAAGTGCAGCAGGAACACGCCCGCGATCGCGATCGGGCGCGTCACGCGACGGCCGCGCGGCGCGAGGATGAACGTGACGAGCAGCGCCTCGTGGATGAGCACCCACCACGTGATCGGACGCGTGAGCCAATAGGGGACGATCTCGCGGATCAGGACCGCGACCCCCGTCACCATCCGGTTCAAGTGCATGACGTAGTGGACCGTCTCGCCCCTCCGCCACATCACGCCGGACTTGTTGACGACGTTGAGGAAGTACACCGTCGCGAAGTTGAGGATCGCGATGAACGGCCCGAGCGATCGGTACATCGCGCGCGACGGTGCGAAGGACGATCGATCGTTGAGATCGTCGGCCGTGCGCTCGCGCCTCTCGCGGTACGAGCGGAGCCACGCGTCGACCGAGTAGCGCTCGCCGACCGGGAAGAACATCCCGTAAAACAGCACCAAGTTGACGACGACGTAGCCGCCGTTCTCGACCATCACGAGGCGGTTGTCGAGGCTCGTCACCAAGATGAACGAGAGGATGGTGAAGAGCTTGGCGCGGTAGCCCACCATCATGAGGACGTGGGCGAGCGTCGTGAGCGCGAAGGCGACGTGCACCTCGGCGAGCGTCGAGAAGGCGTGAAAGATGCTGAAGTTGTGCCCGCTCGAAGGCTTGAAGAGGTGGTAGTGGTTCGTGAGGACGCCGTCGTTCGAGTAATAGACCTGCGCCTCTTGCCAATGACGGATCGCGTGGGCCGCGGCGAGGAAGCCCGCGACGATGCGGTAGATCCCCGCGGTGCGCGGATCCATGCGGCAGTAGGCTTCGTCGATCCACGCGGCGCGCGCGCGTGACCAACGCTCGAGCCGCTGCATCGCGGAGGGCCTCCGCGGGGGAGGAGGACGCGCGGGCGCGGGCGCGCCCTTCGTATCGTCGCGCTCGCCCTTCGGACCTTCGCTCTCGTCCTTCGGACCTTCGCTCTCGTCCGTCACGTCCGCACCTCAGTGCTTCATCTGGATCTCGGGTTTGACCCGCTGGAGGAAGCCTCGATCGACCCCGAGCCTGCCCCCGCGCGCGTGCGAGAAGAGCTTCTCGCGCGTGGCTTCGGGACGTTGGCCACCCGGCGCAGGGATCTCTTGTCGGACCACGTAGACGTCGTACCCCGCGAGCGACGCGTCGCCGGCCTTGCCTTCGAGCGCGAGCCCGCCCTTGCCCAAGTAGTCGCGGAACGCGCGCTGGAAGTCGAACCACTCCTTTTGGTGCATGCGATAGAGGTAGTCGTTCCAGAGCTGCCCGAGCCCCGTGCCGCGCATCGCGCCCGGATCCGAGATGGGCTCTCGCTGCGTGATGAGATCCACGCTCGCGCCGCCGCGCGTCTGCGCGTCCACCGTGAGGACCTCGTCGACCCTCGGGGGCTCGGGCGCGAGCACGTCCCAGCGCGCCATCATCCGCGGCCACGCCGCGACCGCCGCGAGCACCTTGCCCTGCGGGACGCTCCACGGGAGCTCGTTCGCGCGTACGGTCTGCGCGAGCGCCGCCGCGAAGATCACGAGCGCGAGCGCGTCGCGCAGCGCGCCCGTCACCGCGCGATGGAGCTTGGTGAAGGGCGCGGCCTCGGTCGCGGGCGCGGGCGGAGCTTCGCCCTCGTCGTCGAGCGGCACGCCGCACGCCTCTTTGCCGATCGCCACGCTCACGCGCGCGCGCCGCGTCGCGAACGCGTCGTAGAGCACGTCGAGCAGGTTGGAGATCCCCGGCACGCGCATGATCCACGCGACGAGCCAGCCGAGCGGCAACGCCGCGATCACCTCGGAGACCGCGCGGCTCTTGGTCGCGACGCGGCCCTCGACGTCGATCGCGAGGACCGTCCCCTCGACGAGCTCGGGGGTGACCTCGGCCGGCATCGCGCGCGTCACGACCGATCCGTCTTCGCCGCGCGCGACGAGCTCGTCGAGCGAGCCATTGCCTTGGAACGTGAGGTTGCCGCGGAGATCGAGCCGCACGAGGAGCCGCGCGATGAGCAGGCACACGCCGCAGTCCTCGTCGTAGACCACCGTGCGCTTGCGCGACGCGACGGCCTTGCCCTCGATGGCGTCCCAAAACCCGCGCGGCAGGAGCAGCGCGGACGCGGCGACGATCGTGACCCCGTAGAGCCCGAGCGAGAGCAGCAGCGTGAGTACGAGCCCGTTCACGAGCACGAGGAGCGCCGCGAGCGATCGCGTCCACCGGAGCGCGAACGGCACGACGAGCAGCGCGGGCGCCGCGATCTCCGAGAAGCGGACGGCGCGCGTGAGGATCGCGAGGACCGCAGGCGGGAGCGATCGCGCCGCGGCGCCGATCGAAGAGGCGAGGCGCTCGGATCGGATCGCGTAGTGGAGCGCCGTCCCGTCCTGCCACGCGGCGCCCTTCTTGTTGTACGCAGATACAGCCAAAATCAAGGCGATTTGGAGCATCACCGCGAGCGCCGCGAGCGACGCCGGTGACCATCCGGGGGAGCGCTCCGCGGCGATGGCGTCCTCGTTCGGCGCGGGCCTGTCGTTCAGCTCGGCGTGGCGGCGCTCGTCGCGCGCGCGCATCGAGGCGACGAGCGCGTCGACCGAGAAGCGGCTGCCGAGCGGCAGGAAGAGCGTCGCCAGGAGCAGCCCGATCGCCGCGTAGTTGCCGGCGTTCTCGAGCAGGATGTTGCGGCCCCCGAGGCTCACGAGCGCCACGATCGCGAGCGCTTGAGCGACCCTCGTCTTGTACCCAACGAGGTACAAGACGTAGAAGACGAGCAGCACCGCGAACGCAAAATGTGCTTCGCCCGGGCTCGAAAACGCGTGGAGCGCGCTCCACACGTCGGCCTTGTCGCGGAGGTTGAAGATGTGGTTGTGGTTCGGGAGGACGCCCTCGTTCGAATAAAACTCCCGCGCCCAGCGCCACCTGCGAACGAGGTCGTAGAGGAGCGCCGAGCCCATGAGGACGCGGAAGAGGCCGAGCGATCGAGCGTCGATGCGAAGGAAGTGATCTCGAAGCGACTTCACGTCAGTCCTCGACCCGGAAGCGATAGTCCTCTTCGTGCTCCAGCGGAGGCAGCGCCGCCTCGCGCAGGAGCAGGCCGCGCACGGCCCAAAAATCGCCGAAGACGCGGTAACGGAGCGCCGTCTGATCGAGGTAATCGACGCCGATCGATCCGCCGGTGCCCGTGCGCCTCCCGATCACGCGCTCGACCATGCGCGCGTGCCGCTGCCGCCAGATGAGCATCGACTGCTCCATGGCGACGATCGCGTCGACGACCTCGCGCGGCCACGTGAGCCTCGGCAGATCGCGGTAGCTCTCCAAGAACACGATCGCCGCGCGCACCTGGCGGCGCTTCTTTTGGGTGGCGAGGTCGGCGGTCGGATCGTCGAGCCCGCGGAGGAACAGCTCGGCCTCCTTCGCCTCACGCTCGTAGCGCTGCTCCAGCCGCTCGACGTCGGCGGGCGTGAGCGCGAGCTGCTTCGCGAGCACCACGCGGCCTTTGATCTCTTCGCGCAGCGAGCCCACAAAGCGGTCGAGGAAGCGCTCGGCCGCGTCGTCGCCCTGCGCGCCGTCGATGGGCGTGCGCGAGAGCCACTCGTAGACGACCTCCTTGAGGCTCGGCCCCTCGGCCGCGCGCTTCTCCACGCGCACGGTCGCGGGCGAGGGCTTGCCGTCGGTGGTCTTGAGCGCCTCTTTGTAGTTTCCTTCGCGGCCGAGCGGCAGGCGGAGCGCGTCGTCGAGGCCGAGGATGATCTCGATCTCGCGGAGCTGCGCCGATTGAAACCCGCTCGCGGGGATGAGCCTGTCGCGGAACGCGAGGTAGTCGCGCGTGGTGAGCGTCTCCATCACGCGGAAGTGCTGGATCGCCTGCTCGAAGATCACCACCACGCGGCGGAGCGACCGCACGGCCGACGAGAGCGCCACGTCCGGCACCGGGTTCTTGCGGAAGAGATCGCGCGCCGAGGCGAGCTCGCGGAGCACGAGCTTGAACCACAGCTCGTAGATCTGGTGCACCACGATGAACAACGTCTCGTCGTTGTTCACCTTGGAATCGTCGTCGTAGAAGCCGTCTTGAAGCGCGAGCAGCTCCTCGACCCGGATGTACTCCCAATAGTTCATGCGCGCGCCCTCTCAAACCCGCGAACGGGCGGGAGTCTACTTCTCGGTCGCGCGGAAAGAGAAGCTCAGAACGAAGCGGATCGGCGCTTCTTCAGGGGACCTGCGCCGGGTCACCTTGCGGAGCGACAGGGATGCGATCGAGCCCGTCGGGCCGCATTTGAAGCGGCGCCGCGTAGCTCTTGAGCTGCGCGCGCTCGTAGTTGGCGCCGGTCGCGGCTTCGAGCAGCACCACGCCGACCTCCGGGCAGAACGTCGTCGCGTAACGGATGGGCCTGTCGCCGAGCCGCTCCTCCAAGATCTGCACGCAGCCCGTGAAGACGCCCGCGGGGGTCTCGACGCGCTCGGACACGCTCATCACGCGCGCGTTGCCGCCGTGCTCACCGCGCCACGTCGCGTCTTTGGCGAGCGGGAGCTTGAGCACGTACGCGGCGCCGTCGAGCGACACGACCTTGAGCCCGTCGGGCGCGTATTCGAAGCGGCGCGCGCCGCGCGGATAAACGAGCTCGCCGTGGGTCTTGTCGATGCGCTTCACGCGCGCGACGAGGAGGCCCTCCTCGCCCACCTCGTTCGTGGTCCTATAGGTGTAAATCATCCCGTCCAAGAGCGGGAAGAAGCGCTCCGCCTCGGTGCCGGAGCTCGCGTCTTTGACGCCCTCCGAGGGCTTGAGCCACGTCGACTCCGCGGGCGGCGGCGCGGAGGATCCGCCGCACGCGATCGCGAGAAGAGCCGGAAGAGCCAGGGAGAGAAGCGCGAACGAGCCAGTCAGCTTCTTCGAGGGGGGACGGCGCTCAAGGCACATGCGGGTGCGTCCAATAATAGCCCGCGAGCACGACGAGCAACGCGAGCGCGCCCGCGACGAGGTAGACCGCGAGCGGATCCGGGTCGACGCGCCCGCGAAGATCGCGCGCCGCGCGGCGGATTTCGTCGTCTTTGGTGGTGCGCGCCAGCGCGGGCGCTTCGCTCCGCACGCGCGCGTAGTCGCCGCGCTCGAAGGCGTCGACCAGCGCGTCGAGCGCGCTGTCGCGCGGATAGCCTCGCGCGAACGCGGGGCGGCCGTCGTCGTGGGCTTCGTCGAGCGCGGCGGGCTCAGCCGCTGCGGGCTCGGCGTCGGGCTTCTTTTTGCGCCTGCGCTTCTTCTTTTTTTCGGGGGCGGGGTCGCCCTCGCTCACGCGGCCTTCTCTTCTTCGCTGATCGCGGCGGCGGGCGCGGCCGTCTTGGCGCCGACCTCCTCCTCGAAGCGAGCGTTGCGCTCGTTTTGGTGCTCGGCGCTCTCGGAGTCGCCGCGGAAGATGTGGATCGCGTCGTACGGGCAATCGAGCTCGCACAGCGTGCAACCCACGCACTTCTTAGTGATCACCTCGGAGACCGGGAAGTGATGGCTGCCCGCGAACGGCACCATCTGGAGCGCGTCGAACGGGCACGCCCACACGCACCACTCGCAGCCCACGCACGATTGGAGATCGACGTACGCGCGCGGCCGGGCCGCGGGCTTGAGCATCTCGCAGAGGTTGCCCTCGTTGTCGTAGATCGCCTCGTCCGGGCACACGACGCCGCAAGCGCCGCAGTTGATGCAGAGCTCGGGGTTGATCACGTGGAGGAGCTTGCGCTCTCCGGTGATGGCGTCCGTGGGACAGCGACGAATGCAGGCCGTGCAGCCCGTGCAGTTCTCGGTGATGATGAAGGGCATAGCGTGAAGGTGACCTTAGGGAACGTTTGTAAAAATGCTAGGGCCGCTCTCGCGCGGGGTCAATCCACAGGCTTCGGGGTCTTATCGGTGCTCTTCGGCAGCTCGGGCTTCTTGATGTAGTCGGCGGGCAGCTCGGCGGTGAGCGTGTGCAAGAAGGTGACGATGCTCGCGATCTCGTCGTCTTTGAGGTCCATGCCGAGCTGGTGATGGGCCATGGTCTTGACCGTCTCTTCCAGCGTCTTGTGTTGGCCCTTGTGGAAGTAGGGCCCTGTCTTTGCCACGTTGCGCAGCGTGGGGACGCGGAAGAACATCTTGTCGGACTCGGCCTTGGTGACCTCATAGCGGCCCAAGTCCGATTGATCGGGATAAGGCTTTACCAAACCGAGCTTTTGGAACAAGGCCCCTCCGACGTTGGCCCCGTTGTGGCACGTCGGGCAACCGAGCTTGGCGAACTTGATGAAGCCCGCCTTCTCGTCGTCGGTGAGCGCGTTCGCGTCGCCCGCGAGGAACTTGTCCCAGCGCGAAGGCGTGGTGAGCTTGCGCTCGAAGGCGCCGATGGCCTTGCCGACGTTGTTGTACGAGACAGGCTCCTTGTCGCCGGGGAAGGCCTTTTTGAAGAGCTCCTCGTACTCGGGCATGGACTTGAGCACCTTGAGGACGTATTCGGCGTTGGGCGCGGCCATCTCGATGGGGTTCAAGATAGGGCCTTTGGCCTGCTCTTCGACGTTGGGCGCGCGGCCGTCCCAGAACTGGGCCACGTGCCCAGCAGCGTTGTAGACGGTTGGGGAGTTACGGCCGCCGCGTTGGCCCTTGTGGCCGGGCGAGGTGGGTTGATTGTCGACGCCCCATTGGTCGAGCAGGTGGCACGAGTTGCACGAGAGCTTTTGGCTGCCCGAGATGCGCGTCTCGTAATAGAGCATCCGCCCGAGCTTCACCTTCTCTTCGGTGATGGGGTTGTCCGCGGACTCGAACGAGGCCGGGAGGGGCTTGAAGAAGGCGACGTCCGTGGGATCGACCTGCGGCTTGGGAGGGGCCTTGGCCGCCGCGGCCTCGTCGGCGGCGCGCTTGGCCTCGGCGCGCTGGTAGTCGCGGATCTGCTCGAAGGGGCGCTCGTCGCAGCCAGCGGCGAGCGCAACGGGGAACCACAAAGCGGGGAGCAGGCGGATCGATCGTCGCACGTGGGCACCTCGGAAGGGGGCCGGAGATTACGGAATCGACGCCTCGATGTCCATTACGGCATCACGGTCGGCTCGCGCGCGATGCCGTCGATGCGGGTCGGGCTCCGGTCGAGGATCGCGCGGAGGATCGGCGCGAGCGGCGCCTGCTCCTCGAAGACGACGCTGTCTCCCTTGGGCGCGACGCCGAGCAGCTTCCACAGGCGGTTGATGTCGATCGGGACGGGCTCGTGCGCGAGCTTTCGGTAGAGATCCGCGAGCACGGTCGCGCCCGTCGCGCCGTCGCCCACCGCGATCACCTGCGCGATGTCCCAGCGCTTGGTCACGTCGCCGCCCTGCTTCAGCACCTCCATGAGCGCGACGTCGAGCGACGCCACGTTCTCGGTGCGGCGGCGGATCTCGACGTCCGCGATCAAGCAGAAGAGCGCGCCGCCCCAATAAATACGGCCCCAGCTCTCGGTCCCGTCGAGCCCGCCGTCGCCGCGCGCGGGAAGCCCGAACGCCATGCGGCGGCGAAACTTGGCGAACGTCTCCTCGCGCGTCACGAGCCGCCTGCGCATGCGGATGAGCGCCTCCATGTACGTCGCGACGCCCTCGGCGAGCCAGCGGTGATCGCGCGCGAGGTGCGGGAAGACCACGTGCACCATCTCGTGCACCATCTCCCAACCGCCCATCAAATCGCGGGCCTCGGAGCGCACGCCCACGGGCATGAAGATCGACGCGCCTCCGTAGCCGAGCGTGCGGCCGTAGCCCACGCCGCGCCCGCTCGCCGGAGCGATGAGCACGGCGAGGTGCGGAGGGAAGTCGTAGTGGTATTGGCCGTGCACCAGCTCGATCGCCTCGAGCACCCAATTCACGAGCGCGTCGTCGCTCAGATCGAACGGCTCGCCGGGCAGCACCGCGACGTCGACCTGCATGTTCGCCATCGTCGACGCGCGCACGCGGAGCGGGCCAAACGCCGAGAAAGGAAGCAGATCCATCTCTTCGGCGGGGACCTTGTACGCGCCGCCCTCGCCGCGCGAGAGCCCGCTCACGAACGTGATCGATCGATCGGTGCGCACATGGATCGACGCCTCTCGCTCGTGGTGCTCGGCAGGGCGAACGAGCCACGTCGACGGCGGCGCGACGATGGATGGACCGACGCGCGCGGCCTGGATCGGATCGTTCATGTCCCGCGCGGCCTCGTCGAGCGCGAAGCGATAGCGCACCGAGCAGCCCTCGCGCGCGCACGAAGGAGGCAGCGAGAACGCGACGAGCCCGCCGGCTTCGGCGCGCTTCAACGGAGCCGCCGCGCTCGGCGCGCCCGCGGCGGCGTCGCGCACGAAGCGCGCGCGCGCGTCCTCGATCACGAGCTTGTCCCCGGAGCCCGCGGGGATCGACGCTTCGATTGACAGCTCGCGCCCGCCGTTCGTCGCCGTCACGTCGTAGCGCAGCGCGTTCGTAGGCGCGCTCTTCGGCGCGGGATCGGGCGCGCGCGGAGAGGTCGGAGCAGACGAGCACGCGGCGGCGATCGTCACGAGCGCGATCGCGGCGCGGGCCTTCATGTCGCGGACGCGTGCGAGAGGATCTCGTCATGGAACGCGCGGAACGTCGACTGCTCCGGCCACACCGGGGCCTCTTGCAAGAGCGACAGCGCGCGCGGGCGATCGCCCTCGTCGATCGCGATCACGGCGGCGGCGTAGCGCATGGCCCAGAACACGAGCGGGCTGCGCTCGCCCGTCTCTTCGAGCAGCGCGCGATCGCCCGGCTTGCTCTTGTGCGCGAAGGCGCGCGTGAGCGCACCGACCGCGGCGCGCAGGCGTTCGGCGCGCGCCGACGCGCCTTCGGGGAGCGGGAGGCTCGCGAGCATCCACGCCTTCTCGATCGCTTCGTCGCGATCACCTTCGAAGGTGCAGAGCAGCGCTTCGAGGAAGAGACGGTGCTCGAGCGCGGCGTCCCACGCAGGACCGCGGTGCGCGGCGGCGATCGCGGCGCGCGCTTGCTCGACCCACCCGAACGCGGCGAACGCTGTCGCGGTGACGAGCGGCGCCATGGTCTCGGGGTAAGGGATGCGCGCGAGGGTCGGCGTCCAGCGCTCCAAGATCCCGTACACGTCGCCCGATCGAAGGAGCGCGCGCTGCTTGTGGAGCGCGCGGAAGCGCAGCGCGACCACGATCAAGAAGACGATGAGCAGGACGAGCGCGACCTTCGGCTGTTGCCACGCGCCTTGGAGGATCGCGGCCGCGAGCACGGCGGAGCCGACGAAGACGAGCACACGCACGGCGCGTCCCTTGGTCGGCTCGTGCGCGAGAGGATCCACGAGGCTAGGGTAAAGAAGCCACATCGGGGCGCAAGTTCGGGCTCGACACGAGGGCGGGCGTGGGATATCAACGCCTCAGTCGATTCGCATCGACCGATGTGGGTCTGCCGACAGCGCGCCGTGAACCCCGCCAGGCCCGGAAGGGAGCAACGGTGGCGGAAAGCGAGTGTGGCAGGCCCTTTT
>CAYTJL010000007.1:81973-91912 GCA_964437785.1 uncultured Polyangiaceae bacterium
CGCCAGGCCCGGAAGGGAGCAACGGTGGCGGAAAGCGAGTGTGGCAGGCCCTTTTCCTTTTTGTGCTTCCCTTTTGTGCTTCCTTTTTGTGCTTTTGTTCTCCGCCCGCCTGCCTCCGGGCGATTCGTTGAGCTTCTACGCCGTGGTATCCTCGGCCCCGGATGCAGCTCGCGAACGCGAAACACCGGGTGACGCTGCGCTATGACGTGTCATGCGCGGTCGATGACTGGACGCTCTCGGAGGACCAGGTGCCCGAATCGAGCGCTCACGATCGGGTGAGCGACCTGCTGAAATATCTGCTGCTCGCGTGGGCCGCGCGCACAGGGCGCAACGCAAAGATCGGCCGTAATCTGGCGCTTCGCTGGGACGAAGAGCACCCGCAGGTCGGTGTGGATCCCGACGTGTACGTGGTCGAGCCTCCGCCGCCCGAAGAGGACGGCGACGTCACGAGCCTTCGGCTCTGGGAGGACGGTCACCACCCGCCGTTGCTCGCGATCGAGATCGTGAGCGCTTCACGGGCAGACAAAGATTACGGTGCTTCTCCCGCCAAATACGCGGCGAGCGGCACACACGAGCTCTGGGTGTTCGATCCCAAGCTCGCTGGGCCGAAAGAGCGCAATGGTCCCTTCCGTCTCCAGGTGTGGACGCGGGACGAAGACGACGTGTTTCAACGCGTCTATGCGGGCCCAGGCCCCGTGTGGTCACCGGCCGTGCAAGGCTGGCTCTTCGCCGTGGACGAAGGCCGTTCTCTCCGCATCGCCTCGGACGAAGCCGGAACGGAGTGGTGGATGACCGGCGAAGAAGCCGAGCGCGCGGCCAAAGACGAGGCGCTCCGCGCGGCTGCACGCGAGCGCGAAGCAGTCCTCCGCGAGCGTGCTGCCAAAGACGAAGCGCTCGCGCGCATCGCCGCGCTCGAAGCCGAGCTCGCGCGCCTTCGATAAGACGCCTCAGCCGAGCGCGCCGATCACGTCGGCGACCACGTCGCGCGTCTCTTCGACGCCGACAGCGAGGCGAATCAAGCCCGGATCCATGCCGATCGAGGCGAGCTCCTCGTCGCCGAGCTCGTGAAAGCTCATCACGGCGGGCTGCTCGATCAACGTCTCGGTGCCGCCCAAGCTGGGCGCGATGGTCGCGAGCTTGACGTTGTCGACGACGCGCGCCGCCGCCTCGCGACCGCCCTTCAGGATGAAGCTCACGACCCCTCCCCCGCCCGCGAGCTGCGCTTTGGCGACGGCGTGGTCGGGGTGAGATTCGAGCATGGGATAAAACACGGTCGCTACGGCGGGGTGGGCTTCGAGGGCGCGCGCGACCGCGAGCGCCGTCTCGTTTTGGCGCGCGACGCGCAGCGCGAGCGTCTTCATGCCACGACCGATGAGGTGCGCCGCGTGCGGATCGACAACGCCGCCGAGCACGCTGCGGAGATCGCGCACGAGCGAGATCATGCTGCGTTTGCCGCTCACCGTGCCCCCCAAGACGTCGTTGTGACCGGCGAGGTACTTCGTGGCGCTGTGGATCACCATGTCAACGCCGTGATCCAGAGGCGCGCTGTTGACGGGCGTGGCGAACGTGGCATCGACGATCGATTTGACCCGCGAAGCCCTGCAAATCGAGGCGAATTGGCCAATGTCCACGCAGCGCAAATAAGGGTTGGTGGGAGACTCGGTGAGCGCGAGCCGCGTTTTGGGGGTGATGGCGGCGGCGAGCCCTTCGAGCGACCCGGGCTCCACCAACGTGGACGAGACACCGAAGCGCGCGAGCGTGGCCGTCACGAATTGGCGCGTCCTGCGGTATGCGTCGCGGAAGAGCACCACATGATCACCGGCCTTGACGAGCGCGAGGATGGTCGTGGTGATCGCGGCCATGCCGCTCGCGAAGAGGAGCGCGTCCTCGGCGTGATCGAGCGCGGCCACGCGGCGCTCCACCTCGATGACCGTAGGGTTGCCGTAGCGGCCGTATTCTTGCCGATCGCCGTCCGCGTCGCCGCCCTCGAAGTAGCGAAGGAGGTCTTGGGTGCTCGCGAACGTGAACGTGGCTGTCTGCGCGATGGCGGGAGCGAGCGTGTGAGAGGGCCTATCGCGCGTTGTCCCCGCGTGGACGGCGTCCGTGCTCGTGGGCAGATGCTGAGTCTTGGCGACGCTCATTACGTTGTTACAACCACCCGTGCTCGCGATACCACGCCGCCGCGAGGCGCGTGCCCTCGGCCCAACCCACCTCCGGCTTCCACCCCAAATCGCGGCGCGTGTCGGACGAGTCGCAGACCCAGTGCGGCGCGGAGAGCTCATTGAGCTTGTCGCGCGTGAGCATCACCGCTTGATTCGTGATCTTGCCGCCGATCTCGGAGAAGAGCGCGGCCACGCGCACCACGGGCAGCGGGATGCCCACGCGCAGGAGCGCGGGCTTGCCGACCGCGCGCTCGATGTCCTTGAGCATGTCGCGCCACACGTAGACCTCGCCGTCGTCCACGAAATAGGCTTTGCCGCTCGGTGAATCGGCCTCGATCGCGCGGACGCACGCGGACGCGCAGTCCGACGCGTAAACCACGCTCATGGTGTTGGTGCCGTCGCCGAGGTACGGCAAAAACCGCCTGGAGACGGCCTGAAAGAACGCGAACGACTCGTTGTCGCGCGGGCCGTAGATCATCGGCGGGCGGATGATGGTGACAGGCATCGTGTCTTTGTGCGCGAGCGCCACGCGCTCGGCCGCGAGCTTGGATCGGCCGTAGTGCGTGAGCGGGCTCGGCGACGCGTCGCTCGGGATGGGCTTCCCGTCGAGGCTCGGGCCCACCGCGGCGAGGCTCGACACGAGCACGAAGCGACGGAGCTTGGGCGCGACCTCGCGCGCGGCGTCGATGAGGATCTGCGTGCCGCCCGCGTTGACGTGGTGAAACTCGGCCTCGGTCTTGGCCTTGACCAAGCCCGCAGAGTGGATGACGGCGTCGATACCGTCCATCGCCCTGCGCACGCTCGCCGCGTCCTCGACAGCGCCCGTCGCGAGCTCGAGCCCGGGGATGCTGTTCAAGAACGAGGTCTTCGAGCTCTTGCGCACGAGCGCGACCACCGAGTGGCCCGCGCGCGCGAGCTCCGTCGCGATGTGCGATCCGAGGAAGCCACTGCCGCCCGTGATGAGGACACGCATCTCACACCCCCCGTTCGTAGACGCGATAGCGCTTCGCGATCTTGCCGCCCATGAGGCGGATCCCTGCGTTGATGGCGGCGTTGTCTTCGAGCGTCCAGCCGAGCTCGCCGCCCTTCATGCCGAGCAAATGCGCCGAGCGGTTCATCGCTACGTAGAGGTACGCGGAGAGGCCCGCGTAGCGCCGCACGTGCCGCCACTTCTTCTTGATGCCCAAGATCACGAGGCGGCCCGTCTTGGGCCCCTTGACGCGAAGCCGATAGAGCAGCTTGAGCGCGCCGAAGGGCAGGAGCTTGCCGTTCAGATCGTGGATGAGCTCGTTGATGTTGGGCATCCCGAACGCGACCGCCGCGGGCTCGCCGTCGATCGAGGTGATCTTGGTGATCTCGGGCATCAAGATCAGGCTCAAATCATTGGCCATCTTGAGCAGCTCGTTGTGCGTGAGCGGGACGAAGCCCCAGTTGTCGCTCCACGCGTCGTTGAAGATGTCCATGAGGATCTTCACGTCGTCGAGCAGGCGCTTGGGGTTGGCCGGGCGCGTCGTCACCTCGGGCATGGCCGCGATCTCGTCGTGCGCCCGCTGCGCGCGCGGCGGCACCTCTCCGACCTGGTAGCCCCACGAATAAAACTCCTTGAGCTTGTCGTACCCCGCGCCCTCGATGAGGCTCGCTTGATAGGGGTTGTGGTACGTCATCATGATCTTGGGCGGGTCGTCGAAGCCCTCGGTCAAGCAGCCAATCTCCTCGTTGATCGACAGCGAGAAGGGGCCGCGGATGGTCTTCATGCCGCGCGCCTTGACCCACGCGCGCGCCTCGTCGAGGAGGCGCTTGGCGATCTCGGGATCGTCGATCGTGTCGAAGAAGCCGAACATCCCGGCGCCGTCGTTGTAGCGAGCGAGGTGCTCGCGATCGACCTGCGCGGTGACGCGGCCCACGGGGACGCCGTCGCGGAAGGCCACCCACGCGGCGCCCTCGGCGTGCTCGAAGAACGGGTTCTTCTTCTTGTCGAGCCGGTCGCCGACGTCCATGTCGAGCGGGCGCACGTAGTTGCGGTTATCGCGATAGATGACGTCGACGGAGTCGAGGAACGCCTTCAGCGTCTTCTTGTCACCGTCGCGGAGCTCTCGAATCTCGATGGCCATGCGCGGCCCGGGTTAGAGGGAGTGCCCCGCGGGCGCAAGCGCTTTTACCGCCGCTTGCCGCGCTTGCCGAGCTTGGTCTTCCGGCCTCGGACGATCGTCTCTTTGGTTTGCTTGACGCGCCTTTGCTTGCGCGGGCGGGGCGCGTCGTCGTCCAACAAACGCTTGCCGAACACGGTCCGCCGCTCGATCGACACGTCCTCGATCGCGACCACCATCCGCTCGCCGAGCGCGATGCGATCGCCCGAGCGCGTCGCGACGAAGCGCAGGCCCTCGTCGTCCATCTCGTACCGATCGGAGCCGAGCGCCTCCGCGCGGACGAACACGTCGATGAACGGATCGGGCACGGCCACGTAGAGGCCCGTCGCGCTGAGGCCGCTCACGCGGCCCTCGTAGATCGAGCCGATTTTGTCGCGCATGTACAGCGCTCGGTACAAGTCGTCGATCTCGCGCTCGATCTCGGCCGCGCGGCGCTCGTTCTCGGACGATCGCGCGGCGGCGAAGCGGAGCGCCTCGCTCACGGGCGCGGGCGGCTCTCCCCGCAGGTGCGCGCGCACCGCGCGGTGGACGACGAGGTCGGGGTAACGGCGGATGGGCGAGGTGAAGTGTAGGTACGCGGGCGACGCGAGCCCGAAGTGACCGATGTTGGCGACGTCGTACGCGGCCTGCTTCATCGCGCGCAGGAGGAGCTGGTGGAGCACCTGCTTGTCGGGCCGCACCGCGATCTTCTTGAGGAGCTGCGAGAGCTTCTTCGGATCGAGCGCGTCCTCGATCTCGAACGGCACGCCCAGCTCCGCGCAGAGCGTCGCGAAGCGATCGAGCTTGGCCTCGTCGGGCGTCGCGTGGTTGCGGAAGAGCGCCGGCAAATTGCGCTCGATACAGAGGCGCGCGACCACCTCGTTGGCGAGCAGCATCAGCTCCTCGATGAGCTGGTACGCCTTCACCACGCCCGGATCCACGCGGCTCTCGGTGATCGCCGTGGGCGCGCCCGTCGCGGGATCGAGCACCACCTTGGCCTCGGGCAGATCGAAGTCGAGCGCGCCGCGCCGCATCCGCCGCGCGCGGAGCTGCCGCGACAGATCCCACATCACGCGCAGATCGTCGCGCATCTCCTCGGCCTCGGGCTGGCGCTCGGGCTCGGGCGTGAAGCCGAGCGCGCGCGCGACGCCGGGGTAGTGGAGCTTGGCGCGCGACACCATCACGCCTTCGATGACCCGCGATCGAAGGACGACGCCCGCCGCATCGAGCTCGACCTCGACGCACAAACAGAGCCTCTTTACGCCCGGGAGCAGCGAGCAAAGGTTGGACGAGAGCGCGCGCGGCAACATCGGGATCGCGCGATCGGGCAGGTAGATGGAGCAGCCGCGTTCGAGCGCCGCGCGGTCCAGCGCGGAGCCGGGCGTGACGTACGACGACACGTCCGCGATCGCGATCCACGCGGTGTACGAGCCGTCGTCGCGGCGCACGACCCAGACCGCGTCGTCGTGATCGCGCGCGTCCTCGGGATCGATCGTGGGGAGCGGGAGATGCGTGAGATCCTCGCGACCTTCGAGCGCGCTCGCGGGGACCTCGCCGCCGAACGCGTTCGCCTCGGCGACCGCGTCCTCGGGGTGCTCTTCGATGATCGCGTGCCGAAGGAGGACCTTCGCGGCCTCGACGTTGGGCTCGCCCGGCGCGCCGAGCACCGAGAGCACGTCGCCCTCGGGCGTCTCGTTCCACTCCTCGGGGTAGCGCGCGATCGTGATGACCGCGGCCTTCCCGTTCGCGTCCGCGAGCGACTCGGGCGCGCGCAGCACGATGGGGCCGCGCACGCGCGCGTCGTCCGGCTCCAAGCACACGAGCCGGCCTCGCCGCGCGATGGTGCCCGCGACGCGCGTGAGCCTGCGCGCCATGACCTCGACGATCTCGCCCTCGACGCCGCGGTGCGATCGCGTGATCGCGCGCGCCTTCACGGTGTCGCCGTGCATCGCGCCGCGCATGCCCTCGGCCGCGATGTAGAGATCGTCGGGCGCGCCCGGCACCGACACGAAGCCGAAGCCGCGCGGGTTGACGTTGAGCGTGCCGATGAGCTCGGCGCCGCGCGCCTCGCGCGCCTTCTTGGACACGCGGAAGCGCTGGCCAGAGAGGCGGCTCAACGTGCCGTCGAACGCGAGGTCGTCGAGGAGCGTTTGGAGCGCGCCGTACGCCCTCGGCTCGACGCCGAGCTTCGACGCGATCTCGTTCGTGTGCATCGCCCTCGCCTCGCCTTCGAGCAAGCCGAGCACGGCCTCTTTGCGGACAGCGGGGGACGGAGCCATTCGGCGCGATGTAGCACAAGGCTCCTTCAACCCCATCGGAGAACGTGCGAAGGGTGGCCGCGATGGCCAAGGTCGCACCCGTCTTGATCCTTCGGATCGCCCTCTTTTTTGGGGTGTTCGCGAGCGCGACGCTGCTCGTCGAGCACATGAGCTCCGGCGACGCCGCGTTCTGCGGCGTGGGCTCGGGCTGCGCCGCGGTGCGCGCGTCGTCGATCAGCAACATCCAAGGCGTGCCGCTCCCCGCGGTCGGGCTCGCCGCGCTCGGCGGGCTCCTCGTCCTCTCGCTCTTCGCGCGGCAAAAGAGCAACTTCCAGCTCATCGCGGCGGCGAGCGCGGCGGGCGCGGCGATCGCGCTCGTGCTCATCGGCGTGCAGGCCTTTCAGGTCAAGGCGTTCTGCGCCTGGTGCATGCTCACCGACGTGAGCGCGATCATCGCCGCGGGCGGCGCCGCGCTCATGCAGAAGAGGGCCGCCGCGAGCGACGAAGAGGCCGACGGCTACGTCGATCTCAACCAGCGGCCCGCGCCCACGTTCGCGTGGCTCGGCGCGCTCGTGCTGGTCATGGGCGCGCCGTTTTTGTGGGCGCAGTACCCCGCGGTGCCGCCGCTGCCCGCGCCCATCAAAGCGCTTCAAGTCCAGGGCAAGATGACGATCGTCTCGTTCACCGACTTCGAGTGCCCGTATTGCCGCAAGGGCCACGCGGTCCTGCGCGAGATCGAGGACCTCGACGGCGAGCGCATCGCGATCGTGCGCAAGATGATGCCGCTCCCCAAGCACAAAGGCGCTCGGCCCGCGGCGCTCGCGTACCTGTGCGTGCCCGAGCCGAAGCAAAAGGAGATGGCGCACTTCCTCTACAATTTGCCCGAGATGCTCCTCATGAAAGAGGGCGTCGTCGCGGTGGCGGTGCAGCTCGGCCTCGACAAGAAGACGGTCGAGGCGTGCATGGCGTCGCCCGAGACCAAGGCCGCGCTGGAGAAGGACGTGGCGCTCTTCGAGGCGGTCAACATCAAGGCGCTGCCGCTCACGTTCGTGGGGCCGCGCGTGGTGATGGGCTTCAACGAGGAGCGGCTTCGCAGGAGCGTCGCGCTCTCGCTCGAAGGCGATCACCCTTCGCTCCCCGTGTGGGCGATGATCGCGTTCGCCGCGGCGCTCGCGGGCGCGGCGTCGTTCGTTACGCTGCGATCGATCGCGCGCGAGGCGGAAAAAACGGCGTGACGCGTCGCCCCTCGCCCTCGCGCGGGAGAGGGGTTGGGGATGAGGGCCCACGTGTACTAAGGTGGGCCATGCCCGATCAGCACAAGCTGCCTCTCGATTTCTTTCAGAAGCTCCCGAAGACCGATCTGCACGTTCACCTCGACGGATCGCTCCGGCTGGAGACGATCCTCGATCTCGCCAAGGAGCACGGCATCGAGCTTCCCTCCACGGATCCTGCGGAGCTGAGGCGGCTCATGAACTTGGGCCAAAACTGCGGATCGCTCGTCGAGTACCTGAAGGCGTTCGACGTCACGCTCAAGGTGATGCAGACCGAGGACGCGCTGATGCGCGTAGCGTACGAGCTGGCCGAGGACGCGGCGCGCGAGAACGTGCGCTACATGGAGGTGCGGTATTCGCCGATGCTCCACACGCGCGACGGCCTCAAGCTCACGCGCGTGGTCGAGGCGGTGCTCGCGGGGCTGCGCGCGGCGCACGACGCGCTCGGCATCGAGTCGAACATCATCTTGTGCGGTATCCGCAACATCTCGCCCGAGTCGTCGCTGGAGATGGCGGAGCTCGCGGTCGCGTACAAGGGCCGTGGCGTGATTGGATATGACCTCGCGGGCGCCGAATACGACAACCCCGCCAAGCACCATCGCAAGGCGTTTCAGCTCGTCCGCGACAACAACATCAATTGCACCATCCACGCGGGCGAGGCGTATGGGCCCGAGTCCATCGCGCAGGCGCTCCACGTCTGCGGCGCGCACCGCATCGGCCATGGGTGCAGGCTGCGCGAGGACGGCGATTTGTTGCACTACATCAACGATCATCGCATCCCGCTCGAGTGCTGCCCCTCGTCCAACGTGCAGACGGGCGCCGTGCGCGACATCGCCTCTCACCCCATGAAGCTCTATTTCGACCTGGGCCTCCGGGTGACGGTCAACACCGATAACCGCCTGGTGACGGACACCACGGTGTCGCAGGAGCTCTGGCTCTGTCACACCAAGATGGGGATGAGCCTGCGCGACATCAAATCGATCATCGTGGCGGGCTTCAAGAGCGCGTTCTTGCCGTTCCACGTCAAGCAGGTTTACCTGCGGCACGCCACCGAAGAGCTGATGCGGTTTACGGATGATGGGCAGATCCGCCCGCCGCCGCCGCCGTCGAGCGGCGCGGGGGTGCGATTGGAGACCAGCGCTCGTATCCCCTCTTCGTCGCTCGCGCCGGCGAGCTTGGAGCGGCCCCCCGCGGGCAGCAGAGAAGAGGAAGTGGAGGACCATTTGGATTGAATCGCGGAGCGGGGGGGAGTAAATTCCTGCCATGAAGCTTTATGCCCCCGGCCACGGCCAAAGCGCGGGCTCCGCGCGGGCGCCCGGCGGCTCGCCTCGGTCAGGCTCGGGCGGGTCGCTCCGCGCGCCCGGAAGGGGTGAGAAGCTCCCACGCATCGACGATCGTTTGGCCCCGCCCGAGACGCGGCTCGAATACCTGAGCGGCGTTGAGGTCTTCGCGGCGCCCGCCGAGGCGCCCCACGCGACACAGCACTTCGATCTGTCTTATGTGCTCGGCGCGCACGTGGCCAAAGGCTATCGCGGCGCCGTCGATATGCTCACCCGCACAGGGCCGGTGAGCGACTTTGCGCCCGACGCTTCGATCTTCAACGCCTCTCCCGACCCCAAGACCGGCGGCAGGCGCCTCGAAGAGATCGCCTTTGAGGTGACCGACAAACAAGCCATCCGCGTCCCCACCGAGAAGGCGCGGGCGCTCGTCGCGCGCGGTGTTCGCAGGATGTTTTGCGTCCTCGTCAAGCAACGTCGTGTGCTCGAGTGGTCACGCGAGACAGACGGGTGGAGCCCGCTCTCCAAAGGCGCTGTGATCGAGGACCCGTGTTTGTGCAGGCCGCTCCCGATCGAGGCGATCCTCGACGCTGCGGAGGCCAACGGCGCGGTCGCGCAGGCGCTCCTCGATCAGCGCGTGCCCGTGCTCGAAGCCGCGCTCAAGGCGAGCAAGCTCGAAGGCGAGGCCAAAGGGCGCATCGAAGGAAAGCTCGAAGGCGAGGCCAAAGGGCGCATCGAGGGCGAGGCCAAAGGGCGCATCGAGGGCGAGGCCAAAGGGCGCATCGAAGGAAAGCTCGAAGGCGAGGCCAAAGGGCGCATCGAAGGAAAGCTCGAAGGCGAGGCCC
>CAYTJL010000007.1:92012-95151 GCA_964437785.1 uncultured Polyangiaceae bacterium
AAGCTCGAAGGCGAGGCCAAAGGGCGCATCGAAGGAAAGCTCGAAGGCGAGGCCCATGGCGAGATCAACGGCGAGATCAGAGCGAAGCGCGCGGCGATCTTCGCGGTGCTCGATGCTCGCGGCGTCCCCGTCAGCGACGCTGCGATCAGCGCCGTCGAAGGAGAGCGCCGGATCCAGAAGCTCGACCGCTTGCTTCGCCGCGCGGCTGTCGTCAAGAGCGTGACGGAGCTCTTCGCCAAGAAGCGGCGCTGATGTCGTAGTCATCGTTGAGCGTCAGAACGACGCGTCGAGCTGGAGCCTCACCGCGTGGCGCGGATCGACGCCGGATTTACCGAAGATGTAGAAATAGTCCGACTGCACCTTGAGCAGGTGGCCGTTCAAATACACGTTGACGCCGCCGCCCACCTGCTTGCCTTGCTGCTCCACCGCGGTGACGAAGGCGGGGTCCGTGCCCTTCCACGCAAAGAGCTGCTCCCACCGCGCCACGGCCTCGGCCTTGTCGTGGAACATCACCCCTGCTTGGACCAAATATCCATATCCCGATCGGGTCCATTCGCGCTTGGGCGCGCCGTCCACGACACCATCGATGGCGTCGCGCGTCGCTTTGCGCAGGAGCCCTTCGGCCAAGAGCGAGGCGCCGCGCCATTTGACCACCAGATCCGCGGCCGCATGCGCGTAGTTGGCGGCGCCGGCGGTGAAGGTGCCCCCATAGGTGCTGTTCGCCCGGGTCGTGGCGTGGTTGTAAGCGCCCGCGAGGCCGATGGCCACACGCGCCCTGCGCTCGCGGTGGACGTCGGCCTCGTGATCGTCATCGAACCATCCAAAGGGCTTGATGACGAGGCGCCCTACGGCGAGCGGACCGAGCGCTTGACCGCCGAAGCGGTTTCGGCCGTCGCCGCTGCCGACGAAGATCGCATATCCGAGCCGGCCGCGGAGACCTCCGAGATCATTCGAATGGAGCATCACGCCCACGTCGCGATCGAGCGACAGCTCGCGCACCACGCTCTGCCGATCGACGAATTGGAGCGCAAACTCGCGGATGGTGCGCGCGCGATCGAAGGGCACGAAGAACTGTCCCACACGCACGTTGAGGTCGCGCACGTGCGAGGACTCCACGAACGCGTCGAAGATCGGTGACAGGTTGCCAGGCTCGAAGTCGCCGCCGCCGAAGGCGAGCTGCACCCAATAGCGCAGGTTGGGGTTCATCACGTGGCCATGCACGTAGAGGCGCATCGTCTTGACGTTGATCTCGTTCGTGGTCTTGCCCTCGGCGTGCGCGAAGGTGTCGCGCAGCTGAATCCTGCCGCGCACCGTGATCGAGAATTGATGGTTCGTCGTAGAGAGCGTGATCCCGCGGCCGGGCGCGGCGTCGATCTGCACGCCGAGCGGCGGCTGCACCGGCGCGTTCGCCACCCGCTGGAGGTTCGACTCCAGCGCGCTGATGCGGGCCTTGAGCGCTTTCATCTCATCTTGGACGCTGGGCTCGTCCGCTAAAACGTCAGACGAATAAATCGTTGTTGCAGCGACGAAGCAAATTTTGAGATATCCGCGCGTCTTCAAGAGCATCGTTTGTCCGTTATAACAGACAAAGCCCCTTGGTGAGCAGAAAACTACGTCTGCTTGTTCGGCAGCTCGACCACGAACCGCGCGCCCGAAGGCGTGTTGTCCTCGAACGTGATGCTGCCGCCCGCGGCCTCGACGAGCCCGCGGCACACCGCGAGCCCGAGGCCCGTGCCTTCGCCCACGGGCTTGGTCGTGACGAAGGGCTCGAAGAGCTTGTCGCGCACCTCGGGCGCGATCCCTGGGCCGTTGTCCTCGACCTCGATGCGCACGTTGTCGTCACCTCGTTTGCTCACGCGCACGATGATGCGACCCCCTTTGGGCGAGGCCGACGCTGCGTTCAAGAGCAGGTTCAAGAGGACCTGCACGAGCTTGCCGCGGGGGAGCGGCACGAGGCCCACGCCGGCCTCGATCTCTCTGTCGAGCGTGATGTCCTGAAGCTCCTTTTGCGGCGCGAGCAGCGCGGCGACGTCGTCGATCGCGTCGGCCACGCTGCCCGCGGGCTCGGGCGCTCCGATGGACTCGCCGCGCGAGGGGCGCGCAAATTCGAGCAGATCGCGCAGCACTTTGTGGATGCGCTCGGTCTCGCGCTTGGCGCGGATCAAGAAGTCTCTCTGATCGTGATCGTCGAGCCCGCCGTCGATCAGCAGATCCAAGAGGCCCACGATCGCGCTGAGCGGGTTGCCGATCTCGTGCGCGAGGCCCGCGGACAAACGACCCACGGACGCGAGCCGCTCCGATCGCACGAGCCTCTCCTGCGCGCGCGCGAGGTCCTTCGCGTAGCGCTCGGCCTCGCCCACCTTGATGCGCAGCGCCTCTTCGTCGGCGCGCAGGCGCTCGGTCATGGTCGCGAGGCTCCGCCCCAAATCGACGAGCTCGCGCGCGCCTCGCCGCGGGACGTCGAGCGTGCGCGCGCCCGAGGCCACGCGCTCGGCCGCGGCGGAGAGCTGATCGACGGGCCCCACCACGAGGCGCGTCATCGCGAGGTACGCGAACACGAGCAGCGCCGCGCCGAACGCCGCGGTGTAGAGCGCGACGAGCCGCACGAGCGGCCCCGTCGGAGACGCCGCGGGATCCGCGCGCACCACGACCGCGACCGACGATCGCGCCGCGCGCGCCTCGTTCGGGATCACCACGAGCACGCCTTGTCCGAACGTCGTACGCGCGGGCTCCGCCATCTCGACGCCGGGGCGCACCTCGCTCGGGAGCGCGCCCGCCGCGCCTTGCTCCGACGCGTCGATCACGCGCTTGCCGTCGCCGTCATAGACGCCGATCGCGGCGACGCCGCCGCCGCCGACCTGCGCGTCGAGCAGCGCGCGCATGTCGCTCGCGGAGTACGTCGCGCCCGCGACCGAGACGTGCCCGGCGATCGCGCGGCCGAGCGATCGCGCGCTCGACGCGCGGGCCTGCGTGAGCGTCGCCTGCGCGATGCTCGCGACCGCGAAGAACAGCGGCGCGAACGAGAGCACGAGCAGCGCGCCGAGCGCGAGGAGGAGCTGGAGCCGGATCCCGAGGCGCATCGACGCGAGGTTACGTGATCCGCTTGTGCCGGCCGCGTGCGAAGATGCGCCGCATGTCG
>CAYTJL010000008.1:0-1779 GCA_964437785.1 uncultured Polyangiaceae bacterium
ATCAAAACGCGTTGTGGCCGGTGAGCGCGTTGCCCAAGATGAGCGTGTGCACCTCGTTGGTGCCCTCGTAGGTATAGACGCTCTCCAGGTTGAGCATGTGCCGAATCACGGGGTACTCGAGCAAGATGCCATTGCCGCCCAAGAGGCCGCGGGCATTGCGGGCGATGTGGATCGCGGCGCGCACGTTGTTCTTCTTGCAGAGTGACACCTGCACCGGAGAGAGCCCACGCTCGTCCTTGAGCCGGCCATAGTGAAGGACCATGAGCTGGCCTTTGGTGATCTCCATGGCCATCTCGACGAGCTGCTCTTGCACGAGCTGCTTGGACGCGATGGGCTTGCCGAACTGCACACGCTCGCGCGCGTAGCTCACCGCGCTCTCGTAACACGCGCGCGCCGCGCCGAGCGCGCCCCACGCGATGCCAAAACGAGCTTGCGTGAGGCAGCCGAGCGGCCCTTTGAGGCCAACCACGTTGGGGAGCATGTTGGCCTTGGGCACGCGCACGTCCTGAAGGACGATCTCGCCGGTGGGGCTCGCGCGGAGGCTCATCTTGCCATGGACCGTGGGCGTCTCGAAGCCCTTCATCCCACGCTCGACGATGAACCCTCGAATCGAGTCGGGCCCGCCGTCCTCGACCTTGGCCCACACCACCGCGAGATCCGCGATGGGCGAGCTGGTGATCCACATCTTGGTGCCATTGAGCACGTACGCGTCGCCGTCGTCACGCGCGCGCGTCTTCATGGATCCAGGGTCGGATCCGCTGTCCGGCTCGGTGAGGCCAAAGCAGCCAATCAGCTCGGCCGCGGCCATCTTGGGGAGGTACTTTTGCTTTTGCTCCTCGCTCCCGTACTTCCAGATGGGCCACATCGCGAGCGACCCTTGCACGCTCACGAAGCTCCGAAGCCCGCTGTCGCCCGCTTCGAGCTCGGCGATGGCGAGCCCGTACGCGACCGAATTCATGCCCGCGCAGCCGTAGCCGGTGAGCGAGCCGCCGAGCAAGCCCATCTCCGCGATGGCAGGGATGAGATCCATCGGAAACTTCTCCTCCTCGAAGAGCTCGGCCGCGCGCGGCAAGTAGCGCTCGCGCACGAAGCGCCGGACCGTGTCGCGGATCATCCGCTCTTCGTCCGAGAGGAGGTGATCGATGGCGATGAGGGCGTCGAGGGAGAGAGGTTCTGAGGCCATGCCCGCCGCTTTACATCGGCCCCCTCCGCGTGTCATGCCGATTCCCGCTCCGCGCTTTCATGGCGGCCTGATACCCTATCGGCATGACCCGCGCTTGGCCTTTGCCCCTGCTCTCCCTCGCGCTCCTCGCCGGCTGCGGCGGCGAGACGAGCTTCGACCCCGACGCCCACGTGACCATCGACACGGGCGTCTATGGCCTGCTCTACCAAAGGTGCGACACCGCCGGGTGCGAGAGCAAGCCCGCGGTCGGGATGCGCCTTTTGGTGATCGATCACATCGGGGTCGGCGGCATGGTCGTGGGCGAGGCGACCGCCGACCAAGATGGCTTTTACCAGGTCGCGCTCAATCCGGGCAGCTACGCGCTCGGCTTCGACGCGCCCCTCGCGACCGCCGACATCGAGGTGACCACCCGCGTGCGCTGCGACTTCGAGACCGGGCCGGGCGGAGGCATTTGGCTGTGCAACGCCAAATGATCCAGGGCCTTTTGTTGGCCGCGAAGGCGATCGCGTAGAAAGCTCGCGGCGCGCGTGGATCGATCCAGGAGACAAACCCTCGCCCGCCTCTCGGTGCTCGGCCTCGCCGCGGCGCCGCTCGCG
>CAYTJL010000008.1:1879-5477 GCA_964437785.1 uncultured Polyangiaceae bacterium
CGATCGTATGGAGCCGGAGCGCCGCGGAGGGCTCGATCCAAGCCTCGATCGAAGGCTCGCCCGCGCCGATCCCCGAGCCCGAGCCGAGCAGAGGCGCGTGCGAAGAGCCCGAAGAGCCTGCGCACGTCACGCCGGTTCGCCTTGGTTTCGTAGGCGATTTGGGCCTCGCGTGGAGGGTCGGCGAGGACGTCGAGCGAGGCGCGCGCGGCGACCGCGGCGTGCCCGCGGGATACCCCTTCCACGCGGTGAAGGGCAGGATCGCGGCGGTCGATCTGGCGATTGGCAACCTCGAATGTGTGGCCTCTCCGCGCGGATTTGCGCAGCCCGGCGGCACCAGGCTCCGCGCGCCCGCCGCGGTTATTGACACGCTCGTCGCCGCGGGCTTCGACGTGGTGGGCATCGCCAACAACCACGTGATGGACTTCGGCCGCGAGGCGTTCCTCGACATGCGCGCGAGGATCACCGCCGCGGGCCTCACGCCCATCGGCGATGGAACGCTGTCGGCCGACCCGGAGCCCGTGATCGTGCGCGAGGTGCGCGGCGTCGCGATTGGCTTCTTGGCGTTCTCGGACGTGCTCGTCGACAAGGCGCGCGCCGACGTGGCCCGCGCCGCCCGCGAGGTCGACGTGCTCGTGGTGGTGAATCACTGGGGCCGCGAAGACTGGTCCGACGCCCTCGGCGTGCAGCGCGAGCTCGCCCACGCGCTCATCGACGAAGGCGCCGACGTGGTGGTCGGCGCGCACGCGCACGTGCTCCAACCCGAGGAGTGGTATCGCGACAAGCTCATTTATTATGGGCTCGGCAACTTCGTGTTCGACGGCATGGGGCACAGCGAGGCGCGGCGCGTCGGCGCGTTCGTCGAGGTCGACGTGCTGCCCAAACGGGTCGTCGGGAGGCGCGTTTATCGAGCGAGGCTCGATGATCGCGGCGCGCCCTCGTGGGTGGATGAGCGGCCGTGGACCCCGCCGCGCGTGCCCCAAACCCCCGCTCCGCCGGCCGGGGCAGGGGAGGGTGGTTGATCACCAGAAGCAGGGCGCGAGCTGCATCCCGCTCTCGTCGGTCACGTAGGCGTTGAGCCCGTCGGCCATGGCCTGCGCATAAAGGGCGTCCGCAGCGGGCTTGTTGGCGGGCGCGCACGCGCCGACGTACTCCTCGACGCCGATCCAAAACGGGACGCCGTTGACCATGAGGCCCATGTCGCGATACGCGAGCATCTCATCGCGAACGGCCGCGTCCCCGCCGTTACTGTACACCTCCTCGTGCGAGATGCCGTCGAGGATCGATGGATAGGCGACACCATGGGTGACGCCGAGCCGCGTGACGTCGCTCGTGGCGTTCTGCATCACGATGAGGTGATTGGGGAACGCCTGGCGCAGCTCCCACACGAGGTCGAGCCCGCCCTGCGAACAGGCAGCGTCACAAGGACCGTTGGTGTCGCTCGGGCCGTGCTCGACGACCTCCAAATTGTCGAGGAAAAAGCCGTCGACGCCCCGATCGGCGAGCCTCTTGGCCACATACCCGACGATGAGCTTGCGATATTCGACGTTCGAGAGGTCGGCCCATTTCTCGTCGGGATATCCATCGTAGTCGGTGGTGAGCGCGCCGCTCCCCATACACGATTGGAAGCCCGGCGGGGCCGCGGACCAATAGCTCCGGTAATCCTCGCACGCGCCCACGTTCATGTACGAGATGACGCGGTTTTGGCCGTTGGCCTTGAGCGTTTGAAGCTCATTGTCGGTGAAGTTGCCCGCGTCCGGGTCAGCGTCGATGTTGATGATCCGAAAGGTGCTCGCCACCTTGGCGAGGTCGACTCCAGCGGTCCCGCCATACCAGCTCACCCACGGCGCGCCGGCCGGGAAGCCGCGGCCGCCCTCGCCGTGACCACCGGCCCCACCCTGTCCGCCCGCGCCGCTCCCGCCGTGCCCGCTGCCACCGCCGCTCGACGAGCTCGAGCCGGTGGACGACGTTCCACTCGATGACGTGTTGTTGGATCCTCCGCCGCACGCCGCGACCATCATCAACGCGACAATTGCCCCAAAGAAGCGCTCATTCATGGCGCCGAGCGTATCACGATCGTGTTATGGAGGGCTCCATGCGAAGCTCCGCATTGCTCCTCGCCGCGTCCGTCTCTGTCCTTTCGTGCTCGGGTGAGCCGCCTGTCCCGCTCGCCCCGCCCCCGAGCGCGACGCCGAGCGCGACTGCGGTCGAGCCGCCCCCTGCGCCGCCGGAGGGGATGCGCTTACCAACGACGGTGAGCCCCAACAAGATCGCGGCGACCCTCACGCTCGACCCGAACGACAAGCGGTTTGCGGGCGTCGCGCACATCGACCTCACCTTCCGCGAGCCGTCACGTGTGGTGTGGCTCAACGCGATGTCGCTCAACGTGAGCAAAGCCACCCTCGAAGCGGGCGGGGCCAAACAAGAGGCGCGCGTCGTCCCAGGCGCCAAAGACAAAGACACGGTGCAGAGCTTGGGCTTCGTCGTCGCACAGCCCGTCTCCGGCGCGGCGAAGCTCGTGGTGGAGTATTCGGGGGAGATCAGCGAGAAGGAAGATCGCGGCGTGTTCCTCGAAGAGGAGGGCGGCGACAAATACCTCTTCACCCAATTCGAGAGCACCGAGGCGCGGCGCGCGTTCCCCTGCTTCGACGAGCCCTCGTTCAAGCACCCTTGGCAGATCACCATCCGCGCGCCCAAGGGCAACGTCGTCGTCTCGAACACCAAGCTCGTGTCCCAGCGCGAGGACCAAGGCTACGTCGAACATCACTTCGCCGAGACCAAGCCTATCCCCTCGTACCTCGTGGCGTTCGCGGTCGGGCCGTTCGACGTGCTCGACGCAGGGAGCTTCGGGAAAGAAAAGACGCCTGTCCGCGTGCTCGCGCCCAAAGGAAAAGGAGGCCGCGCGACGTACGCCAAGGCGTTCACGGGCAAGGTGCTCGAGACCTTGGAGCGCTATTTCGACATCCCTTATCCGTACGACAAGCTCGATATCGTGCCCATCCCCCATCTCGCGACCTTTGGCGCGATGGAGAACGTCGGGCTCATCACCGCCAACGCGAACATCGTGCTCGTGGACGAGGACGCGCGGGACAAGCGCTTCGAGCACCGGTTCAGCGTTTACATGAGCCACGAGATCGCCCATCAGTGGTTCGGTGATCTGGTGACGCTCGCGTGGTGGGACGACATCTGGCTCAACGAGGCCTTCGCCTCCTGGATGGAGAGCAAAATCGCGGGCGAGCTGCACCCGGAGGCGGGCTTCGACGTGGACACGATCTTCAACGCGTCATGGGCCAAAGAGCAGGACTCGCTCGTCTCGGCGCGCAAGATCCGCCAAGAGATCACCACCTACGACGACATCAAGAGCGCCTTCGACGGCATCACGTACGAGAAGGGCGGCGCCGTCGTGGGCATGTTCGAGAGCTATTTGGGAAAAGACCCCTTCCGCGCCGGGCTCCAGCGTTATTTCAACGCGCACGCGCACAAGAACGCCACCGCCAAAGACTTCTTGGCCGACATGAGCGCGGGCGCCGGGCGCGACGTGAGCGCCGCGTTCTCGACCTTCCTCGATCAGCCCGGCGTCCCGCTCGTTCAGGTGAGCTGC
>CAYTJL010000008.1:5577-16158 GCA_964437785.1 uncultured Polyangiaceae bacterium
TCGCGCTCAAGGATCAAAAGCGCTGCCCCCAATGGGTGATGCCCAAGGCCAACGCGGCGGGGTATTACAACGTGGCGTATTCCCCCAAGGAGCTTCGCGCGCTCCTCACCGCTAAAGGCTCTTCGCTCACGCGCGCCGAGCGCATCGACGTCGCGCTCGACGCGCGCGCGCTCGTCACCGCGGGCAAGCTCGATCGCGGCGCGGCGCTCGATCTCGCGGGGCTCTTCGGCAAGGAGACGGACGACGAGGTCCTCCGCGCCGCGGTGGGCCTCGCGCTCACGCGGGAGGACGTGCTCGACAAGGCCGATCGCGAGAAATACCAACGCTTCATCGTGAAGACGTTCGGCAAGAAGGCCAAAGCGCTCGGCATCATGGCCGCGAGCGCGGACACGGGCGCGATGCGCAAGCTCCGCGCGTGGATCGTGCCTTGGGTCGCGCGGACCGACAAAGCGCTGCTCGACGACGCCGAGAAGATCGCCGATCGGTGGTTCAACGGCGATCGCGCGGTGCTCCCCGAGGCCGCCGAGATGGCGCTTCGGATCCGCGTCGCGCACGGCGACAAGCGCGTGCTCGACAAGCTCATCGAGATCTTGCAAAAGGACCAAGAGCCCGCGCGCCGGGACCGGGCGATCCGCGCCATGAGCGCCGTCTTGGATCCCGCGCTCGTGCCCAACGTGATGAAGCTCGTGCTCGATCCCAAGGTGGATCCGCGCGACGCGTTCCGGTTCTTTTACATGAGCTCGCGCGTCTCGGACGCGCTCATGGAGTTCATGGAGAAGAACATCGACGCGCTCTTCGCCCGGATCCCTCAAGACGCGCGCTCGGTGCTGCTCGACGCGATGTCGCTCTCGTGCAGCAAAGACATGCTCGCTCGGGTCGAGAAGCTGTTCAAAGACCGCGTGGGCGCGATCGGCGGCGGGCCGCGGGCCTACGCGCAGACCATCGAGGCGATCGGCCTCTGCGTCGAGCAGGCGAGCGTCGAGACGCCCAGCGTGAAGGCGTTCCTGAAGAAGCATTGATGGCCCTTTCGGCGCGCATGCTCCGTGGGTAGAGAGGTCTCGTCCTCCCCCGCCGCTGTCCTCGCGAGGTCTCCCATGAAGCGCCGAACCCCTTCTTTCTCCGCTCCTTTGTCGATCCTCTTGGCCACGTGCGCGCTCACCGCGCTCGCGCCTTCGTGCGGAGGAACGGGCGAAGCGACCAGCAACAGCGAGGGCGCGAGCACGGGGCTCATCAC
Source organism: uncultured Polyangiaceae bacterium (assembly GCA_964437785.1). GTDB lineage: Bacteria > Myxococcota_A > Polyangia > Polyangiales > Polyangiaceae > CAYTJL01. The sequence continues at coordinate 6,812 of CAYTJL010000008.1, forward strand.
GGGCGCGGGCGGCGCGTCGGCGTCGAGCGGCGCCACGTCGTCGAGCGGGCAGACGGGCGGCGGCGGGCAAGGCGGACAAGGCCATGGCGCGCCGTACCCGGTGGTGCTCGCGCACGGCTTCATGGGCTTTGGATCGCTGCCCGGCGCGCTCTCGTTCGAGACCTATTTTTACGGGCTCGAAGATCACTTCGCGCAGAAGGGCGAGGTCGTGCGCGCGACCGTCGTGAACCCCTTCAGCGACTCGGTGACGCGCGCGCACGAGCTGATCCCGCAAATCGAAGCGTATTTGGCCGAGACGGGCGCGGCCAAGGTCAACCTCATCGGTCACTCGCAGGGCGGGCTCGACGCGCGCGTGGTCGCGCACGAGCGGCCCGACCTCGTCGCGAGCGTCGTCACCGTGGCGACGCCGCACTACGGATCGCCCGTCGCCGACATCGTGATGAAGCTCGTGTCGGACCCGAACGCGCAGGCCATCCTCGACGCGATCATCAAGATTTTGGGCGAGCCGCTCTACGGCGACCTCGGCCAAGAGACGAGCTTCATCGAGGCCATCAAGCAGTTCTCCACGCCCGGCATCAGCGCGTTCAACGCGACCATCACGGACTCGCCCGGCGTCTATTACGCGTCGGTCACGGGGCGCACCGCGCTGCACGGCAACGACAACGCGTGCGTGCCCGACGTGGTCTTCAACTTCATCAAGAAGTGGAACGACACGCTCGATCCCATCGACCCGCTCTTCTTGCTCTTCGCGGGCTCGCTCGCGGGCGGACAGAACTACGCGCACGACGGGCTCGTCCGCGTGAAGGACGCGAAGTGGGGTGAGTTCTGGGGGTGTGTTCCGGCGGATCACACCGACGAGGTCGGCCAGCTCATCGGCGACGGCCCAGGGCTCGGCAACGGATGGGACTACGTGAGCTTCTACGACTCGATCGTCGGTGTGCTGCGCGAGAAGGGTTATTGAACCACCCGCCCGCTGCGTCTGAGGCGACGCCGCGCCGGTCCACGCTGAGGGCGCGCCGTGGTAGCGTCGGACCGTGCCCCCGCGAGGCGACAAGACCAAAGACGCCAAGATCACCGAGCTGACCGAGGCGCTCGCGCGCTCCGAGCGCACGGTGCGGGCGCTGCGCGACGTGGGCCTCGCGCTGGGATCGACGCTCGATCTCGATCAGCTCCTGGAGCTCATCCTCACGCGGATCACCGAGCTGCTCGAGGGCGACAGGGCCACGCTCTACCTCCTCGACGAGCAGCGCGGCCGCCTCTCGTCGCGCATCATGGTCGGCGACGAGGCGCGATCGATCGAGCTGCCGATCGGCGAGGGCATCGCCGGATACGTGGCCAAATACGGCCGCACCGTGCGCATCAAAGACGCGTACCGCGACAAGCGCTTCCAGCGCACGTGGGACGAGGTCACGGGCTACAAGACGCGCGCGATCCTCGCCGCGCCCATGAAGAACCACGTGGGCCGCACCATCGGCGTCATCCAGGTGCTCAACAAAAACCGCGGAGAAGGCGAGTTCTCGCAATACGACGAGGAGCTGCTCACCGCGCTCGCCACGCAGGCCGCGGTGTCGATCGACAACTCGCGCCTGTTCCTCTCGGTCATCCAGAAGAACATGCAGCTCGTCGAGACCAAGGAGCAGCTCGAACGGCGCGTCGCCGACCTCAAGCTGCTCTTCGAGCTGGAGGCCGCGATGAGCGGCGCGACCGCGATGGAAGAGCTCGCGGGCGCGGTCGCCGCCGAGGCCGCGCAGGCCGCGGACGCGCGCGTCGGCGCGGTGATCGTCGACGAGCACGAGGCCGGCGTCTTCCTCTACATGGTCGATCGCACCGACGCGCCGCTCTTCGCGTCCGAGAGCCACGGGCCGCGCGACGCGCGCGCCGCCGTGCGCCGCGCCGCGGTCAAGCGCAACGAGGGCATCATCGGCTGGGCCATGATGCACGGCGAGGCCGTGTCGTTCCCACAGGATTTCTCGCGGATCTCAGGCGAGGGCGACGCGGGGCCGGTCTCGGCGCGCATCGGCAACCTGCTCGGCACCGAGGTCACCACCGCCGTCGCCGTGCCGCTCGACGGCGAGGGCGACGAGACCATCGGCGCGATCGCGATCTACAACTCGAACAAACCCACGGGCTTCTCGCAGGACGATCGCGCGATGCTCCGGCTCATCTCGGCCAACGCGTCCACCGCCGTGCGCCTCTTCCGATCGCGCATCGAGCGCGAGCGCAGCGAACGGCTCACCACGATCGGCCGGCTGCTCTCGGGCGTGATGCACGACATGCGCACGCCGCTCACCGTCATCAGCGGCTACGTGCAGCTCATGGTCGACGCGGCCGATCACGCGACGCGCGCCGACCACGCGAAGCTCATCTTGAAGCAGTTCGACCTGCTCTCGTCGATGCAGCGCGAGGTGCTCGAATTCGCGCGCGGCGAGCGATCGATCCTGGTGCGCAAGGTGTACCTGACCAAGTTCTTCGAGGACATCGAGAAGCAGCTCGCGCGCGAGATCGAGGGCACCGACGTGACCCTCACCATCGACCTCGCCGACCGCGGAACGGCGCGCTTCGACGAGTCCAAGATGACGCGCGTGCTCCACAACCTCGCGCGCAACGCCGTGGAGGCGATGACGCCCGTCGGCTCGACGCGCGGGGGCAAGCTCACGATCCGCGTGTCGAGGGAGAACAACGCGCTCGTCATCGCGGTCTCGGACACCGGGCGCGGCATCCCCAAAGAGGTCCAGGACAGGCTCTTCCAATCGTTCGCGACGTCGGGCAAACGCGGCGGAACAGGCCTCGGCCTCGCCATCGTCAAGAAGATCATCGACGAGCACGGCGGCACCATCCGCGCGACCTCGTCGAGCGCGGGCGCGACGTTCACGATCCACCTGCCCCAAGAAGTGCCCATTTCGTCGGGCGGATCCGGCGCGTCGAGCGGATCGGCGACGCCCGCGGCTTCGAACGCGGCGCCCGTACAAGCGAGCACCGAGGCCGGCCCTAAGCGGCGCTCGGAGGCGCGCCAGGGCTGACGCCAAGCTGGTGCGCGAGCGCGCGGAGCGCTCGATGTTCGGGCACGCGCTCGAAGAAGCCCGCGCTGCGCTCTTCGCCGATCGTCGCCGCGCGCTCCACGAGCCGCGCGATCGCCTTGGTGAGCGCCGCTTTGGCCGCGCCGTGATCGCCGATCGCGAGCAACGTCTCGACCCGCGCGAGGCGCACCGTGGCTTCGCCCTCTTCGATCGCGCCGCCGAGCCGATCGACGATCGCCATGGCCTGCTCCGCGAAGGCGCTCGCCTCCTGAGCGCGCCCTTCGGCCGCCAGCACCGACGCGAGCACGCCGAGCGCATAGGCTTGTTGTGCGGCGCCCGAGCCCGCCATCTTCGCGGCCGCGTCGGCCTCGGCCTCGGCCACGCGGAGCTTGCCCGCGAGCTTCGCGGCGAGCGCCAAGTACGTCCTCGCGCCGACCTCCAACCTGCGGTTCTGCTGGACGATCGCGTCGCGGATCGATCGCGCGATGAGGCTCATCCCCGCGTCGACGTCGCCCTTCTGCGCGAGGATGTAGCCGAGGTTCTGCCGCCCCGCGCACACGATCTGCGGGAGGCTCAAGCGCTCGCCCGCGGCGATCGCCGACCGGAGCGCGACCTCCGCCTCGTCGATGGCGCCGATCGACGCGAGCGCGACGCCGGTGTTCGACTGGAGCACGGCTTGGCTGCGGAGATCGAAGACCTCGCCGAAGGCGCGGATCGCCTGCGCGCTGTGCTCGATCGCGCCGCCGGGATCGCCCTCGCAAAAGGCTTGGATCGCGAGGGTCTCGCGCACGCGCGCGCGGACGAGCGGCGCGCTCTTCACCGCGTCGCTGACCGTGTCGATCGTGCGCAGCAGCTCGCGCGCGGTCTCCATCCTGCCGAAGAGGAGGAGCGGCGCTGCGACGCGCGCGCACGCGATGATCTGCGCGGGCACCGTCATCTTCGTCGAGGCGAGCAGCTCGCGCAGCACGACCGCGATGCGCTCCAGCGCGGCTGGATCGCCGAGCTTGAGCGCGCACGCGGCGAGCTCGCTCACGGCCGCGCACCACCCGCTCGACCCCGGCCTCAGCGCCTCGATCGCGGCCGCGGCGTCCCGCTGCGCCTCGACGTTGCGATCGCGCCAGCGGTTGACCTCGGCGCGCACCAACAAGAGCTCGGCGCGGATCGTCCCCACCGCGCCGCACGCGAGCGCGCGCTCCGCGCAGACGAGCGCGCCCTCGGTGTCGTTGCCTTCGAGCGCGTGCAGCGCCGCGCGGTAATAACAGCCGAGCGCGCGATCCGGGTGGCCCGCGCGCTCCAGGTGCTCGGCGAGGAGGCGCGCGTCGAGCTCCCCCGCCTCGATCAAGCGCTCCGCCGTGAGCCCGTGCAGCCGCGCGCGCTCCTCGGGAGAGAGCGTCGCGTACGCGGCCTCGCGCACGATGGCGTGACGAAAGGCGTAGCTGCCGGCGGGCGCGCCCTCGCCGCGCAGGTGGATGATCTCCTCCGCTTCGAGCGCGTCGAGCGTGGCGCTCGCCTCGGCGCCCGCGAGCGCCTCGACCGAGGCGCGATCGAAGACCTTGCCGAACACGCTCGCGGCCGCGAGCGCCGCGCGTGAAAGAGGATCGAGCGCGGCCATGCGCGCGCTCCACATCGCGACCACGCTCGCGGGCATCTCGTTCGATCGCCCCTCCGCCGCGCCGCGCACCAGCTCTTCGAGGAAGAACGGGTTGCCCTCGGCGCGCGCGACGATCTGCGTGACGAGGGGGACCGACGCGCGCTTGCCGAGCGCGTCGCGCACGATCCGCTCGGCGCTCTCCGCGGGGAGCTGATCGAGCACGATCTCGGTCACGGGGCAGCCGGCGAACAGCTCGGTGAAGCGCGTGCGCACCTCGGGCCTCGCGAGCACGATCACGAAGAGCGGCCCGTCGCGCCGCAGCGCGGCCTCCACGAGCCGCACGCTCGGGACGTCGCCCCAGTGCAGATCTTCGAGGACGAGCACGATCGTCTGATCCGAGCACTCGGCCTCGATGAAGTCCTCCCACGCGCGGCGGAGCTGATCGCGCATCAGCGCCGCGTCGCGCCGCGAGGCCGAGAGCCGCACGCTCGTCGCCTCGTCGAAGGGGACGCCCGCGAGCTCGCCGAGGAACTCCGTGATCCGCTCGGCCTCCAGCGGCAAGAGCCTCCGGCCCGCGCGCGCGAGCAGCTTGCGGCGCTGCGCGAAGTCGGGATCCGTCGCGTCGATCCCGGCCGCGCGCCGCAGCGCCGATCCGATCACGCCGAAGGCCGAGCCCTCGCGCATCGGCTCCCCGCGTCCGATCCACACCTCGCGCGCCTCGCTCGGCGGGAGCCTTCGTAGGAGCTCGTGACAAAGCCTCGATTTTCCGATGCCAGCCTCACCGATGACGAGCGCGGCGTGCGGCGACCGATCGGCCTCCACGCCCCGGAGGATCGAGGCGAGCATCGCGAGCTCCGCTTCGCGTCCCACGAACGTCGACGGCCGGCCGAGGAGCGTCCTCTCGCCCTCGACACCGACCGTGACCGCCTCGATCGCCTGCGCGTCTCTCATCGTGAACGACGAGCCGGAGTCTAGCGGCGATGGTCTCTCGGCGTAGAGGAGTGTTGTTCGGATCCATCACCCGGACCCGCGTGGAGGGATGTTGGCTAAAAGCTCACCCAAGCGTTCGACGAACCTTGTTTGCGTGTCTGCGGCATAAACGCACCAGCGCGCGGGGAGCTCTGGATTCCTAGGGGAAGGCGCGAGACTCTAGACCTCACACCGATGGACCTCGTCAACACCACGAAGCTCAGCGCAGGCACCATCGTTTGGCACCCACGCGCGGGTGCAACCGCGCTCTCCGTCGTTTGCAAAGCGACGTTCACGCTGGCGCAGGGCACGGCGCAGCTCGCGGCCGTGCAAGAGGAGCTGCACGAAGAAGAGACGTATTGGGACGGCGACGCGCGGCGCAGCGTGTATGCGCCCTGCGACGTTTGGCCCGTCAAGCCCGCGCCCGAGGTGCTCCTCGTGGGGAGCGCGTGGGCGCCGAGCGGCAGGCCCGTGCAGAGCTTGGTCGTGCGCATCGTGATCGCCGGCTTCGAAAAAGCGATCGACGTACACGGGCCGAGGTTGTGGACCGCGCTCGGCGAGCTGCGCGAGGGCGCGCGATGGACGAAGATGCCGCTCCGCTACGAGCGCGCGGCGGGCGGGCCCGACACGTGGAACCCCGTGGGCGTGAGGCTCGACGGGCCGCCCGACATCTACGGGCAAAAGCACCTACCGAGCTTGCAGCCCGTGGGGATGGACATGATCGAACGCGGGCAGTTCGTGCCGCCGATCGCGTTCGCGCCGATCGCGTCGAGCTGGGCGCTGCGGCGCGAGCGCGCGCGCGGCCAGCTCTACCGGCGAGGCGAGCCGCTCGCGGACGGCTTCGATCTCTCGTTCTTTCAAGACGCGCCCGCGGACCAGCAAATCGAGGTGATCCGCGACGACGAGCGGATCGCGCTCGAGGGCCTGCACCCCGAGCACGAGCGCTTGGTGACGCGGCTGCCCGGCCTGCGCCCGCGCGCCAAGCTCGACGCGGGCGGCGCGCCGATCGACGTGCCTCTCCGCGCGGACACGTTGTGGATCGACACCGATCGGCTCCTCTTCACGGTCACGCACCGCGGTCACGTCGCGATCGCCGACGCCGACGCCGCGCGGAAGGTGACGATCACGCTCGACGGCGCGCGCGCCGAGCCCAGCGCGCCGAGCGTGACGTCGAAGGCTCCGCACGAGCCCGAGGTCACCGCGCTCCACACCATCGCGCAGCAGCCCAACCGGCCGCTGCCGTTCGTGCTCGCGGGATCGACGTTGAGCGGATCGTCGATGGCGACCCCCGCGTCTGCGGCGGCGCCCCCCGAGAAGACGGTGGATCTGCAAGCGCACGCGGGAGGCGATCCGCCGCCGCGATCGAGCGATCCGCTACGCAAGACCCACGATTTTTCGTCGACCGGAGACTTCACCGAGAACCAAGTGAAGATGCAGGGGCCCGCGTGGCTCGTCGATCGCGCGCACGCGCCGGCGCCTCCGCCCGCGCCTCCTTCGAGCCCCGAGCCGTTGCCTCCTCCGCCGGTCGAGGTGCTCACGCGAGCGCCTCAGGTCGCGCCTCCTTCGCTCACGTCGGCGTCGTCGATGGCGGCCGCTGCGCCGCTGCCCATCGCGGCTCCGCCCGGCGCGATGCAGCCGCCGCTCGTCGCGATGCAGCCGCCGCCGGTCGCGATGCCATCACCCGCCGGCGCGATGCCATCACCCGCCGGCGCGATGCCATCACCCACCGGCGCGATGTCACCGGGCGCGATGGCGTTGGGCGCTTCGATCAGCAGCGGCCCTTCGATGCGTTCTCCGTGGAGCGAAGCCGGCGCCGCTGCCTCCGCGCGACCCGGCGCGCAACCGCCCGCGCCGCCGCCGTCTCCAAAGGAGCCCTTCGATCCCAAGAAGCTCGGCCCCATGCCGACGTCCGCGGCCTTCGCGTCGGACGCGGCCGCGGGCTCGAACGCGAAGAGCGCCGCGCGCGCTTCGGATCAAGCCTCGGCCACCGAGGAGGAGACCGCGGAGCCCGAGGCGAGCGCGCTCGAGCTCTTGTGGTTCGATCCCGAGGTCGTTCCGAGGCTCCGCGCGCACTCGGTGTTCGCGAGCCTCACCAAGCCGATCGCCAAACAGCCGGTGCAACAAGGCAAACCGCCGCCTCCTCCGCCCACGCCCGAGGCGCAGGAGAAGGCCGCGCGCAGCGACGTCTTCCGCGTGCTCTCCAAAGGCACGTCGGGCAAGAGCGATCCTCGCACCGCCGAAGAGATCGCCGAAGACCCGGACGCGCCGCTCCTGCTCCTCTCCGGCGAGCTGTCGTTTCCGTTCGACGAAACCGCGACGATGGAGGCCGCGATGCAGCTCGCGAAGCCCCTCTCGCTCGCGGACAAGAAGCTCAAAGAGGTGCTCGATTTCGTCGCGGAGGCGCAGAAGGCAGGCGCGGACGCGCCCGAGGTCGCGCGCGGCATGACCGATCGCATCCGCGAGGCGTGGGACAAGGCGAACCGCAAGCTGCCCGCCGATCACCTCGACAATCAGATCCTCCAAAAGCTGCTCGCCGAGCGGAAGTATCAAAAGCGCGAGGTGCTCGACGGCGAGTGGATCCGCGCGCTCTACCTTTCGAGCCCGAGCGCCAACGAGCCGCCGGTGCCCACCTACGTGCCTTCGAAGCTCACGAAGCGACTGCCGCTCTTCCCGCGCTTTACCGTGAAGATGCTCGTCGAGCTCTATCCGCAACAAGACCTGCGCGAGAGCTGCGACGCGGCGCTCAAGGTAGTCGCGCTCGCGCGCGTCACCAAACCGCCTGCGATCCGATGATCACGCAGCGAAGACTTCGGCGGCGTCCTTCGCGTTGACCGCGCGTTTGATCCAAGCATCGAGCACATCGACGTCGCTGCACGCGAGCACGCGGTCGCGCTCCTCTTGGGAGAGCTCGATCCCGCGCACGTCGAGGATCGAGAGGAGCGCGCCCACTTTGCCCTCCGCTTTGCCCTCCGCTTTGCCCCGCGCTTCGCCCTCCGCTTCGCCCTCTGCTTTGCCGCGCCGATAGAAGTAGTTCCGCTCCGGGAAACCTTGCAGGTTCATCCAATCCTCCAACGCGCTGCGTGCCGCTTGGTCCAGCGCCTCCAGAATAATGGCTTCCAAGTTCGAGCGCTCGTCCTCCGAGAGCCCCACGATACCTTGAAGCGCAGCGCGGCCAATCTGTTCAGCGTCGGGCTCGTGACCGTGCGCAACCACGGAGAGCGCCGCCCGATACGGCGAGCGCGAAGCGTCCTCGGGCGAGGTCACACGAGGGATGTGCGCGGGGCCGCGCACGAGCGGCGTGAACGGGCTCTGAGGCTGCCCGGTGTCGATGGGTTGGCCCGCCCACGCGGCGACCGAAGGTGTCGGCGTGTACACGAGCAAGCAGCACTTGCACTGGTAGCGCGAGCGCACCGCCGCTGCGTAATAGGGCCACGCGTAGAGCTTGTCTGGATCGATGCGAAGCTGCACTTCGAGCACCATCGAATAGACGGGCTTGTCCCGGATCATCAGGATCACCACGTCCGCGCGGTGCTCCGTTGGCACGAGGTCCGAGAGATCGCCCGGCTTGATCTCGATGCGATCGAACAGCGGAAGCTCTACGCCGGGCACGGTGCGCAGCAGATCGACGGCCATGGAGGGGTCCGCGCGAAACAGCTCGACGAGCTCTTCGTGGAGGAATGAGGGCATGAAGTGGCTCTATCACAGGCGATCGCGTGCGCGCGCCGCGCCCTATGATGCCGAACGTGCCGAACGCACGAACGCGCTCAAGT
>CAYTJL010000008.1:16258-58207 GCA_964437785.1 uncultured Polyangiaceae bacterium
GCGCGCGCCGCGCCCTATGATGCCGAACGTGCCGAACGCACGAACGCGCTCAAGTGAAGCGGATCTTGCCGCCTTCCCCCACCATCACCGTAGGACGGCCGGTGCCGACCATGCCCGAAGGGCAGCTCACCGTCGATCCGACGACGCTGATGGGGAGGCAGTTGACCAACACGTTTTGCCACGCATAGCTCACCACCGCGCCGTGCGGCGGGTGGTCGGGACAACCATGCTCTTGCAGGGAGTCCGTCTCGCGGACCACCTCGAAGCCCTCGGCGAAGACGTCGGGGCTGAAGGAGTCGAACGGCCGCGGCGCGCAGGCGTCATGGCCTTCACAGAGATCCACTTTGGTCGTCACGTCGGGCATCGAAGACCTCCTCTCCAACCTATCATCTCAGCGGAGCCCGTGGCGGCGAAGGAGCCGCAACATGTGGGGCCTATCCATCCGCGCCACGCGCGCGGCCTCCGAGGCGTTGCCGGCGCACGCGCTGATGAGCTGACCCAGATAACCACGCTCGAAGTCGGTGAGCGCCCGCGCCCGCGCGTCACGATACGAGTCCACCGGCGCGGACGAGGACGCGCGCGGCCCGGACGAAGGCAAAGGCGCGCTCGGCGGCGAAGGCGCGACGGAGGGGGCAGTGCGCGCGGGGTCGGTGCGCCCGGTCGCGAGCGCGTTCTCGACGAAGGCGCGGAGCTCACGCGCGTTGCCGCGCCATGGGTGAGCCGAGAGAGCGGCCATGGACGCGGCGTCGAACGGCGAGCTCGCCTCGGTGCCCGCGAGCTCTTGCAAGAAGCGAGCGATCAACACAGGGACGTCCTCGGGCCTCTCGCGGAGCGGCGGTAACACGAGATGCGAGGAGGCGAGGCGATAAAAGAGGTCTGCGCGGAACGCGCCGCGATCGATCTCGCGCCGCAAATCACGGTTGGTCGCCGAGACGACGCGCACGTCCACCGCCACCTCGCGCCCGCCGCCCACGCGCCGAAAGCTCCTGCGTTGGAGCACGCCGAGCAGCGCAGATTGGCTCTCTCGCGGGAGCTCACCGATCTCGTCGAGGAGCAGAGTCCCGCCGTGAGCCAGCTCGAACGCGCCGGGGCGCCGCCCCTCGGCGCCGGTAAACGCACCTCGCTCGTGACCAAACAGCTCACTCTCGATCAAGTTTGGCGGCAGCGCGCCGCAATCGACGATCACGAAAGGGCCATTGGCGCGCATGCTGAGCGCGTGGAGCGCGCGCGCCACCACCTCTTTGCCAGTGCCCGTCTCGCCCTCGATGAGGACGCTCATCGTGAAGGGCGCGATGGCTTGAATCGAGGCCGCGACAGCCGTCATCGCGCCGCTCGCGAACACGAGCCCCTCGGCGGCGAAGCGGCTCGGGAGATCGGCCGCGGGCGACGACGCCCCCGCCGAGAGCACGGTCGATCCCGCGCGGAGCCGCGTGCCCGCAGGGACGACGGCCTCGATGATCCGCGCGGCGCCGAGGAAGGTGCCGACGGCGCCGCCGAGATGCCGAATCGCGATGCCGTCGGGGACGAGCCTGCATTCGAGCTGGGTTTGGCTGAGCTGCTCGTCGTGGAGCACGAGATCGTTGGTCCGCGCGGTCCCTGCGCGGACGGGCTTGCCGTCGAGCCCGAGCGGCACGGCGCGCCCCGCGTCCCGCCCCTCGAGGACGGCGAGCCGTAGCCCCAAAGGGCCCTTCGGTGACTCTCTCCGTGCGTCGTTCATCATCGTCGTCAACGTGTTTCGAGGAGACGAATGGATTGATCGAGCGTGCCTTGAGACCTGCCCCAGCCGTAGATGTATTTGTTGTAGAGGCCCTCGTACGCCGGGTCGTCCCAACGTTGGTTGAGCGTGTCGCGCAGCCTTCGATACGCGAAGAGGCGATTGTTCTGGTTCTGGAGCGCGACCTGATAGTTCGAGGACGGGAAGCCCGGGTCGTTTGTAATCCGCTCCCACTCGGCGTCGAGCCGATCGACCTCGTCCGCGGTCGCGGTGACCCGTTGGAGCTCCGCCGCGGCCTGCTCGTCGTACAGAGTGATCTGATCGCCCGGCAGGTAGTTGAAGAACCCGATGGGCTGAATGGCGTCGGCGCCCGTGCGGATCGGGAAGAGATCGCGATCGACGCCGTACGCGAGCGCGATCTCACGCGCGTTGTCGAGGCAGTTTTGGGCGATGACCGAGTAGCTCGTGCCAAAGCCCCACACCGAGCCCGACGCCCATTTCTGGGCCTCTTCGACGGCTTTGCCCACCTTGGGATCGGCGACCATCGTCTTTTTGCAATACGTGTAAGGCGACATGTTGCGGAGGTCGAGCGCCTTCTCGGCGATGTCGAGGCGGATCATCTCGCGCATGAGCGCGTCCTCCCCGCTCACGACGCCCTTCCAATAACCACCCCAGTTGTCGCCATAACGGCCGCCGCCGCGGATGGCCCAGCCGCTCACGTTCTCGAGCGAGCCGCAGTGGTACGAGACCCCGTCACCACCTTTGAAGCCCCACCCCATGTGGCCCATGTTCATCGGCCCGGGCAGGCGCACGAACCAATAAAAGTAGCCGGGGGTGTACGTCGTCTTGCGAGCGACGAGGTTCAACATCTTGGCTTGTCGGACCTTGCCTTGAGCGCTCATTTGTGAAGCACCTCCGCGAGACCTCGGATCAGCTCGTCCAGCGAGTGATTGCCCCTGCCCCACCCGTACTCGTAGCGATTGCGGAGCTCCGTGAACATCGGGTGCGTGGGGTGCTCGTCGAGCCGCGCCTTGAGCACGCGATACGCCGAGAGCCGATCATTTTGGTTCTGGAGCGCAGCTTGGTAGTTGTCGCTCGGGAACCCAGGAGACGCGACGAGCGCGTCCCACTGCGCCTCCAGGTTGTCGACGTAACGCCCGGTCTGCACCGCGGCGGTGTAGTCGTCGATCACCGCAGGATCGTAGTAGGTGTGGGAGGTCTTCATGTCACGGTCGGTGTACTTGGTGACCGTGCCGTCGCTGCGGACCCCGCGGGTGTAGCAATAAAAGGGCACCCCCAGATCGGGATGAACGATAAAGAGGTGCATCCTCGGCACATACGCGATCTGCATGCTCGCGCTCACGCTGACCCCGAGCCCGAGGGTGGTCGTGTCGGCGGTGGACCAGAGCGCCGCCCCATATTGGAACCCGAGGTGCTCGATGCCCGTGAGATGGAGGAAGATGCGGCCGAGATCCGTCGCGGTCGCGAGCAGGAGCCCGCTCAAGCCATCGACCATCGCGCCGAGCGCCATGGTGCACGCCGCGCCCGACACGCCGAGCCCGATGGCGGCGGAGCCGCTCACGCCGTCTTGGAGCGCGGCGCCCAAGAACCCCGTTGGATCTCCCTGCTCCTGCGCCTCTCCCTCCGGCGCCCTGTCCCAACGATGGATGAAGTTGTACTCCCCTCCTCCGATGGCGCCCGAGGCGTTGTCGATGGTGGCTCGATCGAGGTTCGCCGAGAACTTCCCCGCGGCGCTCGCGCCGAGCGAGCCGCCGATGCCAGGCCCCGCGGTCTGCATGACGAGCCAATAATAACGTGGCCAGTCGGGGAGCGTCGTGCCGTCGGGCATCGAGAGCGCACCTGCGTTTGGGTAATTCTTATTCTTGATCTGAATCCACCCCTCGCCGCCGCCGATGTTCGCGCTCACCGACGCGATCCCCCACGATCGGAGATCGACGCCCAGCCCGAGCGCCCATGAGTCGCCGGTCGTGTAGATGTACCAGCCGCTCGCCTTGCTCCACGTGAAGTCGTTCTTACCGTCGTTGTCGAAGTCGAAGATCATGGCTCTTCTCCAAAGGGCCTTACGAGCGCGGGTCCAAGCCTGCGCGGATGAGCGACGCGAGCACCGCGTTGTCCGTCGCGTGGGGGATGGGCGCGGGGCCGTGCTCGCCGGGGGCGCCGTGCGTGAGCTCGGGGTGCGTCACGCGCACCGGCGGGCTGCCCGCGCGATCGAACGCGAGCTTGAAGACGAAGGGCGACATGTGAAACCCCGCCTGCGCGAGCGCCACCGCCGCGAAGCCGCCCGGCCCTTCGCGGAGGCCGCGATCGATCGCGCCGAGCACGTCCGCGATCTTCGAAGGCGGCACCTCGAAGCCCGCGACCTTCACGTAGTTGACCTCTTGATCGTCGAGCGCGATCGCGCGCGTCCCCGCCTCGGGATCGCCGCCGTTGAAGCGACCGAGCGCGAGCACGTGATCGACGAGGCCGCGCGGACGAAAGCCGCCGAGCTCGTAGAGCTTCTTCTCGGGCGCTCTTCCGCCGCCGGGCCAGCGCTCGACGAGGAGCAGCTCGTGCAGTCGCCGCGCGGGATCGAGCTCGCGGCAGAGCCAAATTTCCATGCGCGGAGGCTCCTCGGCCGCGCTCGTTTGGGTCGTTCCCTGGTCGCTCACGACGCCGCCTCCTGTCCTTTGCCGTGGTGGCACGTGACGTATTTCCCGAGCGATTCGAGCGGCGCTTTGCAGATCGCGCAGCGGGCCACCTCGGGCTCCTCGTCTTGATCGGGCGCAGCCTCGACGACCGCCGGCCGCGGGCCCGCGCCTTGGAACGGGTTCAAATGCACGTTGGCCTGCGCCTGCAGGACGACGTCGCTCGTGTCCGACACGACGGCGACCTTGCCGCCCGCGGCGATCGCGGCCTCGTTCTCGGCGAGCGCGGCGACGTTGTTCTTCGCGTGGAACGTGATGGATCCGTCGGCGATGATCGTGACGTTGGGCCCGTCGAGGATGATCGACGCTTCGCCCGTGGTGAGCTTGATCTGCCTGTCGACGACCTCGATGCTCGTGGGCAGCGGGCCCGGATCGGCCTTGAATCCCTTGGCGATCGAGGCGACGTCGTGGAGCGCGGAGTACGCGGCGGCGCCGAAGCCCGTGAGCGACGCGGTGCCGATCGAGGTGAGCGGATCGCTCCCGAACGACGAGAGCACGTTGCGCCCGAGGTTGCGGATCACGCCGCCGAGCCCGGTCGCCGCGCGCTCGATCTCGCCGCCGAGGCGCGTCGTGAGCCCGCGCGCCACCGTCACGGCCCAGCGCGTGCCGACGGTGGTCACGTCCTCGCCGCCGACGACCGACGCGCGATGAACGCCCACGGTGGTGACGCGGTTCAGGCCCGTGACCTCGACCTCGCCGTGGTTGACGAGCTTGGTTCGGTTCTTCCCGACCGCGATCGCGTCGTCGTTCTGCACGTAGCGGTTCTTGTCTCGCCCGACCGACTCTTTGAGGTCGTTCTTGACGAGCGAATCCATGTCTTTTTGCGCCTGCACATAGACGTGCTCGCGGCCCGCGGCGTCGTCGAAGCGCAGCTCGTTGAAGCCGCCTCCTCCGGGCGAGGTCGCCGTGCGGATGGTGCTCACGGTCTTGTTCGCGGGGAGCGGGAACGGCACCGGCTGCGACAGGTTGTGGACGCGGCCCACGACCATCGGCTGATCGACGTCGCCGTCGAGGTACGCGACGAGCACCTCGTGGCCCACGCGCGGGATGGTGAACGATCCGTAGCCCGCGCCCGCCCAGCCTTGGCTCACGCGCATCCACACCGAGCTCGACGATCCGAACGCGTGATCGCGATCCCAAGGGAACTGCGCGCGCACGCGGCCGTGCTCGTCGACGTAGATCTCGTTGTCGACGAGGCGCGCGGTCGCTTGGCTCTGATCGATCGCCGCGCCGTCGATCGTGCCCACGCCGCCCGGGCCAGGCTGTTTGGGGCCGGGCCCCGCGCCCGGGCCCACGACGACAGCGGACTGGATCCCGTACATCTTGGGCTTCGGCGTGCGCTGCTCGGGCCGGTACGGCTGATCGGTGCCCACCGCGCGGCAGGTGAAGGTCCACGTGCTCTCGGCCGCGATCTCGCCTTCGAGCGTGAGGCCCACCGCGAGGAGCGCGCCCGATCGGCTCACGTCGCGCCGCGGGTGATCGGCGATGGTGAGCACCGTGCCCGGCGCGAGCTCGATGGTGCTCGCCTCGAAGGTGACGACCCTGCGATCCGCGACGAGGCTCTCCATCATGGTCTTGGCGACACGCGCGCCGTGCCCATCCATGTGGCGCGCGTGCCCGAGATCGTCGGCGACCGGCGTCGCGCCCGGGCCCGACGCGCCTTCCATGATCGACGATCCAGGCGCAAAAAGAAGCCTCTCCAGCGCTGCGTCCTGCGGCCTGTCGGACGCCGCGCCCATGGTCGCGCCCGCGCGCGCGCGCCGGAAATCGTAGTCGCGGAGCAGCACCGCGCCGGGCCTCGTCGCCTCGTCGATGCGGAGGTTCGTGACGTGCGAGATGCGCGACGCGCGCGCGAGCGCGGGGTCGTCGACGAACGGGAGCGTGACGCTCGGCTCCGCGCGGTGCGGCTCGTCCGCGAAGAGGATCTCCGCGTCTTGATCCGGCGCCGCCGCGTCGCACAGAAAATACGTGATGCCCGCCTCTTCGAGCAGGCGCGAGACGAAGGCAAAGTCGCTCTCGCCGTATTGCGTGCGAAGCTCCAGCTCGGGGTACTTCTGCTTGAGATCGAAGCGATGCGGGAGCTTCCATTCGTCGAGGATCGACGCGACGATCGCGGGGATGCTCACGTGCTGGAACAGCCGGTGCCGCGTGCGCAGCGTGAGCTTGTAGAGCGCAGGCACGATGCGGAGGGCGTACGTCGCGAGGCTCTGATCCGTGCCCGGCGCGCGCTCGAACCGCGCGGCCTCGATCACGCCCGTCCATCGCCGCGTGGTGGTCCACGCGATCTCGAACGTCGCTTTGGATCCGACGAGCGGAGAGATGTCGATCTCGTCGAAGGGAGAGACCGCGGTGAGGTTCACCTCGAAGAGCCGGCTCGAACCTTCGACGACGTGGAAGCGTCGCACCGAGAGGCTCGCTCCGGGCTCGTTCGCGAGCGTGAGCCGTGTGTGATCTGCGCCGAGCAGCATGGATGTCCTCGTTGGGGTTCCGTGGGCGATCGAGGTCGCGTAGAGCAACCCGCGATCCAACATGGATCCCGCGAAATATAGGCGGATCTCGCGCGGGTGTTGGCGCGAGCCAACAGGGCCTCGGCTCGGCTGTAGCGCTCGGCCAACAGCGCGCGCGGGGCCGTTATGCTTTGCGCAGGCGGCGGCCTCCGTGGAGCTGCGGGCGTCGCTTGCTCAAGAGCGAAGCGAGCCCGAACACCGCCCACGTGGCCATGGTGAAGCCGACCAAGCTCTGGAAGAGCGACGCGAACACGAGCGACGTCGCGCTCGACGACGAGACCATCCCGAGCAGCGCCAACCCGACGGCGCGCAGCGCCCACCGGCTCGACGCGAAGAGCGCCTTCGCGAAGCCGAGGTAGAGCCCGATCATGAAGCACACGAACGCGATGCCGGGCCAGCCGAAGTTCCAATAGCCCTCGACGTGCGGCGGGCAGTTGATCGCGGTGGTGAGCGCGCCCTTCGTGGTCTGCCTGCCGAACGCCACGCCGTAGCGCTGCACCGTGTCCTGCGTGGTCGGCTTGCTCCGCCAAATGAAGCGCGGGATGGGCGAATAGAGCACGTACAAGAAGCCTTGTCCGTCGAGCGACTGCACCCTGCCGGGCAGCACCTCGAACGCGTGCATGACGGCGCCGAGCTCGTCGAGCCGCTCGATGGCGGTGACGTTCTTCTCGGTGCGCTGCCCCTCGTCGCGCAGCCACACCGCGATGAACGAGTCCTCCCACGCGCTCAACCGATCGGCGTAGCTGACGGCTTGCCCGGTCTTCGCGGTCTCGCCCCAGACGCGCTCGCGATAGCGCTGCTTGACGGGCTGGAGCACGCCGAAGATCGCGATGGCGACGATCACGATCCACGTCGAGACGCGACGGAGGAACGACCACTGACCCGCGAGGTACACGACGGAGAAGCGGAAGATCGGATCGAGCGAGCCGCCGAGGAGGCCGGTGCTCGAACCCACGCCCAAGAGCACCAGCGGCAAGTGAGGCTTGATCCAATGGGTCGGCTTGGGCGGCGCCGCGAGGAGCATCCCCATCGCGAGGTGCAGGTTGATCGTCATGAGGAAGGGCAACGAGAGCTCCGGCGGGATGATCCCGGGGAAGACCAACGTCACGAGGCCCATCGTCGCCGCGAGCGTCGCGTACGCGATCACCGACTTGTCCCAGCCCTCGGGCACCGTCTCGATCGGGAACACGCGCGCCGCGAACGGTTGGAGCTCGGCGCCGACGCGCGCGCCGAGGCGCGACGCGAGCCAGAGGAGGAGCGCGCCGCCGCCGATCGCGACGCCCGCGCTGATCTGCGACGCGTTGCTGAAGTGAACCGGACCGTCGATGTCGTAGAACTCGAGATCGAAGAAGATGGGGAACGAGAACGACACGTAATATTGGATCAAGCCGACGAGCAAAAACGGCAGCTCGCCGACTTGGCTCTTCGCGTAGCTCCGCAGCTCGATGAGCAGGAGCACCGCGGGGATCGACACGAGCAGGCGCACCACGATCGGCGCCGAGGATCGGCCGAGCACCATGTGCACGAGCACGGTCACGAGGGCGACCGGCACCATGGCGTGATCGAGCAGCCCCAAGAGGAACCCGGGCACGCCGCGGAGCGCCGACGCGAGCGCGCGGGGCGCGGCCGCCTGAGGCGCAGATCGCGTGCGCGGGATCGCCTTGCGCGGCGGAGCGGGCGCGCGCGGGGTCATGTTCGGATCGCCTCTCGGAGCGCCGCCGCGGCGCGCGCGACGTCGCCGCGTTCGAGGCCGTTGCCGCTCGGCACGTTGATCCCCCTCCGCGCGAGCCGCGCGGACACGGGGCACGCGTCGGACGAAGCGCCCGCGCGGCGCAGGTGCGCGAGGTGCGGCAGCTCGCTCATCGGCACGAAGAACGGCCTCGTGTCGACGCCCGCCTCGCGCATCCGCGCGCGCACCTCCTCGCGATCACGCGTCACCTCGTCGCCGAGCACCACGCTCGACATCCAGAACACGCTCGTGCACCCGGGCCGCTCGGGGTTGAGAACCACCGACGAGAGATCGCCAAGCTCCTCACGATACCAGGCAAATACAAGGCGTTTTTTGTCGACGAGCGCCTCGGCCTGCTCCACCTGCGCGAGCCCGAGCGCGGCCGCGAGGTTCGTCATGCGGTAGTTGAACGCGAGCTCGGTGTGGAAGTACCGGCGCTCCGGGCTCATCCCGTGATCTTTGAGGAAGCGGCACCGCCGCGCGAGCGCGGCGTCGTTGGTGGTGAGCATCCCGCCTTCGCCCGTGGTGATGATCTTGTTTCCGTAGAACGAGAAGGCGGCGAGGTCGCCGATGGATCCGACGCGCGCGGGCGCGCCGTCGATCGCGATCGACGCGCCGTGGGCCTCGGCCGCGTCTTCGAGGATCACGAGGCCGCGCTCCTTCGCGATCGCCGTGAGCGCGGGCATGTCCGCGGGGTGGCCGTAGAGGTGCACCGGCACGATCGCGCGCGTGCGCGGCGAGAGCGCGCGGATCACGGCTTGCGGATCGAGGCACCACGTCTCCGGGTCGACGTCCGCGAGCACGGGCGTCGCGCCCGTTTGCAGCACGGTGTGTGCGGTCGCGGCGAACGTGAGATCCGGGATGATGACCTCGTCGCCGGGGCCCACGCCGAGCGCGTGGAGCGCGAGATGGAGCGCGACCGTCCCGTTCGCGACCGCGATCCCGTGGCGCGCGCCGACGAACCGCGCGAACGCCTCTTCGAAGCGATCGATGTACGGCCCGATGCTCGAGACCCAGCCCGATTTGACCGCGTCGGTGACGTACGCGATCTCGCGCTCTCCGACGATGGGCGCCGCGACGGGGAGGAAGGGGAGCTTTGTCATCGGACCTCGGAGAAGGCTGAGAAGAGCACCATGTTACCTCGTGCGTCGCGCGCGGGCCGCGTGCGCGTCGAGGAGCGCCCGGTGCTCGTCGACGAAGCGGCGTACCGAAAAATGATCTTCGATCCGGCGGCGCGCGGCGGCCGCCATCGCGCGCCGCGCGCCCTCGTCCTCCGCGAGATGGAGGATGCGCTCGGCGTGCAGGTCGAGCGCGAACGGGCTCACGATGAAGCCGTTTTGGCCTTCGATCACGGCCTCCTGCGAGCCGTCTTGATCGCCGACGAGGATGGGCAGCCCGCACGCCGCCGCTTCGAGCGGCGTGAGCGGGATGCCCTCGCCGCGCACGGGCCCCCGATCGCTGACGAGCGAGAAAACGTGACCGCTGCGGTAGACGTCGGCCAAGTCGTCCTCGTGGATAGGGCCCGTGAAGCGAACGCGATCGGCGAGCCCGAGGCTCTCCGCGCGCGCGCGGAGGACGTCCGTGAGATCGCCGCGCCCCGCGTAGACGAGCCGCAACGAGGGGATTTTGGGGGCGATCCGCGCGAAGACGTCGAGCAGGCGATCGTAGCCTTTGTGCGCGGCGATGCGGCTCAGCCGCCCGAGCGTGAGCACGTTGATGTGCGTGGAAGGATCGGGGATGCCGTAGCGCGCGATCACCGCGGGGCTGGGCGCGCCGGGGCGCATGCGATCGACGTCGACGGGATCCCAAATCACCGCGGTGCGCGCGGGATCGCGGAGCCCCTCGCCCGCGAGGTAGCGCGCGGTGAAGTGGCAGTCGGAGATCAACGTGTCGGCGCGCCTGAGGCCCCACGCGGCGTCGCGCCGAAAGCCGCTCCACACCTCCAGCCCATACACGTTGAGGATCGTGGTCGCGCGCGCGAGCTTCGCGATCACCGCGGCGAAGCCCGAGAGGTTGACGTGCGCGGCGTGGACGATCGCGGGCCTGTGCCGCGCGGTCATCGCGATCGCGGCGGCGACGAAGCGCGCCTTGTCCGCGGCCGCGTTGCCCGACGCGTGAAAGTCGACCGAGAAGGGCGCCTCGATGCTGTCCGCGTTCGGGCCGAGGAGCGACAGCACGGCGACGTTCGACGCCCCGGCGATCTCGCGCAGCGCCGTGATCTGGTGCCGCGAGTAGCGGCTGATGCCGCCCTTGTCGAAGCAGCCGGGGGTCAAGAACAAGATCTTCATCACCCGACCTTCATGCGGTTGACGTCGCACCAGCCGGCGAACGCGGCGAGGCACCAGACCCGCGGATAGGTGATTTGCCCCCGAAGGAAGCTCTGCCAGAGCGCTTCGACCCCGCGCCGTCGGAGCACGCCGTCCGCGCGCGTCGCGTCGCCGAAGAGGAGGTCTTCGAGGTAGCCCCGCAGCGGGCCCCTGAACCAAACGTCGTACGGCAGCAAAAACCCCATTTTCTTGCGGTGAACCACGCTCCTCGGCAGCGGCGGAGCGGCCGCTGTGAGGAGGGGTTTGTTGCCGCTCCGCGGCCGGATCTTGAGCGCGCCCGGCGCGCGCATCACGCGCTCGACGAGCACGTGATCGAGCAGGGGAGCGCGCACCTCCAGCCCGTTCGCCATGCTCATCACGTCGGTGTCGCGGAGCAGCGTCGAGCGGAGATAGTTCGTGATCTCGAGCGCCGAATACGCGTTGACGGGATCGATCTCGCCGCGCAAAAAAAGGGCTTCGAGGCCCTCCGGCACCACGGCGCTGGGCGAGGCGCCGGCCGCGATCGATCGATCGAGGATCGCGCTCTGCTCGCCCGGCGTGAAGATCGCGCGGAGCGACGCGTACGCCGCGCCGAGCGATCCGCGGCACTGGAGCAGGGCCGCGAGCTTCCGCGCGCGCGAGGGCAGCCTCGTCATGCGCTCGACCCGCGCGAGCGCGGATCGCGCGGGCGCCGGCAAGACACGCGAGGCGCGCGCTGCGCGGAGGAGCGCGCCCGACCTCTTGAACATCGGATAGCCCGCGAAAAGCTCGTCGCCGCCCACGCCCGAGAGCGCCACGCCGAGGCCCGCGGCGCGCGCGGCCTTGGCGACGAAGAACGTGTTGAGCCCGTCGACCGAAGGCTGATCGAGCGCCGAGAGCGTGGCGCCGAAGTCGCCGACCGCGCGGTCCGCCGGCAGGTGGACGCGATGGTGATCGCACCCGAACCTGCGCGCGACCTCATCGGCGTGCGAGGCCTCGTCGTAGGCGGCCTCGTCGAAGGTCACCGTGAACGTGTGCACCGGGCGCTCGGACGCGCGCGCCGCGAGCGCGGCGACGATGGAGCTGTCGATGCCGCCCGAGAGGAAGACGCCGACCGGCACGTCGGCCACGAGGCGCATGCGCACGGCCTCTTCGAGGATGGGCCCGATCGCGCGCGCTTCGCCCTCGAAGTCCGCGGCGCCGTCGTGCGCGATCGGCAGCGTCCAATACGCGGCGCGGCTGATCGCGTCGCCCTCCCACGCGAGCCACGTCCCGGCCGGCAGCGCGAGCACGCCTTCGACGATGGTGGCGGGCTCCGTGACGGCGCCCATCGTGAAGTAGCTCGTGAGCGCGCCGAGGTTCACGCGGCGATCGGCGAAGCCCGCCGCGCAGAGCGCGCGCACCTCGGAGGCGAACGCGACGCCGGACTTGGTGAGCGTGTAATAAAGAGGCTTCTTTCCGAGGCGATCGCGCGCCAAGAAGAGCCGGCCGCGGGCCTTGTCCCAGATCGCGATCGCGAACATCCCGCGCAGATCGTCGAGCGCACGCTCTCCCCAACGAGCGAAGGCGCGGAGCAGCACCTCGGTGTCGGACGACGACGTGAACCTCTCGCCCGAGGCTTCGAGCGCGCGGCGGATCGCGACGTAGTTGTAGATCTCGCCGTTGTAGACGAGCGTGAAGCGGCCCTCGGGCGTGGTCATGGGCTGCGCGCCGCCCGCGGATCGATCGATGATCGCGAGCCGCGTGTGCGCGAGGCCCACGCGCGCGCCGCGCGAGGCGCCTTCGAAGGTGCCTTCGGCGTCGGGCCCGCGGTGGCGGAGCGCGATCCGTGCGCGCGCGAGCGCGTCCTCCGGCGCGGGCTCATCGCCTCCGAGCACGTAGCCGAAGATCCCGCACACGAGGCCGCCTAACGCGCGGAGAAGATGGGCCCGCCGGCCCTCTTTTCGCGCGCGGCGAGCTCCACGTCCGAGTCGACCATGCGCGCGACGAGATCGGGGAACGTCACCTTGGGCTTCCAGCCGAGCACGCGCTTGGCCTTCGACGGATCGGAGAGGAGCAGGTCGACCTCCGCGGGCCGGAAGTAGCGTTGATCGATCTTCACGAAGTCCTTGTAATCAAGCCCCACGCGCGAAAATGCGATCTCCAGAAATTCGCGCACCGAGTGGGTCTCGCCCGTGCCGATGACGAAGTCGTCGGGCGTCTCTTGTTGGAGCATGAGCCACATGGCCTCGACGTAGTCCTCGGCGTGGCCCCAGTCGCGCTTGGCGTCCAAGTTGCCGAGGTACAAATCGCGCTGGAGCCCGTGCTTGATGCGGCCCACCGCGCGCGTGATCTTGCGCGTGACGAACGTCTCGCCGCGGCGCTCGCTCTCGTGGTTGAACAAGATGCCGTTGACCGCGTACATGCCGTACGCCTCGCGGTAGTTGAGCGTCACGTAGAACGCGTAGGCCTTGGCCGCGGCGTAGGGGCTCCGCGGGTGGAAGGGCGTGGTCTCGCGCTGCGGGGTCTCGACGACCTTGCCGTAGAGCTCGCTCGAGCTCGCCTGGTAAAAGCGGCACGCGACGCCCATCTTGCGGATCGCTTCGAGGAGGCGGATGGAGCCGAGCGCGGTCACCTCGCCCGTGTATTCGGGGATGTCGAACGAGACGCGCACGTGGCTCTGCGCGCCGAGGTTGTAGACCTCGTCGGGGCGCACCTCGGCGATGATGGATTGGAGCGACGAGCCGTCGTTGAGGTCGCCGTAGTGCAGGCGAAGGCGCACGTCGCTCTCGTGGGGGTCGCGGTAGATGTGGTCGATCCGCTCGGTGTTGAACGAGCTCGATCGGCGCACGACGCCGTGGACCTCGTAGCCTTTGGCGAGGAGCAGCTCCGCGAGGTACGAGCCGTCTTGCCCGGTGATGCCGGTGATGAGCGCGCGTTTCATGGGGATGAGGGGCGGGACGCTACCATGGTTGCCCGGTGCCCTCGATCCGTTCACGAGGGGGCGCGGGGGCTACGTAAGGCGGCGTTCTTTGAGCCAGCGCCCGATGGGCTCGAACACGCGGGCCGACGCCTCGCGCGAGACGAACATGTCGGCGTGGGCCATCGCGAGGTCCGCGTCGCCCACCTCCAAGAGCGCCTTGTCCTCGGACGCGACCGTCTTGAAGCAGAGCTCCGCGGTGCGCGGCGGGACGATGCCGTCGCCCCGCGCGAGCACGCAGAGGAGCGGCGCGCGGAGCGATCGGATCGCGTGGGTCAGGTTCATCCCTCGCACGATGAGATCGCGATCGCGGATCCACTGCGCGATCTCGCGGTTCACGTGGCGGTTCGGATCTTCGACCGTCTTCACCATCTCGGCGAGCGCGTCGAGATCGGTCGAGCCCGCGTTGAGGTAAATCGAGAGCAGCCACGGCGTGCGCTTGAGCACGTGCGGCAGCGCGAGCTCCGCGATCTTGCGCGTGCCCTTGATGTGAACGAGCCCTACGAGCGAGGGCGACGCGAACGCGAGGCGCACCACGGGGTGCACGTCGACCCACCGCACCGGCGTGCCCATCGCGACGATCGAGCCCACGCGAGGATCGGGGACGAGCGCCGTGTAAAGGAACACGATCGTGCCGCCGAGCGACGCGCCGATCACGTCCGCGCGATCGGCGCCCGTGCGCGATCGCTCGACGACGGCCTCGATCGCCGCGCGGAGATCGGTCGCGGCGAGATCCGCGAGCCCGAACGTCGTGCTCCCGCCCACCGACACGCTCCTGCCTTGCCCGCGCAGATCGACGCGCCACACCTCGAAGCCGCCTTGCACGAGGCTGCCTTCGAGCGACTCGCCCCGCGGGTGGAAGCTGAAGATGTACGAGTTCATCCCGTAGCCGGGCACGATCAAGACCGGCCTCCGATCGGGCGCGAGCCGCTCGTCGTCCCACGTTTGAAAGAGCGAGAGGTGGTAGCCGTCGCCGTTCGGGATGAAGTGCTCGATCGATCGGATCGCCATTTTTCTTCACTTTAGCGGCCGTGGCACGCTTGGAAAAATCCGCAGCGAAGGCGCTCGCACACGGAGGGCGCCACCGGCTCGAACCGCCCGCTCCACCGCGCTTCGGCGAACCGCTCGCCGGCCCGCTGCGCCCGCTTCGCGAAGCGATCGTGATCATCGTCCGTGATCGCGCCGCCGCCGAGCCACACGGGCGAGGGCTCGGCGCCGCCTTCGGCCACGCTCAGGAAGACCACGCCCGCGTGGATCTCCCGGCTCTCTTCGCGATCGCGCTCGGTGAACGCGGCCGCGCGGAGCAGCGCCTCGTAGCGCGAGAGGTCCGCGCGCGCAGGGATGGGCCGGATCACGAGGAGATGCGCGCGCCCGTCCTCCCAGCGTACGGTGAGATCGATCTCGCCCGAGACCTCGACGCTGCCCCGCGCGCCGCGCGCGATCACCGCGGAGAACGCCGTGTCGCGGCGCACCGAGGCCCCTCCTTCGCGCGCGCTCCGCGCGTACGCGCCGCCGAAGAACGCCTCGATCCCGCGCGCGAGGCGGCTGCCCTCGGCGTCGTTCTCGGTGAGCCCCTCGGCCGCGAGCGCGGCCTCGACGCGCTCGTGATGGTGATCGACGGGCGCGCCGAAGCTCGCGAGCGGCAGCCGCGCCAACGCGCGGTGCAGCGCGCGCGATCGCGGCTGCGGCCTCTCGAACGGATCGGCCGTGATCGGCGGCGGGGGATCGGGCAGCTCCATCACCTCCTCCCCCGTGAACAAGTCGAGCTGGCCCGCGCGCACCGGCTCCTCGATCCCGACGAGCCTCCGCAGCTCGTAGCGGCGCGGGCAGCCTTCGAAGAGCGCGAGCGCCTCGGCGTCGAGCGCGATGACCCGCGCCGGTGATCGCGCGGGGCGCCGCAGGTACGAGGGCATTTCGAGGTCGGGTGGGCGCGGCGCTTCGGGCAGCGGCTCGGCCTCGGCGAGCAGCTCGAGCGCCGGGACGACGCGCGTGACGGCGCGCGCGACGTCGCCTTGTTCGAGGCCCAGCGCGAGCGTCTTCTGCGCGGATCCCCCGCGCGGAGGCGAGGCCGAGCACACGATCGCGAGCGTCTTTTGCGCGCGCGTGATCGCGACGTAAAAGAGCCGCTTGCGCTCGGCGAGCTCGCGCGCCCTCGCCTCCGCGTACGCCTCGCGCTGCGCGCCCGTCGCGATCGCGACGAGGCCGCCGTCGCGCCCGCCGAGCCTCGGCGCGTAGTGCCGCACGATGAACGTCGGCGCGCCCGCGCGGCGATCGAACGACGCGAGGCCGACGCCGCCGTGCTCCGCGCGCGGCTCCGCGTTCGCGTCGACCAGCACCACGACAGGGAAATCCAAGCCTTTGCTCGCGTGGATCGTGGTGAGCCGGATCGCGTCGTCCTCGGCCGAGAAGACCGCGGCCTCGGCCTCGTCGGTCTCGTCGCGGATGCGACGTTCGAGCCACCGCACGAACGAGGCGAGCGTCCCGCCGCGGCGCCGCGCGATCGACACGAGCCTGTCGAGGTTGCCGATGCGCGCCTCCGCGCGCGGGAGCGCGGCGAGCACGCGATCGTAGTCGAACACGCTGATCGCCGAGCGGATCGCCTCGCCCGGCGGCGACCGCAGCGCGGCCCTGCGCACCTCGACGAAGCGCGCGCGGAACGCCGTGAGCCGCGCGCGCTCGGCCGGCGGAATGAGCCCCAGATCGATCTCGCCGCCTGCGATCTGCCTCCCGAGGAGCGGCAACGTGATGCCCTTGCCCGGCGGCGAGAGCGCGGTGAGCGACGTGTCCGAGAGCGCGACCATCGGCCCGCGGAGCACGGTCGCGAGCGCGAGCCGATCGCGCGGATCGAGCAGCAAACGAAGGAGCGCCGCGACGTCGCGCACCTCGACGGCGTCGTAGAGCGCGCGCCCCGCGACGACGTACGGCAGGCCGAGCCGCGCGAGCGCGATCTCGACGAGCGGGATGGTGCTGCGGCGCCGCGCGAGGATCGCCACGTCGCGGAAGCGCGTGACGTCGAGCGGGAGATCCGGGCCGCCGTCGCGGGCCGCCTCTCTGCGCGTGACCCGCGCGACGAACGCCGCGGCGACGTGGGCCTCGCGCGCCGCGCCCGAGGACTCGCGCACGAGCGGGTCCGTGTCGTCGGGGGAGGCGCCGTCGTCGGGGACGACGATCACGGCGGATCGATCGTCGCCGTCGTCCGCGAACGCCGACACGAGGTGCTCGGCGGGCCCGTAGGTGATCTCGAAATCGCGCGGGGGGACCGAGGGATCGCGGCCCTCGACGAAATCGCGCGACGAGAACGCGTTGACGAACGACAAGATCGCGGGGCCCGATCGCCTGCTCTCGCGCAGCGCGACGAAGTCGGCGAGCGGCTCGCGCTCCGCGTCGTAGCTGCGCTCGTGGAGAGAGAGCGGGAGCGCGAGCGCCTCGCCCGCGGCGCGGCCCGCGAGGTCGGCCGCCATGCGCGCGAACACCGCGACGTCGGCGCCGCGAAAGCCGTAGATGGACTGCTTGCGATCGCCCACGAGGAAGAGCCCGTGGCCCGTGAGCCCATGCGCGTCCGGCGCGGCGAGCGGCGCGCGCGCGGCCGCGGCGTCGTCGCGCTCGCGCAGCAAGAACACGAGATCGCGCTGCACGCGGCTCGTGTCTTGGAGCTCGTCGACGAGCAGCGCGCTCGTCTCTTCGCGCACCGAGCGCGCGATCTCGGGGCGATCGCGGAGCGCGTCGCGCGCGATGCGGAGGAGGTCCCCGAAGCCGAGGCCGCCCGCGCGGCGCTTGGCCGACGCGAGCCGCGCGCGCGCGTCCTCGATGAGCGCGATCATCGCCTCCTCGCGCCGGCCGAGATCGGGCGCCGCGCGCAACATCGCCGCGAGGCTCAGCGCGCGCTCTTGTTTGTTCTTGCCCGGCAGCTCTTGGATCAGCTCGTCGAGCGCGTCGTCGGCCGCGCCGCGCTTTCCGCGCGGGGGCAGGCGTTTGTTCGCGAGCTCGACGAGCGCGGGGATCGAGCGCTCGGGCAAGAGCTCTTCGGTGTTGAGGAGCGTGCGGTGGAGCAGCGCCGCGGGCTCGCGGAGCGACGCGTGCCCTTCGGCCGCGAGATCGCGCGCGACGCGACGCACCCGGCTCGCGAGCGCGCGCGCCTCGGCCATGTGATCCGCGAGCGCGAGCGCGGGCGGCGTCACGCCCTCTTCGTCGAGCCGATCGAGGAGCCGCTGGATCTGAAAGCGCGTCGCGCCCACGCCGCCCGCCGACGTGAGCAGCGCGCGCGCCACCTCGGCGCCCTCGCCGCCCTTCGTGAGGGCCGCGCCGAGCGCCTCGTCGACGGCGAGATCCGCGAGCGCGCGCGCGTCCTCTTCGTCGAGCACGTCGAGGCTCGGCGGCAGGCCCAGCGCGAGCGCGTTGCGCTGCACGATCTTCCGCGCGAGGCCGTGCAGCGTGTCGATCTTGGCGCCTTGCCAGCGCGCGAGCGCGCCCTCCGCGCGGCGCCGCAGCTCGGCGTGGCTCACCGCGCCGCCGAGCGCGTCGAGCCTCGCGGTGATCGCGGGCGCGAGCTTGGACGACGCGAACCCTTCGAGCGACGCCACCGCGCGGAGCGCCCGCTCCACGCGCACCGCGATCTCCGTCGCCGCCGCGCGCGAGAACGTCGTCGCGACGATGCGATCGGGGGCGAGCGGCGGCGCGGGCGCGCGATCGTCGGCCTCGCCCATCGACGTGAGGCCGAGCGTTAGAAGCAGGTACAGCGCGGTGAGCCGGTGGGTCTTGCCCGTCCCTGCGCTCGCGGCGACCACGACGTTCCGGCGGAACGCGAAGATAACGCGGTCCGTGTCGTCTTGTTCTGCGCTCACTCCGGGCAAGGCGGGGTGCCTGCGATACACGAGGCGACGCCCGTCGAAAAGTCGGTGTTGCAGTACTTGGCCTCTCCGCAGTCACCGTGTTTGCGGCAGCCGTTCGAGGGATACGAGCAATAGAGCCCTTGGACGATCCCGCAGCAGGGATCTTCGACGGGCACGCACCGGCCGCCCTCTTCGGCGGTGCAGTCGTCGTCGATCAAGCAATACGCGAAGATGCAGGTGCCGACGGGGTAGGAGAAGAGCCCGCGCCTCAAGCACACTTGATCGTTCCCGTTGCAATCGGCGGTTTCGAGGCACGTATTGGCGATGCACTGAGGGCCGTTGGGCTGGGGCCCGCCGCAGACCGCGAAGGGGGGATAACACTCATAAGGCTGCGTGCACGGGGGGTTGCAGCCCGAGACGGGGGTTTGCAGGTCGAGGCAGGTGCGGAATCCGCCGGGCGTCACCTCTTCGCACTTGCCGCTCGGGCAGTCCGCGTCGGTCGTGCAATCGTTGTTGAGCCTCGATCCGTTGCCGGTCCCTTTCGGCGGCTTGTCGGTGCCGCCGCACGCGGTGTGCGCGAGCATGAGGGCGAGGGCGAGCGCGGCGAGATGACGTCCAGTCTTCATGAGCATCCTCGTAATTACAGCGGGCATACAGGGGGTGATGGCGAGCACGCGGCAGCATCGTTGACGATGATGCAGTATTCGCCGGGCTGGCAGTCCGAGCTCATGCGACATCCGCCGGGGTACACGCACGCGAACGCGCCGACGTTGTTGCAACACGGCTCGTAGACAGGCGCGCAGGCTCCTCCGGGCTGCGCCGTGCAGTCCGCGTTGGCCGTGCAGAGCACGGGCAAACACCCCCTCACCTTGAAGCCGAGGACCCCCGCGGGGACACACACCGAGCCGGGCGGGCACTCGGCGTCCTGCGCGCAGAAGTCTTGTGCACATTGGTTGTGCGGGACCATCTGCGGGCCTCCGCACTGCGGGAGCGCGGGTGTTTCGAAGCAGCTTTGAGCGTCGTTCGGGCACGGTTTGCCGTCGCAACACGCGTCGAGCGGATCATCGCAGATCGTCGCGGGCGAAGGTGGGATTTGACAGACGAAGAACCCCGAAGGGGCGATCGGCACGCACGAGCCGCCTGGGCAGTCGGCGTCGGACGTGCAATCTCCCAACGCGGCGCCGGAGCTCGACGCGCTGGAGGAAGCGCTCGACGTGCTCGATGACCCGCTCGACGTGGCCGATGAAGTGTTCGACGAAGGGCCCCCCGCGGCGCCCGACGCGCCTGTCCCGCCTCCGCCCGCTCCCCCTGCGCTGCTCAGCGACGAGGCGCCTCCACCGCACGCGGGAGCGACGGAGAACGGCAACATCATGCAGACGATGGCGCGGAGGGCCTTCGACATCGCGGGCTTCCATCCTAGAACGACAAGGCGATCGATCGCGAGCCTCCTCGCTCGGCTCGCTTGCGCTGCGTCGGGCTCCGTCGCACGATAAGCCACCATGAGCAAGTCACGGAGCGAGGTGTTGGAGGACTCCAAAAAGAAGGGGCTCATCGCGGGCGTGACGACGGCCGCCGCGGTCACGCTCGGGGTCGTCGTCTCCGCTCCGGTCGGGCTCGTCGTCGCGGTTCCGGCCGCGTATTTGGGCTATCGGTGGTGGAAGCACCGCGCCAAAAACGGCATCCGTTTTTGAGCGACGATGGCTCTCCGAATCGTCGCCGGCACGATCATCGCCGACCGCTATCAGGTCGTGCAGCTGCTCGGTGAAGGGACGATGGGGAGCGTCTGGGAGGGGATGCAGCTCCAGACCGGCGCGAAGGTCGCGCTCAAGTTCCTCAAGGCGAGCGTCGAGGGCGGCGCGCAGCCCGACGTCGCGCGGCGAAGGATGCGCCGCGAGGCGCGCGCGGCGAGCTCGGTGCGGCACCCGAACGTCGCGCTGATGTACGACCTCATCGAGCACGAGGGCTCGCCCGTGCTGGTGATGGAGCTGCTCGAAGGCGAGTCGCTCGGGGAGAGGCTCGCGCGCGCGCCGAGGCTGACCACGGCCGAGGCCTGCTCCATCCTCGCGCGCGTCGCCTCCGCGCTCGGCGCGGCGCGCAGCGCGAACGTGGTGCACCGCGATCTCAAGCCCGACAACATCTTCTTGTGCGACGGGCCGCGCGGCCCCGGGACCATCGTCAAGGTGCTCGACTTCGGCATCGCGAAGATCTTGGAGTCGTCGGGCACCGTCGATCTCACGGGCACGGGCGTGGCGCTCGGGAGCCCTCATTACATGGCCCCGGAGCAGACCTTCGGTGAGCCCGACATCGATCCGAGCGCGGACATCTGGTCGCTCGGCGTGATCGCGTACCAAGCGTTGAGCGGCGTGCTCCCGACGCGCGCCGACACGGTCCCGCAGGTGATCGAGATCATCACGCGCGGCGTGTTCGAGCCGCTCGATCGCGCGGCGCCCGGCCTCCCCGCGGAGCTCGGCCCGCTCGTCGCGCGGATGCTCGCGATCGATCCGCCGATGCGGCCCAGCGAGGCCGAGGTCGAAGAGGTGATGGGGCGGTGCGCGAAGGCGGTCGCGGCCGGGGGTTGACAAATAGAACGATCGTTCGTATCGTAGGTCCGTGAGCAAAGGGGAAGAGACCCGCGAGCGCATTTTGGAGAGCGCCGTCCGCCTCGCCAGCCGAGATGGGTTGAGCGGGCTCACCATCGCTGGTCTCGCGTCGGAGACGGGGCTCTCCAAGAGCGGCCTCTTCGCGCACTTCGGCTCCAAAGACGCGCTCGAGCTCCAGGTGCTCGAAGCGGCGATTGGCATGTTCCGCGACACGGTGGTGCGCCCTGCGCTCAAGGCCCCTCGGGGCGAGGCGCGGCTCCGCGCCTTCTTCGAACGGTGGCTCGCGTGGGGGGATGATCCTCGCTTCCCGGGAGGGTGCTTGATCGTCGCCGCCGCGTCCGAGCTCGACGACAAACCCGGCCCTGCGCGCGATTACCTGGTGGCCGCCCAAAAGGACCTTTTGACGTCGCTCGCGAGGACGGTCAAGCACGCTGCGGAGGTGGGTTATCTGCGCGCGGACGTGAGCCCGGACGAGGTGGCCTTCCACCTCTATGCGCTCATCCTCGGCTACCACCACGCGCGCAGGCTCCTCGCCGATCCCCGCTCCAGCGCCTTCGTCCACGCAGCCTTCGAGCGTCTCATTGACGCTCTCCGTCCGCGATAACACATCTCGATCCGACATCACCCCAAAAGAGGTACGCCATGGCCACTGAGCAGCTCCTTTCTGCGTCAAAAAATAGAACGACCGTTCGCAAATCAGAGCTCCAGCTCCGGCTGCTCAAGCTGGCGCTCCAAGGCGCGTCGGCGATCGCGCCGAGCGTGGCGGAGCGCGCGGCGGTCGAGCTGTTCGCGCGACCCCAGCGGAGGGCGCGCCGCTCGCCGGAGGGGAGCGCGCGGCGGATCGAGGTGCGATCGGGCGCTCATCGACTCGCGACGTGGCTGTGGGGCGAGGGGCCGATGGTGCTGCTCGTCCACGGATGGGAGGGATCGGCGGCGCAGCTCCAGCCGTTCGTGGCGCCGCTCGTCGCGGAGGGGCTCACGGTCGTCGCGTTCGATCAACCGGCGCACGGCGCGTCGAGCGGACGGCGCGTCAACGTGCGCGAGATGGCGCGCGCGGTGCGCGACGTGGCCGAAGAGATCACGCCCTTCATGGGCGCGCAAAAGGCGGCGCTCCACGGTGTCGTCGCGCACTCGCTCGGCGGGGCGGCGACCGCGCTCGCGATCCACGAGGGGCTCGCGGTCGACCGCGTCGCGCTGCTGGCGCCGGCGGCGGAGCCCTCGTATTTCGCGCGACGGGTGGGCGCGATGTTGGGCCTCCCCGAGCCGCGGATCGAAGGGATGTTGCGGCGCCTCGCGGACGAGCTCGGGTCGCCGCTCGACGCGTTCGACGTCCGCGCCCTCGCGCCTTCGTTCGCGCAGCGCGCCCTCGTGATGCACGACCCCGAGGACAAAGACGTCCCCGTCGCGCACGGCGCGGGCATCGCCGCGGGGTGGCGCGGCGCGCGCTTCGAGCCGCTCGCGGGGCTCGGCCACACGCGCCTGCTCCGCGACAAAGGGGTGATCGCGCGCGTCGTGGATCTCATGGCCGCGTGAGCGCGGTAGCCGCGCGCGCCGAGCCGTGGCACGCGCGAACGCACGTGAGCACGCCCCCCACCTTTCGCATCGGCGCCGACGAGAACGGGCTCGGCCCGAGGCTCGGCCCGATGATCATCACCGCGGTGCTCGCGCGCGTGACGCCCGAGGGCCACCGCGTCGCGAGCCGCAAGGCGCGGGGCAAGCTCAAGGAGCGCCTCGGCGACTCCAAGGCGATGGTCGCGCACGGCGACGTCGCGCTCGGCGAGGCGTGGGCGCGCGCGCTCGTGATGCGGGGCGCGGGGCGCGCGCCGTTCGCGGGCGGATCACCGGACGATCTGATCCACGCGATCGCGCTCGACGATCGCGCCGCGCTGCGCGCGCCGTGCCCGCCCGAGACCGCGCCGCAGTGCTGGTCGACCGCGCACGACGCGTTCGTCGCGGGCGACGATCTCGTCGCCGAGGTGAGCCGTGACCTCGACGCGCTCGCGAACAAGGGCGTCTCCGTCGTCGCCGTGCGCTCGGTGATCTTGTGCGCGCGGCGGATGAACGAGGGGCAGGGCGGGGGCAAGAACAAGTTCGTCCTCGACCTGCACGCGATGGAGCGGCTCGTCCTCGATCTGGTGCGCGAGGCGGGCGGCGAGGCGCTCAGCGTGTGCGGCAAGGTCGGGGGCTTCGGCAAATATTCGAGCGCGTTCGGGCCGCTCGGCGGCAGGCTCCACGCGGTGCTCGAAGAGTCGCGCGCGAGGAGCGCGTATCACTTCCCCGGCGTCGGCGAGATCGCGTTCGTGCGCGACGCGGACGCGAACGATCTCGTCGTGGGGATGGCGTCGATGGTGGGCAAATACCTGCGCGAGATGTTGATGGGCCGCGTCGTCGCGCACTACCGATCGCGCGACGCGTCGCTGCCCGACGCGAGCGGCTACTACGACCCTGTCACCACGACGTTCATCGACGCGACCAAGCTCGTGCGCGCGGCCGATCGCACGCCCGACACGTGCTTCGAACGGCGCGGCGCCGAGCCGGCGTAGCGCCTCAGCCCGCGGCCTTGCGCGCGGCCCGGACGAGCGCGGCGTCGTCCTTGGGCGCGCGATCGAGCACGAGCGCGCCGATCGCCTCGCGCGCGCGCTTCGACGTCGCCGTGACCTTGAGCGCGACCCACGCGATCGCGACGATCGCGTCGCTCGCCGCGCCGCGGAGCCGCTCGGTGAGCGCCTCGATCAGATCCTCCTCCGGCAGCTCCGCGAAGATCGCGAGCGCGGCCTTGCGATCGAGGATCGCAGGGTTCTTTTCGAACCGATCGAGGAGCGACGGGATCGCGACGGGGCCCATCGATCGCAGCGCCTCCGCGAGCGCCTTGGGCTTGTAGCCCTCCTCGTACGCGGCCATGAGCTCGCGGAGGCCGCGCGCGTCGCCCAAGATCCCGAGCGCCTCGGCGCCCGTCTTGGCCTCCGCGCCGCGCGCGCGCAGCATCGTGACGAACGTGTCCGCGCTCGCGACGTCGATGGCGCGCGCGAGCGCGAGCGCGGCCTCGCGGCGCACGTCGATCGACGCGTCGAGGTCGAGCGCGCTGCGCAGCGCGGGGATCGCGGCCGTCGGGCTCACGCGCTCGATCGCCTGCACCGCCGCGATCCGCAGGTCGCGCGTGGGCCCCGCGAGGAGCACCGGCGCGATCGCCGCGATCTGCCCCTCGACGTCGAGGCGCCTGCGCCGCACGGTCACGTCGCCGCGCGCCGCGCCGATCACGTCCTTCGCGTCGCTCGCGTGCGCGCGCAGCCCCGCGTCGACCGAGTCGCGCGCGATCGCGGTGAGCAGCGCCTCGGCCTCCGCGCCGTGAGCCTCGGCGAGCACGCGGATCGCGGTGAGCTTGGCGACGCGCCCGCGCCGCTGCGCGAGGGCGCGGCGCGCGGCCGCGACGGCCTCGATCGGCTTGCCCGCGAACGCGCGCGCGACGAACGGCGCGGCGCTCCCGTCGGCCCACGTCGGGTAGATCGCCTCGGCCAAGCGATCGTGAGGGATCGACGCGTAGTAGCGCGCGCTGTGGACCGCGGCCTCGTAGCGGCTCATGGTCCCCGCCGCGCGGCGGCGCTCGACCTCGGCGGGATCGAGCGCTTCGGTCGGGCGCGCGATGAACACGCTCTCGTACGTAGGCACGCGCTCGAGCGACGCGCGATCCACCGCGATGGCCGAGGCGAGCCTCGTGAGCGCGGCGCCGAGCACGACGAAGAGCTTCACGAAGTCGTCGACGCGATCGGCGGGATCAGCCTTGGATCCAAGGCTATTCAAGAGCGCCGCGGGTTTGTCGAGCCCGAGCCCCGCGAGCCTCTCCGCGAGCGGCGCGGCGGCGCGCGGCCCGAGGCTCGCGAGGCCGACCATGAACGCGTGCGCGAGCTCGTCGCGCACCTCGGCGATCGCGATCGCGCCGGGCGACGCGCCGGACTCGCGCGCCGCGCGGATCCACGCGGCCGATCCCGCGTCCTCGGAGACGTGCGCCGCCGTGCTCCCGCGCGATCGCTCGCCGCGCGGATCCACGAGCGATCGCAGCTCGCGCCCGAGCGGCCCCTCGATCACCGCGGCGAGCGGCCAGATCGTAGGCAGCGCCGCGTCGAGCCCGACGTCGCCGATCAGCGCGACGAGCCTGCGATCGCGCAGCGCCTCCGAGAGCCGCAGCGAAGCGCGGGGATCGCTCGGCAGGTGCAGCGACGCGCCCGACGCGTCCACGAGCGCGAGCCGCGATCGCCGCGCGAGCAGCGTGTCCGCGCGGATCGACACGGGCAGCCGATCGGGGGAGATGAGATCGCGCCGGTGCTCTTTGAGCGCGGCGAGCGCGCTCGCCACGTCGGGCAACGATCGATCGACGAGCCGCGCGAGCGCGTCGTCGTCGAGCGGCTTGGTCGCGCCGAGATCGACGAGATCGACGCGGACCGGCGGATACCCTGGGAACGCGCCCCCGCGCGCGCCCGTGAGCACGCGCCCCGCGCGGCTCGGCTTGGGCTCGGCGCGCGATCCGAGCCGCGCGATCATCACGGGGACGATCGCGCGCTCGCTGTAGTGCGCGCCCGTCGCGAGATCGAGGAAGCGGCTCTCGCGGATGGAGAAGTCGTCGCTCGTGGTCCACGCGAGGAACGCATATTCAACGAGGTCGAGCCCCGCGAGCGGCCGCCGCTCCTCCCTGCGCCACGTCTTGCCGATGAGCTCCTCCACGTGCCGATCGTCGAGGCGCTCGCCGCGCGTGTGGCGCTCGATCGCGCGCGCGGTGAGGAGCATGTCGGTGACGAGCTCGGCGTACGCGAGCGCGGCGATCGAGCGACCCGCTTGCCCGCGCGACGACGCGGCGTCGAGCGTGGAGGCGAGATCGAGGACGCGCGCGGAGAGCCTTCGGAGCTTGTGATCGCGCAGCCGCTCGCCGAGCGCGCGCACGCGATCGGCGAGGCCCTCGCTCGCGGCGGCCACGCCCGACGTCGCGAGCGCCCCCACGAGCGTCACCACCTCGGCCGCGCCGTCGCGCATCAGCGTGGTGACGTCGACCTTGCCGCGCTTGATCGACGCGGTCTTGTCGGGCGGCGCGCCGGGCGGCGGCGCGTCGCTCTCGACGAACGCGTCGGGCGATCGCGCCCACGCGATGAGCAGCGCGGCGGCGTGCTTGCAGAACGGCCTCCGCAGCGCGGACGGGCACGTACACTTGGCGCGCGGCTTCTTTCCCTCGGGGAACGCGATCGCGACTTTGTACGGCGATGGCCCGCTGCCCCGCGACTCTCCGAAGATCCTCGTCGCGGTGCGCGCGAGCGCCGAGAGCGCGCCGTGATCGACCAGGTAGACGCCCTTCGCGAGCTCGTCCGAGTCGACGACGATCGCGCGGAGGTCCTTGGCGGAGAGCTTCAAGTCTTTAGTAAGGGTCGGGCTTGGTCGGAAATCCAGCCCCGTCCGCCTTGGATTTGGCTTGGAGCGAGGTCGTGATCTCGATGTCCTGATCGAACTTCACGAGCCTGCTCTGCGAGATGAAGCCGTTCGCCTCGATCTGGATCCGGTGCATCGCGCCGTCTTTGATGAAGCGCTCGTCGAGCGGATTTTGAAGGGGATTGTTGTCGATGAGCACCCTGGCCGCGGTGGGGTTCGCGGTGACGCGCACGCGCACGTACGAGCCCGCGGGCGCCGAGCTCGACGCCGCGCGGGCGGTCGAAGCCTCCGGGGCGCTGCCCGACGCGACCGAGGGCGCGGGCGCGTCCGCGCTGTTCGCCGAGCGCGCGGGGAACGGCTTGGCGTCGTGGCGATAGTCGATCACGAGCAGGTACACCGCGCCCGCGGCGGCGAGCGAGAGCAGCGCCGCGAAGATCATCGGAGCCTTGGATTTGCCGCCCTTCGCCTCGCCCGCGAAGACCTCGGATCGAAGCTCGATCGGCGTCGACGACCGGCGCGTGGTGATGGTCGATGGCGCGGGTGTGTCCGAGGTGGTGGTGGGTCCCGGAGGCGCGGACTTGCGCGAGCTCGGCGTGCGCGACACCACCGACGTGGAGGGCGGAGGCGTCGCGAGGCTCAGCACGTCGACGGCCGAGTCGCGCTGGATGCGCCCGAGCTGGCGCTCGATCGTCGCTTGCAGCTCGGCGCGCGCCTCGCGAAAGAGATGCTCGACGAGCTCGCCCACGTCCTCGTGCGACGCCGCGACGCCCAGGCGATCGATCTCCGTTCGCATCTCGGCCGCGCTCGCGAAGCGATCCTCGCGCGCCTTGGAGAGCGACTTGTCGCAGATCCGCGCGAGCTCCGCGGGCGTGTCGGGCCGCACGGTCGCGATCGAGGGGATGTCCCCTTGCATCAAATGCGCGATGATCTCCGGGTCGCCGAGGTTGTTCCAGAGCCTCCGGCCCGCGAGCATCTCCCAGAGCACGACGCCCATCGAGAACACGTCCGCGCGCCGATCGACCTCGGCCGACGTCGCGAACGCCTGCTCCGGCGCCATGTACGAGAGCTTGCCCTTGATGACGCCGGCCTGCGTCTCGATCATGCGGCGCGCGGCCTTCGCGATGCCAAAGTCGACGATCTTGGTCTCGCCCGCGTACGTGACGAAGATGTTCTGAGGGCTCACGTCGCGGTGAACCACGCCGAGCGGCGTGCCGTCGTAGTCCTTCAAATCGTGCGCGTAATGAAGGCCCGCGAGCGAGTCCATCACCACGCGCGCCACCACGGGGACAGGCAGCGTCGACTTGTGCTGGCGGAGCAGACGGCTGAGCGGCTGGCCGTCGAGGTACTCCATCGCGATGTAGTATTGGCCCTCGGCGACGTCGACCTCGTTGGTCTGCACCACGTTCTTGTGGTGGAGGCGCGCGGCGAGCCGCGCCTCCTCGAAGAACATGTTTCGGAGCTCCTCCTCTTCGGCGAGGCTCGGGCGGAGGCGCTTGACGACCTGCAGCTTGTTGAAGCCCGCGGGCCCCACGACGACGGCGAGGAACACGTCGGCCATGCCTCCGTATCCGAGCGACGCGATGAGCCGGTATTTACCGAAGCTCCTCGGGCTGCCCCGGTGCGCTTCGGGAGCGTCTTGCTCCGCGCTCATTCGCTCCACCTCGCCATCTCAGAATGGTTTTCCGTGATCGTCCCGTCCGTCAAGCCCAGCGTACGCTCGCCGCCGTCGAAGCCGCGGCAGAGGTTCGGACAGCCGCGCGCCGCGCGAGCAAGAATCGTTCATCTCGCGCCGAGCACCCCTGTGATAGCCTGCCGCGGTCCCTCGGACAGCACCGATTCTTACGAGGGCATCAGGAGGATCAGTATGGCGAGCATCTCGGGTCGGTGGCTTCGGACGACGGCGGCGGCGGCGCTCATCGTGAGCGCGCCGTTCCTCGTCGCGGCGTGCGGGTTTGGCAAGGTCCAGGAGTGCAACAAGCTGATCCAGACCGCCAACGCGCAGCAGGAGAACGTCAAGAAAGCCACCGACAAGCTCAAGGCCTCGAACAGCGCGGGCGATGTGGAGAACATGGCCAGCACGTTCGAGAACGCGGCGAAGGCCATCGCGGCGGTCGAGCTGAAGGACGAGAAGCTCAAGCAGCTCTCCAAGGACTACCAAGACATGCTGAACGACGCGGCCAAGAACTGCCGCGAGATGGCGGCCGGGATGCGCGCCAAGGATCAGGCCAAGATCAACAAGGCGAGCACGGGGCTCAACCAGGTCGGGCCCACCGAGACCAAGGTCATCAACAACATCAACGCTTACTGCCAAGGTCGCTGATGATCCGGCGTCTCACGCGTGGCGCTCACGCCGATCGCAGGGATGAAGAGGATCAGGGCGTGTTTCAAACAGCCAAACACAAGAAAGAAAAAGGTTGGGGGTCGCTTCGATGAGCTCGTATAAACTGAGAGGCTCGATGTCTATGGGCAAACACTCTACTGCTCTCCGCCTCGGCGGAGCTCTGTCTGCGCTCACCGGCGCGCTCCTCGTCACCATCGGTTGCAGCTCGGCCCCGGTCGAGCCGCTCGTGGTCAAGATCCAATGCCCCTCCGGCACGGAGTGGAACGGCACGGCGTGCGAAGCCAAGCGCATCGCCTGCCCCGAGAAGACCAAGTGGGATGGCAAGGAGTGCGTGGCCGACGAGCCCGCGCCGCCGCCGGGGCCCACGGTCTCGACCTGCATCAGCGCGAGCGACTGCGCCTCCCAGTGCAGCAACAACGTCGCGCGGAGCTGCGCGGATCTCGGCCGCTTCTACGAAGAGGGCAAAGGCGTTCCCTACGATCGCCAGCGCGCCCTCGAGCTCTACAAAAAGGCGTGTGACAAGAACGACGGCGAGGGCTGCTATCGCCTCGGCGTGATGTACGAGTACGGCCGCGGCGTGCCCAAGGATCGCGTGCGCTCGGTCGAGCTCTACGCCAAGGCGTGCGACGCGCGCAGCGCGCTCGGCTGCAACGACGCGGGGTACGCGTACGAGAAGGGCGAGGGCGTCGCGCAGGATCAGACC
Organism: uncultured Polyangiaceae bacterium; assembly: GCA_964437785.1. Lineage (GTDB taxonomy): Bacteria > Myxococcota_A > Polyangia > Polyangiales > Polyangiaceae > CAYTJL01. The sequence goes on from CAYTJL010000008.1 coordinate 46,040, forward strand.
AAGGGCGCGCAGCTCTACGTCAAGGCGTGCGAGTACGGGAGCGAGCTCGCCTGCAAGAACGCCGGCGTCATGTACCACGACGGCATCGGCGTCCCGAAGGACTACAACAAGGCGCTCTCGTACTACAAGAAGTCGTGCGACGCGAACCAGTCGGGCGGCTGCAACAACCTCGCGATGATGTACGACCGCGCCGAGGGCGTGCCGCGTGACGACAACAAGGCCGTCGAGCTCTACCGCAAGGCGTGCAACCTGGGCGCGTACAACGGCTGCACCAGCTTGGGCTTCATGTTCGAGAAGGGCCGAGGCGTGCCGCGCGATTACAACCAGGCGATGAGCTACTACAAGAAGGGCTGCGACGGCGGCAACTCACAGGGTTGCAGCAACGTCGGCGTGATGTACGAGCTCGGCTACGGCACGGGCATCGACGTCGCGACGGCCGCTGAGTATTACGACAAGGCCTGCAAGATGGGCCTCAACGACGCGTGTCGTTACCTGCTCGGCGCGGTCAACAAGATCCGCACCGAGTGCGACACGAGCGACTGCACCAACTACGGCTACATCCACGAGCGCGGCATCGGCGTGCCGCGCGATCTGCAAGCCGCGGGCGGCTACTACAAGAAGGCGTGCGAGCAAGGCAAGGCGATCGGCTGCTCGAACCTCGGCATCATGTACGATCAGGGCCGCGGCTTCGCGCAGGACTACCGGAAGGCCGCCGATCTCTACCGCAAGGCGTGCGACAAAGACGGCGCCACGGGCTGCAACAACCTCGGCTTCCTCCACGAGCGCGGCAACGGCGTCCTCAAGGATCTGCGCCGCGCCGAGCAGCTCTACAAGAAGGGCTGCGATCGGGGCAGCGAGCGCGCGTGCACCAACCACCGCATCATCATCGCGGGGCACCCCGAGCTCGCGCAGCCCGGCTTCTTCCAAGGCCCGCGTCCCCCCGCGCCGCCGCCCAACGCGCCTGCTCAGCAGACCGCGCCTCTCTTCCACTGATTCCAACTCATCTCTTCTGCCGGGGAGGCGCGCTCATCGCGAGCACCGCCTCTCCCATGGCCTTCGCGTCGAACGGCGCGCGGAGGTCGTTCATCACCTCGGCGCCCAGCGCGATCGCCACGAGGAGCTTCGCCATCGCGGGGGCGTCGACGTCGCCCCGCGCCTTGCCGATGGATTGGCCTCTGCGGATCGTCGCGGCGAGCCTGTTCGATGCTTCGTCGAGCCGCGCGATGTAGCGCTCGCGGAGCGCCCGCGAGCGCGCGCACGCGGCGAGGAGCTGGTGCGGTGGCACCTCTCCGAAGGCTGAAAAACCCCCCGAAGAGGCGAGCGCCGCGAACGCCGTGACCACCTGATCGAGGTCCGCCGCCTCTCCGCCCACCTTCAAGATCGAGTCGAGGAAGACGTCGATCGCCCGCTCCATCACCGCGACGATGAACGCCTCGCGATCCGCGAAGTGAACGTAAAAGGCCCCTCGCGTGAACCCCGCGCGCGCGCAGATCGCGTCGAGGCTCGGCGCGTCGAGCCCCTGCTCCGAGAAGAGGTCTTTGCCCGCGCGGATCAGCGCCTCGTACGTCTCCTGCTTTTGCGCGTCCCTCGCCCCCTCCGCGGCCCGGAGCTTCGCCGCGCTGTTCTTCGATGATTTCGCTTCGCGCATGAAGCCCGGCGTACGCGCACGTATGCCGAAGATCAAGCGGTTCGGGCCGCTCGCGGGAGAGGGGGCCGGGGGTGAGGGTTAGTTGAGCGGGGCGCCTTTTTGCACCCAATCGCGCAGGGTCTTGATCTCGTTGTCGGAGAGGTTCATCCCGCTGTTGGGCATGATCGCCGAGCCGGGCTCGCGCCCTTCACACGCCGGATCCACCTTGCAAATAAGGTAGCTCGACGTGGGCTGTCCGGGCGAGACGCGGAGCGATGAGGGCACCTGCGAAGAAGGCACGTTGATGACGTTCTTCGTGAAGCTCGTGGGGTTGGGCGTCAAATCGAGGCCCGCCGCGTGCGCCTCGGCCGAGTGGCACGCGGACGTCGCGCACTTGGCTAAAACGAGCTTTTGCACCGAGGGCCACCCGCCGGCCGCGTTGGGGTCGGGCGCCTCCGGGTCCACCGGGCAATCCTCGTAGTTGATAGGCGCGTCGCGATCGATGGTGGCGGGCGTCGCGTCCACGGGCAGACCGCGGATCCAACACCAGAGCGCGCGCGTCGCGGACGCGCTCCACGTCCTCGGCAAGAGCGGCATTTGAGGGCCGTACGTGTCTTTGATGAGCCGTTGATAAACGAGGCTCCTCGACGGATCGCCGGGCACGATCTCGGCCCAAGGCACAGGCGCGTTGTGCGCCTGGCCGTCTTGGTTCGGGTCGCCCATCCTCACCCGATCTCCGCGCCACGCCCGCACGTCGAGCCATGAGGCGAGCGAGGCGTCGGTGGCGGCGCTGAGGTCGATCACCACGGTGTTGGGCGCCATGCCGGGCGTCACCGTCGCTCCGGCGAGGGGCTTTTGGAGCGATGGACTCTGCCTGCGGATGGCCGCCGTCGCGACGTCGATGCCCGAGGGCGCGTTCGCCAGCGTGAGCGTCACCTTCTTGGGCGGATAAGGCTCCGTCTCGGCCACGGCCACGTGCCAAATCTCGATCTCGGCCGTCCCCGTGAAGAGCTTGTCGCCCGGGATCTCGCACGCGGCGAGCGTCGCCGCGGGGTCTTGAATCCCCACTTGGCACGGCGCGCCCACGAGCCCGACGAGATCGCTCAGCGTGCTGAGCTCGGGATAGGCACGATCGTTGTGGCAAGAGCCGTTGTTGACGGAGCACGTGCCCGACACGCCGAGCTTCTGCACCTCGGCGATGGTGGGATAGCTCGACACCGGATCGTCGACGGGGGCGCCGCCGGACCCGCCTTGTCCGCCGCCTCCCGTGTTGTTGTTGGGTTTCGAGGAGCAGCCCGACGCCGCGATCATCACCGCGGCGCCGGCGCTCACGAGCAGGAGAGCGCGCATCGTCCGTTATTTCCGTGTGATGGTGACGGAGCCGTTGGCGCACGTCACGGTGTATGCGGGCGTCTGGCCGGCGAGGAAGCCGGCGAGGTAACCGCACGTCCCACCATAATTGATCTCGGGCGGCGAGAGCTTGGGCACGTCGCGCGTGTCTTTGGGGGCGAGGCCGCCCATCATGAATTGAGGGGACGAGACGAGCACACCACACACCGTGCGGAGCGACCCTTCGAGGGACGCGGGATCGACAGGGCCGCTGATGGGCTTGCCGATGAGCGCGTCGAGATCCGCTTGTTCTCCCGCGTCGATCGAGGGCTCACCGAGGAGCCTGTCTTTGAGCGCGATGATCGCGTCGCCGGTGGTCGCGCCGGGCGTCGCCGCCGCCGTGGCGACGATCTTCTTGATGAAGTCGTTGTTGTTGCCGTACGGCGTGCACGTCGCGTAGTTGTCCTCGTACGAGAGGCGGCCTTGGAAATCGAGCCCGCGGAAGCCCGGGTCGGCGTCCTTGATGAAGTAACCGATGGAGACCTGGAAGATCTCGTCTTGCTCCTGCTGCGGATACTCCGGCAGATACGCCCACTCCATCGCGCGGTGGAGCGACCGCACGAGCAGGCGCGACGAGAGCGCAAAGACACCATCCGCGGGGCTGTTGGCGCGCTTCGAAAGGTCGTTCTCGGAGACGGTCCACGGGTCGAGCACGTTGGGCATCTCGTACGCCGAGGCGCCGCAGCCCTCGTCGGGAGATCGCATGTTGAAGACCGGGTGAGCGAGGATGTCCTCGACCAAGGTCTTGAGCGAGAAGTGCGTCGCGACGAAGTGCTCGGTGAGCGTCATCAAGACGTCGCGCTGCACCTGCGTGCGAGGGAAGTAGTTGGCGATGGTGAGCCGAGATCCGATGATCTCGCTCCACACCTTCTCGACGATGGTCTGGGCCACGAGGTAGGCGAACGCCTCGTCCTCGTCGCCGAGCTTGCCCGCGCCGAGCCTCGTGAGCCCGTGCGCGGCGAGCTTGTCGACGCCGCGGTGGAGCGCGCGTTCGACGTCCCAAATCGACGCATAGAGGCCCTTTTGCGGCTCGGCGGGCGTGGAGTGGATGCCGGCGAAATAAGCGTCGATGTTGAGCGGATCGGGCTGCTGAGGCACGTTGAAGCCGCCGCACTGGCCCGACCAGCCCCACGGCCGCTGGTTGCCGCCCACCACGTTGACCACGCGGAACATCGAATAAAAGCGCAGATCGTCGGGGCCTTTGGTGGGCACCTCGTCCGAGGGGTGCTTGCCGTTGGACGCCCCGAAGAGGGCTTGTTCGAAGAGCCCCGGCGTGGGCCACGCCCGGTTCAGCGCGGGATCTTCGTTGTAGGTGACCGAGAACTCGCTGTTGTGGCACGCGAGGCAAACGAGGTCGCGGTGCAGGTAGGAGGTGCTGAAGATGGTCCCGAAGTCCTGCCGTTGAATGCGCTCCATGGCCTCGAAGCTCACGTTCGCGCCATAGATGGGCAGGCTCATCATCGCGAAGAGGTGCGCGCGATAGACCACCGAGAGGTCGTCGAGCTGGATCGCCGACGAGAGGAGCTGCCCCATGGTGAAGTTGGGGAGCGGGGTCGCGCCGTTCGAAGAGTCGTTGTCGCGCACGAACCGCGCGAGCGTGCCGTCGTCGAGCGCGTTGGGGTTGGGCGGCCCATAACAGCTCTGTTGAGACTTGATCTCGATGCGGACGACGCGCAGCGCGTCCATCAAGAAATCGCTCCACCGCTCGCGGAAGGCGTTCTCTTGCATCATCGCGCGGGCGACGAGCCGCTTGGCGTTCTCGATGTCGCCGCCCTCGGACGGGAGCGAAGCGCCGATGTCGCCGAACTTGCCGGCGGCTTGGCGATCGGCGGCGCGGACCCCTTTGAGGATGTCCTCATAGGCGTTGACCTCGGCTTGGCCCCAACCCCTCCTGCCGCTCACGGCGAGGAGCGCGCGCCGGACCCACGCTTGATCGCTCGCTTGGCACTCGGTCCAAACGTGGGTCGGGTTCGCGGGCGGATCGACGACACCGCTGCTCGTCCCCGTGGTGTTGGGGTCGGGAGGATCGGTGTCCGTCCCGCCGCACGCGCCCGCTCCCGCGCCGACCGCGGCGGCGACGAGCGCGGGGAGGAGCGCTTTTTGAAGGATTCCGGCGCTCATGTGAGGATCCCCAATTGACGTTGCTTGACGAGCGTGGCCGCGCCCGCCTCGTTGGTCGCGCCCGGCACGTCGGACACGTTGTAGCTCTCTTGGGCGAAGGGCCAAATCCCGAGGGCCATCAGCGCCGCCATCCGGTTCTCTTGGGGGGAGCTCGACCCAACGATGGCTCGTCCGTCGGCGCCGCACGCGCCGAAGACGCCTTTGGTGGCGGGCCCGCCGATGAACACGATGGGATATCCATAAGGCCAGTGGTTACGGCCCTTGCCGCCGCCTTGTGAGAAAGGCGTCCGGCCGAACTCGGTGGTGATCACGATCATGGTCTTGTCGAGATCGAGCTTGTTGGGGTTGCCCTCGCCCGGTTGGTTGATGAGGCTCGTGAGCGTCTTCAGCATGTGGCTGAGGTTGCGCGCCTGCGTGTGCGAGTTCTCGCCGTGGGTGTCGTAGCCGCCGCCGCCGTCCGCGAGCAGGAGCCCGCCGTCGACCACGCACACGTAACGCGCGGGCTCGGTGGGGTGGGTGAGCAGATGAGTCGCGAGCCGGAGGCTCATCGTGGTGCCGTCGACGCCGTTGAAATCGCCGCACTCTTGGCCTGACACCGGCGTAAAGAATTGAGGCTCCAGCACGGCCGAGATGGCGTCTGCGTTGGCGATGGACTCCGAGGCTGACGTGAGGTCCGCGAGCCTGGGCGCGCGCAGCGGCTCGCCCTGCGCCTTGAAGCGGAGCCGATCGTGATACCGATCGATGTAGCGCTGCATCAGCTTATCGTAGTTGGCGCGGTTGTTCCCCACGGTGCCGCGGGCGAGCAGCGCCGTGAGGTCGCCCGCCGCGTCGGTCTTGAGCATGAGGGGCCGCGCCGCGCCCGGGTGCATGCCAATCGCGGTCGCGCTCCGCACGTTGTCGGTCGGGAAGCCGAGCTGCGCCGAGAGCAGGACATACGAATACGGCGCGCGACCAGGCTTGTTCTCGCGCTCCAAGAAATACCGTTGGATGTGCGACCCGAGGCCCGACAGCGCCGGGTGGCCGAGCCCGCGGCCCGCGAGCGCGAGGGGGATGGCGCCCTCGTGAGGCTCGAAGTCGTGCGCGGTGATGGCGACGCGCATCCGGTTCATCACGTCGGGCCGGTTGCGAATCGGCATCACGTACGGGCCGAGCTTGATGTCGACGCCGTTGGCGTCGGGGGCGAAGCTCTGGAGGAGCGGGCCTTGAATCCCGCACGAGCTGACGGCTTGTTGCACGTCGCCCGAGTTGTAAAAGACCCACCAACCGGTGTTGTCGTTTTGGCCGTACGCGTCGGCGCAATAGAACGACTCGTATTGGCTGAGGCCCCCGTAAAGGAAGATCTCGAGGATGTTTTGCGCGCGCATCGCCTCGGGGACCGAGGCGGCCTCACCCTCTTTGGGGATCTCGCCGAACGCCATGGCGCGCTGCGATCCGAGCAGCGTGGCCGTCCCGGCCCCCGCCCCGGCGGCCAACACCGCTGCGCCTCTAAGGAAATCTCTACGTTTCAAGGGGTCTCCTCCGCGCGCCGACGAAGTGATAGGCGACTCATGAGCTGCGGTCGCGCCGCGTCGGTGCGGCGGAAATGATCGAATGCGCGCCGTGATTGGTCAACCGGAAAGCGCGCGTCAAAGCGCGAATTGTCGTTTGGATTTCGGCTCTTGCTGCTTTTTTTCTGCGAGCGCGGCATCGCCCGCGGGCGCGTGTCCAACGGCGACGTCGAGCGTGCCTGTTTGGAATGATGTTACAGCTTGAACGTGGCCATGGCCGTCTCACCGGCCTTCACTTGCACGCTCTTCGATTTGGTGCCTCCGCTCGGCGGCCTGCACGTGACCGAATAACTGCCGGGCTTGAGCTGGAGGCGAATCGATGTCGACGTGCCTTTGCCGGCGCCGTTCACCGCGAAGGCGCAGGTGCCTCCGATCGCCATCGCGAGCAGCGTGCCGCTCCCGCCGCCGCCCGCGGCAGGAGCAGGAGCGGGCGCGGGCGCGGGCGCAGGGGCGGGAGCGGGCGCAGGAGCAGGAGATGCTTTGACAGGCTTCTTGGTGTCGGCCACCGGGCTCGGCGCGGGAGGGGGAGCGGGCTCTTGCGCCGTGGTCACCGCGGGCGGCGCGCTCGCCTCTTCGGCGGGCGTGGGCGGAGGCGCAGCCACCGAAGACGCTTGCGCGACAGGAGGGGACGCAGAGGCTTCGACGCTCGCGCTCGCCGGAGACGCAGAGTCCGGCGTGCGGACCTTTTTGACGATCACGAGCGCGAGGAGCAGAGGCACGATGATCGCCGACGCGATGATCGCATAGAGCGCGATCTTGCTGCTCTTCGGCGCAGGCGCAGGCGCGGCCGGCGGCGGTTGCATCGGCGGCGCGGGCGTTGACGGCGATCGCGAGGCCCACGCGCCGCCCGTGGTCGATTGCGCGATCTCAGGCGATTTCTCGGGCGTATCGGACCAATTGAGATCGGCCTTGCCCGCGGGTTGCCCCGCGGGAGGCGGAGGCACGCGACGCGACGAAGGCTCCGCGCGCGGCCTCGACTCGGGCGCCTGCGGCGACGAGGGCCTCGGCGGAGGCGGCCTCGATCCGAAGCTCGCGTCGTACGCGATCGAGCGACCCGCGTCGGTCCCTTCCGCGCGCGCGCGCATGTTGCGCACGTCGGTGATGGAGTCTTCGCTCTGCGCGGGCAGCCGCGGCGCCGCGGGCATGCGCAGGGGAGACGTCGCAGGCGAAGAGCGCGGAGGCGCGGAGGGAGGCGTCGCGTAGGCGTTTTCAGGGGGCGGCGCGGATCGCGGCTGCGAGGGCTTCGGCGCGGGGATCGCGGGCGGAGGCGCGGAGCCCGGGCGGCGCTTCTGCTTGGCGCGCTCGGCGATTTGGCCGATGCGCTGGATGAGCACCTGCCCCTCGTTGGTGGCGTACGGCGCGAGCGCGTGCGCGAACGCGTGGACGCTTTGAAAGCGCGCGTCGACGTCTTTGGCGAGCGCCCAGCCGATGATCTGATCGATCTCGGGCGGCAGATCGGGCCGCAGCGACGTGAGCGGCTCGGGATCTTCGCGCGTGATCTTGAGCATCAAGAACGCGGCCTCGCCCGCGAACGGAGCCTTGCCCGTGAGCAGCTCGTACAAGATCGCGCCGAGCGACCACACGTCCGTGCGCTGATCCACGTTCTTGGCTTTGCGCACGAGCTCGGGCGACGAATACGGCGAGAGCCCGAACATCGCGGTCGCGGTGAGCTCGCCGCCCGCGCCCGGCGCCGCGGCGTCGCGCATCAGCTTGGCCGTGCCGAAGTCGACGATCTTGACGAGCGGGGCGCCGCCCGGCCGCTGCGTCAAGAAGAGGTGCTCGGGCTCGAGCTCGCGCACGATGATGCCGTGGCTGTGGGTCTCGGCCACGCCTTCGGCCGCCATGAGCACGAGGTGGACCGCGTCGTCGAGGCCGATGGGGCCGGTCTTGTGGATGTACGTCGCGAGGTCGGTGCCTTCGAGGTATTGGCGCACCAGGTAAAACGATCCATCCGCCTCGGTGCCCACGTCGATGATGCGCGCGACGTGCTCCGACTCGAGCTTCGCGAGCGTCCTCGCCTCGCGGCGGAAGCGCTCGATCTCGCGCTCGTCTCCGTGCCCCGCGAGCAGGAGCTTGATGATCACCCGCTGGTCGAACTCGGTGTGGAACGCATCGACCATGAGCCCGTGCGAGCGGCCAAGGATGGCCCGGACCCTATATTTCCCGGCGATGACGTCTCCCGGATGAATTTCGGCGTTCATGATCGGCGCGTGCGCTGGGCCATCGAAGAAGGGCGAGCATTCTGGCACGTATGGGGCGGAGCCGTCCATGCGAGGCGGCGTAGCAAGACGAGGGCCTCGCGATCGGGGCTCCGGGCGAGAGGGAGGGGACGGTGAAGCTCGTCGGGGGGATCCCGGGGGAACGAGCACGAATCTTCTCCCTTTTTTCTTTCGGCGGCCTGGAAAAGACCGGATAGGATAGGCGCATGCGTTCCATCGCGCTCACGGCCCTCGGCCTCCTCATGTCGTCGTCCTTGGTGCTCGCCCTCGGCTGCGAGCCGCCGAACCAACAACCCCAGACCCAGTACAACGCGGGCTACCCGCAGCAGGGCTACCCGCAGCAGGGCTACCCGCAGCAAGGTTACCCGCAACAGGGTTATCCGCAGCAAGGGTATCCCCAGCAGGGCTATCCCCAGCAGGGCTATCCCCAGCAGGGCTATCCCCAGCAAGGTGGGTATCAGCAGCAGGGGTATCCTCAACAACAAGGCGGCTACCAGCAGCCTCCTCCGCAGCAGCAGCCCCCGCCCGCCGGCTCTCAATCGAGCGGCTTCCCGTTCCCGATCCCGTCCGGCTTCCCGAGCGCCATCCCCTCGGGCCTCATCCCGTCGGGCTTCCCCATCCCGGGCGCCAACCCTCCGCCCAAGTGAGCTGCTAACAGCCTCTCTACGAGCGAGCGCCGTTAAGGCGAATCGGCCTTTTTACGGCGCCGCTTCTTGCGGGGCTTCTCGTCGTCTTTGCCCTTCTTCGCCTCTTTATCGCGCGGCGCATCGCGCTTGCCCTCGGCCTGATCGGGCTTGTCGCCGTCGTCCTTCTTGTCTTTGTCGTTCGAGCGATAACGGCTCATCCCGAGGCGTTCGAGCCAACCGCGCTCACCGCTCCTCCCTGCCTCTCTGCTCTCCACCGTGCCTCCGCCGGGCTCATCGCCGGGGACGCCGGGCGTGTGGATGTCGGGGCCTTGGGTGATGGTGAGGTATTCGTCGGCCACGTATTCGGGGTGGGGATCGTCCTCAGCTTTGGAGTTTACGTCTTTGGGGCCGGAGCCCACGTGGACGATCTGTGTGGTGGGCGGGTACGTGTCGGACCAGTGCTCGCGCACCGCATAGGCCCCGTCGCGGATCACGCGTGAGCTGTACGTCTTGAAGCCGGGGATCCCGCGCTGCGCGAGCACGCGCACGCCCTCGGGCAGCTTCGACGTCTTTCGCTCCACCTCTTCGAAGGGGATGACGTCGTCGATGCGGCGAAAATAGGTGACCGTGAGCTTGCGCGAGGGCCCGAGGATCTCGGCGCGCACAACGCCGTTCGAGACCGTCTCGTGGAGGACGATGGGGAAATCGAAGTTGTTTCGAAAGCGGTAGTTGATGGTCGGGTACACGACGGTCGCGTCGAGCCCGAGCTTGATGTAGTAGCTCGGCCGCGAGTGGGGGTAGCGCTCGACGATCTCGAGCCCCGCGAAGAACGCGGCGCCGTGCAGCGTGCCCGAGATTTGGCACGTGCCGCCGCCGAGCCCGTCGACCAGCTCGCCCTGCGCGATCACGGGCGCGACGCGGTAGCCGTGCGCCTCGTCGCGCGGGCCAACGACGCCGTTGAAGTCGAACACCTGGCCCGGCATCACCACCGCGCCGTCGAGCTTGGAGGCCGCGAGGTGCAGGTTGTAGCGGCGATCTTTGGCCTTCTCGCCGCGCGCGTACCGCGTCTCGAAGTAGCCGAGCACGTGATCGAACTTCACGTCGCCGAGGTCCTTGGCGAGGAGCTTCGGGGCGATGGTCTCGACCGCGGCGTCGACCTCGTTCGCGCCGCTGCGGAGCGCCGCATCGAGCTTCGCGAGCGTCGCGTACACGTCGAGGCGCAGGCCGATCTTCTCGGGCTTGAGCTTCTTGCTCTCCAGATCGACGAAGGTGTCGGTCGCGGGCGCGTCGATCTCGGCCTTGAGATCGAGCAGCTTCGAGATCGCGATGTCCTGCGAGAGCGCGATCGGGAGCGGCAGATCGAGCGGCTCACCAGGCTTCTTTTCGCGATCGTGCGCGCGGCGGATCGCGCTCTCGGGGCGCTGGGTCTCGCGGATGATGTCCGCGAGGCGCGCGCGATCGATCTCGACGCCGAGCGCGCTGCGGCGCAGCGCGCGCTTACCGCCGTCCGGCAGCTTGATCGTGATCTCGCCCGACGCGTAGCGCCGCACCAGATCGAGCGCGCCCGCGATGGGCTCGCCCGCCGGCGGCACGACCTCGCCCGCGATGCGGAGCGGCGGCGGCGGGCGAGGCGCGTCGTCGGGCGGGGGCGGCAGGAGCAAGACGGTGATGGCGATCCCGGCCGCGACGAGCACGGCCGACAGCGCGCCGAAGCGCATCATCTCGGGGGAAATCCGAGGGAATCGCATGTGCGGCCCCAGCATAGACCATCAAAACGCGTCGAGCACGACCACACCGAGGATGGGCGCCGGCTGGATCTGCGTGATGGCCTTCTTGATCGGGCCGCGCTTCGACGACATCTGGATCGCCGTGAAGATGGCGCCGTCGACGGCGTCCGCGATGAGGTTCACGTCGACGCTCCCGAGCACGGGCGGCGCGTCCACGATGATGAACTCGTAGTCGGCGTGCTTGAGCCGATCCATCGCTGTTTGAAACGCGATCGCGTCGAGCAGGGGCGCGTGCTTCTCCTCGGGATCGAGCGCGAGCACGTGGAGCTTGGGCAAGGGCTCGACCACGATCCAAGGCCCGGCCGGCTCGTCACGATGACGGGCGAGCTGCTTGGAGAAACACTCGGGCGGCTTGAGCTCGAAGATCTTTCCGAGCGCGGGGGCGCGGAGGTTCGCTTCGAGGAGCAGGACGCGACCGCGCGCGGCCTCGTGCAGCGCGAGCGCCAGGTTCACCGCGCACGTGGTCTTGCCCTCTTTGGGGTTCGCGCTCGTCACCGCGATCACGTGCGGGTTGCCCGTCGACGCGAGCTTACGGCGGAGCGTCCGGTACGCGTCCGCGCGCTCCGTGTACGCGTCCGCGAGCATGACGATGTGCGGATCGACCTTCTCCGGGCGCTTGCCCGCTTCGACGACGATCGGCGTGACGCCGGTCGACTCCGCTTCGATGAGGGGAGCCTCTTCTGCTCGGTTCGGCGGAGGCTCGGATCGGCGCTGCGGAGGCTCGGATCGGCGCTGCGGAGGCTCGGACGATCGGCGCTGCGGAGGAGCCGACGACTGCCTCGTGGGAGGAGGCGGCTCGCTCTCGGGCTCGGCGTACGCCGCGCGCCGTTGTCCGGTGCCGCCGCGCGGAGG
>CAYTJL010000008.1:58307-77650 GCA_964437785.1 uncultured Polyangiaceae bacterium
GCGCGCCGTTGTCCGGTGCCGCCGCGCGGAGGAGGCGGCTCGCTCTCGGGCTCGGCATACGAAGCGCGCCGTTGCTGTGTGTCGCCGCGCGTGTGGGAGGGCGCTCGGTCGTAGTCCCGTACGTCGAGATCGTCCTCGTCGTAGGTGTCGGGATCGCGAGGCGCGGGCACGGCCCTGCGCTCGTAGCGATCCATGCGCGGCAAATCCCCTTCGGTGTACGACGATCGCGAGAGCTGCTCGTCGAGCGAGTCGAGCCGCCGTTCGATGTCGGCGCGCGTCGATCCGCCGAGCAGCCGGCCGCCTCGGCGATCGTCCTCGGGCTCGCGCTCGATCGGCCTTCGATCGTAGGCCGCGCGATCGTAGCCGGTGGCGTCGCGCGCGGCGCGTCCGGTCGCGGTCCTCGCGGCGAGGTCCCCGCGGGTGTTGCCCTCGAGCGAATAGAGATGGGGCTCCGCGTCGAGCGAATAAACGTCGTCTTGGGCTGCGGCGCCGGCCGGTAAATCGCCCTCTTCGAACGTCCCCGCGGCGGACGTGAGATGAAGGACGCGCTCCAACATCTCGTCGTACACGTCGGTCGGAGGAGGGATGCTCCTCCAATTGGCGATCACGCTGCGGAGCCTGCGCGCCTCGATGAGCAACGCGCGCAGCTCGGAGGACGAAGGGCCCCGGCTCAACGTGTCGATGGTCCGGTCGAGCGATCGCTCGAGCGCTTCGAATGGAGCAGCCGGGGATTTTGCAGCCTTCGGCATCATCTCCCGCGCCATTCGATCCCCAGAGCCCAAGACGGGCCGTGGTAGCAGCGCGGACGGTTCGGCGGAAGCCGTTTCACGCAGGTTTGATTTGAGGGCGCTTCGCCCTGCCTTTGCCGTGTTTGTCCTCCCCGCGGGGGACCGTGCCGAGCAGGGGGACCAGATCCATGTTCTCGACCTCGCTCGCGTGGAAGAGCCGATCATCGAGGAAGAGCCCCCACGCCGCCGAGATCACGAGCCCGACCAAGATCGACGCCACGAGGCCGATCGCGACCACGGTCTTGTTCGGCATGTTGTTGGGCTTGCCCGGCTTGAACGCGGGATCGAGCACCACCAGCTCGGGGCCGTATCCGTCGGCGTACGTGCGCGCGATCGCCTCTGCTTTGTAGAGCTTCGCGCTCACGTCGCCGAAGTGTCCCTTGGCCTCGTTGAGCTCGCGGTTGATGCGCGTCCACTCGGTCTCGAGCGCGATGAGCTCGGCGTCGGCGGAGTCGCTCGGAGGCTTCTTTACCTGTGTTTTTTCTTTGTCCTTGTCCTCGTCGTCCGGGGACGGCGACCCCGACGGCGCGCCCGCCGCCTTGGGCTTGGCCGAGGGCTCCTCGTAAGGATCCTCGGGCATCACGATCTTCTTCGGCGCGGGAGCGGGCTTGGCCGCTTCGACCGCGGACTGCGCGGCGGCGAGCGCCTCCTGCGCGGCGGCGAGCCTCGCGGCGGCGAGCCTCACGTCCGGGTGCGCCTCGGTGAACTTGGCGCTCTTGTCCGCGTGATCTTTGCGCGCGGAGGCGACCTCGTTCTGCGCGGCCTTGAGCTGCGCGAGCAACACCGGATCGACGGCCGCCGCGCCGTCGTCGTCGTCCTTGACGGGCACCGGAGACGCGCCTCGCCTGCGCGGGCCTGCGCCGCTCTTTCCCTTCTTGGATTTCGCCTTGTTCGCGCGCTTGGCGGCGTCCTCTTCCTTCTTGAACTTGCTCGCGATGAGGACACCTTGTTTGCCCGCGGCGCCGGCGACCTCGGGGTGATCCTCCATGAACTGATAGAACTCTTTTTCGAGCTTATCGACCTCGTCGCCGAAGCGCTTCTTCTCGTTCTCGAGGAACTCCGTCGAGCCCTTCACCAAGGTGGCCTGCGCCTTCGCCTCCTCGGCGATCACGATCTCGACGAGGCGCGCGGTGCAGCGCTGCGCCTCGTCGGGGGCGTTGCCTTCGAACGAGATCACGAAGGTCTCGGGGCCGCGCCCCTTGAAATCGACCTTCTTTCGCATGGTGTCGACGGCGTCGGTGAGCCCGCGCTTCTGGACGATGTCGCGGTACGCGCGGCAATCCGAGATGGTCCGCTTGAGCGTCGACTGCGCGAGCGTGCTCTCTTTGAGCCGCCCGGCGAGCGCCTTCATGTCGGTGCCCGGAGCGTCCGAGAGCTTCATCCCGCCGCGGAACACCATCACCGACTCGGACTTGAACGTCGCCGTCCGCGTGCGCGCGACCTGCGCGGTGATCAGCGCGCCGAGCACCAAGGTCACGAAGACCACCGGCCAATGGTTGATGGCCCGCCGCACGAGCGCGACGGGGTTCGGCATGCCGCCGCCCTCTTCTTTGGGGGCCGCGGCCGCCGTCGCGACCTTGGGCGCCTGCGTCGTGGGGGTGGCCGCGGTCTTCGCGCGAAGCTCGGAGCTCGTGTTCGGAGGCGTGGTGGTCATCGTCGGCTGACCTCAGGGGAGCGGCGAACCGCAGGCCGTTCTTCGGTTGGTCGCGGTCAAACTGTTTGCGAGCCGCCCCAAAGGACGAAACGTAGATCGGAACGCCGAGCGCGCCAGCCGGTTTTACACGTAGGGTTTAGACCGGGAACACGCGATCCAGACGCAGGAGCCGGAAGATGGCGCGCGGCTGATCGCGGAGGCCCACGATGCGGACTTGGCCGCCGTATCCGCGCACGCGCTTGAACAGCGAGACGATCACGCCCACGCCCGAGCTGTCGATCAAGCGGAGCGCGGTCAGATCGAGCGTCACGGATTTACGTGATTCGTTGACGACCCCGTCTACGACCGAGCGCAGCTCGGGCGCGGTGACCGCGTCGAGCGTCCCGTCAATTTCCAGCACCGTCTCATCACCGTTGTCCGTACGAGTGTGTTTCATGGTCTCCTCGACGCGTCCCCGGCGGCGTGCCGCGTCTCCCAGTCGTTGTCGAGCCTCGCGCCGTCGACGACCTTGAGCTTCCAGTCGCTCGCGCGCTCGTCACCGTACTCCGATGACGATGCGTCGGATGGCTCGGGATCGGCGCTCTCGCGGCTCTCCGCGTCCTCGTCCGCGCGCCCGGCGCGCTTTTGCCGTTTGGTCATGCGAAGGCGGTTGGGGGGCCCGGGCTCGTACACGAGATCGTCGACGAACGATCGCATGATGAAGAGGCCCATTCCGCCCTCGGGGAGCGACTCAAGCTCGGGAGGGGCAACCGCGTCGGGGTCGAAGCTCCGACCAACGTCCGTTAGCTCCATCGTGAGCACGTCCGATGTCCACCGGATCTCGATGATGGCGTCGCCGTGCTGGCCCTCGCCGTAGGCGTGCAGCGCAACGTTGTTGAACGCCTCCCCGAACGCGGAGACGACCTCCGCCTCGAAATCGTCCGCGTCCGCGCCGATCTCAGGCTCGTTCGTGTCCGGCGGGAGGCCGCGCACTTCGAGCGCCATCATCTTGCAAGCGTAGCTCGCGACGCGCAGCGCCAAGTGCCGATATGCAAGGACGCCCGGCACGCGGAGTTGGATCACGGTAGCTTCCTCCGAACGTAGACCCTACCATGGTTTGCTCGTCATGAGCTACAGGGTTTCCCGGTGACTCCCTCGGTAAGGATTACCAAACGAGCGATCGACATCGTCTCGTCGGTGGCCGGCCTCGCGGCCACGCTCCCGCTCTATCCGTTCATCATGGCGGCGATCTACATCGAGTCGCCCGGCCCTGTGTTTTACGAGCAACGGCGCGCGGGGATGCTCAAGGGCGTGCGCATGAACGAGGGCGAGGGCATCCCCGTGCCGGAGTTCATCGAGTTCAGGATGCGCAAGTTCCGCACGATGCGGACCGACGCCGAGAAGCTCACCGGCGCGGTGCTCGCGCAGGAGAACGATCCGCGCATCACCAAGGTCGGGCGCTTCCTCCGCAAGACGCGGCTCGATGAGCTGCCGCAGTTCTGGAACGTGCTCCGCGGCGAGATGAGCCTCGTCGGCCCGCGCCCCGAGCGCCCCGAGCTGCTCGTCAACTTGGCCGCGGCGATCCCGTTCTTCGAAGAGCGCATGCGCGACATCAAGCCCGGCATCACGGGGCTCGCGCAGGTGTCGCTCGGCTACACGGGCCGCGCGCCCGCGGGCAGCGAGGCCGCCGCGTACGAAGAGAGCCTGCTCAACCCGTACGATCTCGAAGGCGTCGAGGGCGCCGAGGCCGACGACATGCGCATGAAGATGCTCTACGACCTCGCGTATTCGGCCGCGCTCGAGGACCTCGTCGAGTACCTGCGCCTCGAGCTCTCGATCATCGCCAAGACGCCGCTCGTGATGGTGCTCGGGATGGGCCGCTGATCGAGCGACCCGCGAACGCGGAGTCGCGACCCACGTTGACCTCGCTACTCCCAGGCGCCTTTGTATTTGATGTAGCCCGAGTAGACGATCAGGAACGAGACCACGCCGGCGAAGATGATGCCCATCTCCTTGGGCGTGATCTTCACCTTGAAGTCGCGGTACTTGGCGCGGACCGTCGAGTAGAAGGCGCCCGCGAGCCCGAAGTTGATCCACAAAACGAAGTGGTACGTCCACGAGAGGAAGAAGATCCCGATCGCGACGCCGACGAACGCGGAGAGCATCGCGGTCGACAGCGATCGGATGACGTCCGCGTCGCGGCCGGGGCCGAAGTCGTATTGCACGGCCATCGCGGGGACCTTGATGCACGCGTAAATGAGGAGCGTGAAGAGGAAGATCCCCGGGAGGCCGGCCTCGCCCGCGGCGAGCAGGTACGCGTTGTGCGCCGAGAGGTTGTGGTACTCGGTGAACTTGCCGTAGCCGACGCCGGTGAGCGGATAGTTGAGGAGCATCTTGATCGCGGCGCACGCGCAGCCGAGCCGCTCGTGCGACGACTCGGACGCCTCGTCGCCGCTGCGACCGCCGAGCACGATCGCGGGGACGGCCATGACCCCGGCCACGATGATGCCGCGCTTCCAGCCGTACTTCTTGATGAAGTACACGCCGAGCACCGCGCCGAGCGCCACCTGCCCGCCGCGCGACTGCGTGAAGACGATCTCGAGCGCGACGGCGATCAGCGTGAAGAGCAGCAGCGCGAGGCGGAACGTGCTCTTGCGCTGCTCGAAGAACGCGAACGCGAACGGGATGGTGAGCGCCGTCGCGAGCGCGGTCTCGTTCGGATCCTTGAGCACGCCCACGTACCGAACGCGCCCGCCGCCGATCGACGTGGTGTCGAGCCACCCGACCTTCTCGCACTCGTACGCGAGCCCCTCGACGCCGTCTTTGTAACACTGCATGAGCCCGTCGAGCTTCTCACCCTCGGGGCTCACGCCCATGAAGCACGGCCGCCCGTCGGGGATGCTCGTCGCGTCGCGCACGCCGGGCCTGCGCATGAGGCACCCGAAGCCGGCGAACCCCTGACTGCCCGCGATGACGGCCACCCATAGCCCTAGCAAGAAGACCACGAACGTG
The DNA here is from genome assembly GCA_964437785.1 of uncultured Polyangiaceae bacterium. Classification (GTDB taxonomy): domain Bacteria; phylum Myxococcota_A; class Polyangia; order Polyangiales; family Polyangiaceae; genus CAYTJL01. The sequence continues at coordinate 63,741 of CAYTJL010000008.1, forward strand.
ACGCGCACCATGTTGGGCACGCGCTGCACGCCGTACCCGACGATGAAGAAGAGGCACATCGAGACGGAGATCGTGATGATCGAGGACACGAAGTCCATCGGCGAGCGGATGGCGACCGACATCACCATGCACGTGTAGAGCACGAGCACGATGGTCGTGAGCGGGTTCGGGATGATCTTGGTCTTCCCCATCCCGATGTCCGCGAACATGCCGAGCAGCGACATGCCGAGGAACAGGTAGAGGAACGGGAGCTCCTTCAGGTCCTTGGAGAACTCCTGCGGTCTCGCGTAGACCATCCCGATGAGGAGCATGATGCCGGGCAGCGCGACCATCTCTTGAGCCGCCGATCATGCCACACGTCACGCGCGGACCAACAGGGATCGATCGCGCGCGACGCGACGATCAAGGCAGGCGCGGGGAGAGCGCTACGCCACCGCTCCGCACGTACTCGACCACCACGACGCTGAGCTGCTCGTCGGCCTTGACGCACTTGAGGCTCACGTCGCCCATCGTCACGCCCTTGCACTCTTTCTTTCGCTCGGCCGCGACCTTGGCGACCTTGTCGCTCTTCATGAGCGCGTTCTTGGTCGCGTCGTCGAGGCTCTTCCAAGGGATCTTCGTGTGCTTCGGCGTGGGCGAGGGCTTGAGCGTCACCTCCTCGACGGAGAGCGACACGCACGAGCCGTCCCATCGGAGCACGTCGTAGTTACCCCCGGCGCCGCTCACGACCATGCCGCCCGTGTCCGCGATGCGGACCGTGAGGATCAACAGCTCTTCGTCGAACACGAGCTTCTCGCCGCCCGCCGACGCGCCGCCCGACGCGTTCCACGCCTCGGCGCTCTTCACCCGCAGGTACCCGCGCGTCCACGGCGTGCCCTTGGCGAACATCGCGAGCGCGACGTCGGGGTACGAGCCGCCGCAGAGCTTCTTGACGAGGTTCGGGGGAGGGATGCAGACGTCGTTCTTCTTGCTGTCGCACGTGGTCGGCAGCGCGGTGAGCGGCTTGTCCTCGACCGGCGGCGCGGAGGCGGAGGCGGCGGGCGCATCGGACGCGGACGCGGCGGGCGGGGGCGCGGGGGCAGGCGACGAGCTGCACGCGGCGAGCGTCATCGCGGCGAGCGGAGCGGCGTAACGGATCACGATCCCTCTCATTGGGGGTGCGCGTCGAGCCAGCGCCCGAGCTGCTCGGTGGTCTTCTTGAACATGCGCCCGAAGATGGCGCGCACGATCGGGTGAACGGGCCGCGTGATGAACGAGGGCCTGTAGCAAGCGCGCCACAAGAAGCGCGTCCCGCCGTCCTTCGCGGGCTCGAACTGGAGGTCTTCGAGCATCTCGGAGACGAGCGGCAGCGTGCTCTTGTAGATGGAGAACGTCATCCGCTTGCCGCGCTCCCAGATCAAGAACCGCTCCCGCACCGAGATCGCCTTGAGCTCGACCACGCGCGTCGTGCCCACGCCGTGAGGCTCGGGCGAGTCCCAGCGGTTCTCGACGAAATCGACGAACCACTCACGCTGCCCTTCGCCCTTCGCGAACACGTCGAACACGCGCTCGGGCGGAGCGCGGTAGACCGCCTCGTTCACGAAGCGATACGGAGATGACTCGATGAAGCCCACGGACGCTTCGGTGAGGTCGAACCACATGGCGAGCCGCAGCGAAACCCGACTCTCCCCGCCGACGCAAGCGAAAATGCGCTACACGACCCTCGCCAAGAGGGCGCGGAGCGCGCGCATGTCGTCCTCGTCCGCGAGGCGATCGAGCGCGCCCTTCACTTTTTCGATCGACGGCTCGAAGAAGGGCAGAAAGCTCGGGTTCTTCTTGACGCGATCGATGAAGATGAAGCGCCCCGCGTCCTTGAGCTTGCGCTGCACGGTCATGACGTCGAACGCGCGGCCGATCTCCGCGCGCTCCTCCGCGCCGAAGCCGCGGGCGGCCGCGAACTCGTCGAGCCTCGCCTCGATGAAGGCGCGATCGAACGACTGGTAGCTGTCGTTGAGCAGCGCGACGAGGTCGTAGACGCGCGGGCCCATGAGCGCGTCTTGGAAGTCGATCCACGCGAGCCCTTCGCCCTCGACCACCATCAGGTTCCGGCTCTGGTAATCGCGGTGGACGAAGCCCCGCGGCCAGCCCGCGATGCGGCGCGCGAGCCGATCCGCGATCGCGTCGAAGAGCGCGCGATCGTCCGCAGAGAGCGATTTGCCGCGCGCGTCGAGCCCCCACTCGCGGAAGTGATCGAGCTCCCAGCGGAGCAGCGCCTCGTCGAAGGCGCGCGATCGCACGACGGAGCCTTCGGGCAGCGCCGCGAGCGCGATCTGCGCCCTCGCGAGATCGGTCACGGCGCGCGTGTAGATCGCGGCGCGACGATCGGGCGAAGCGACGAGGAACGCGGCGAGCGTCACGTCGCCGAGGTCTTCGATGAGCAAGAGGCCTCGCTCGCAGTCCTCGGCGATCACGCGGGGCACGCGCACGCCGCGGGCGTGGAGCAGCTCCTGCACCTCCAAGAAGGGCCACCGCGAAGGCAAAGCGCCGTGGGTGATCTCCTCGGGCGCGGCGTCGGGGACGAACATCGCGATGAGCGAGCCCGACGGCGCGCTCACGCGCATGTAGCGCCGGAGCGACGCGCCGCCCGGCATGTCGGCGATGGATGCGTCCGCGTGGCCCGTCGCGCGGTGGACGAGGGCGAGGAGGGCTTGTCGATCGAAGGGGATCACGGCCCGCTTCGTTAGGCCGGTTCCCTCGGCTTTACAAGCAGCGGCGTGACGGACACGCGCGCGCGGGCCGTGTTCCTGGGTGAAGATTTTTTCTCGGAGCGGAACGGCATCCATCGAGCGCTGTCGGTGCCCATCACCATGAGCGCCACCCCTGCCACGCGACGTTCGCTCACCGTAACCGCACGCTTCGGGACCACGGTCCTCCATGTCGCCCACGTCGAGCCCCCCCGCGCGATGACGGCGGGGGAGGGCGGAGACGTCGCGATCGCCATCCCGCTCGCGCCGATCGTCGAGGTCGAGGGCTCCTCGATCTTCGCGGTGACGCCCTCGGGTCGTGTCGCGATCGAGCCTGAAAAAGAAGCTCAATTCGAGCGTGACGGCGTGACCTTCGAGGTCTCCTTCGGCGAGGCCGCGCCGCGCGTGGCCGCGCGATCGATCACGGGCAAGCGCGCGATCGCGTGCGTGATGGTGTCGGCCTTGGCGCAGGCCTCGGCGCTCGGCGCGAGCGCGTTCGTCGCGCCGCCTTCGCCCGAGGACGCGAGCGCCGAGCAGATCCGCACGCTCACGCTGCTCATGGAGCACATCAACGAGCGCGAGATGGAAGTGAAGGAGGCCGAGCAGGTCGGCGACAATTGGGGGGACATGCGCGAAGCGGGCACCGGCACGCGCGCCAAAGGCGAAGAGGGCGCGATGGGCAACCCGAACCTCAAGAACACGGGCTCGCGCTACGGGGTGAAGGGGCCGGCTGAAAATCCTCCGCCGTTCATCGCGCGACAAGCCGCGCTCCGCGACGCGGAGGAGTTCGGGATGATCGGGCTCCTCAATTCAGGAGCGGGCGGCGATCCCAACGCGCCGACCGTGCCGTGGGGCCGCGACGACGCGCTCGGCAACGATCCCATGAGCGCGCGCGGCAACATGTGGGGCGCGGGCGTGGGCGAAGGCGGCGGCGGCATCGGCCTCGGCGCGATCGGAACGATCGGCCACGGCGCGGGCACCGGCACGGGACAAGGCTTCGGCAACGGCGCCGGGCGCCTCGGCGGATCGCACCGCGTCGCGAACAACAGGCCCTCGCCGCAACCTCCTCCCGTCGCGTACGCGCCTCCCATCGCTGCGCCCGCGCCGCCGCCTGAGGCGCCGATCGATCCCAACGGCCGCTTCGCGACCACGTATCGACCGGGCGGCGGGCACCTCGCCGCGTTCGAATCCGCGGTCGCGCGCGGCGTGCTGCCCGCCGCAGCGAACGAGATCGTGAGCGACGTCGGCGCGCGCTTCGCGCCGGTGTTCGCGGTGCCGAACGGCCGCGCGCTCGGGCTCGACGCGGGCTTCGAGCGATCGAAGATCGCGCCCAACGGCGGCGCGTTCCACGTGCGCCTCGCGCTTCGATCCACGGGTGATCACGCGACCGCGCGGCCTCACCTCTCGGTGCACCTCGTGCTCGACGTGTCGGGATCGATGGCGGGCGAGTCGATCACGCGGGCGCGCGAGGCGGCGATCGCGCTCGTCGACAAGCTCGACAAGGACGACGACTTCTCGCTCACCACGTTCTCGTCGGACGCCGACGTGCGCGTGGCCGACGGTCCCGTGGGCCCGCGCCGCGCATGGATCAAAGGGACCATCTCGGGCATCGGCACCGAGGGCGGGACCAACATCAGCGCGGGGCTCATCAAGGGCTACGAGCAGGCGATGAACAAGAGCATCCCGGAGGACGCGGTCCGCGTCGTGATGCTCGTCTCCGACGGCCGCGCGAACGGCGGCATCACGTCGCGCGAGAGGCTCTCGAGGCTCGCGCTCGACGCCTTCCAAAAGGGCATCCAAACGAGCTCGTTCGGGCTCGGATCCGACTACGACGGCGCGCTCATGAGCTCGATCGCGGGCGACGGCGCGGGCGGCTACTACTACCTCAAGGCGGCGGATCAGATCGCGCCCGCGCTCGCGACCGAGCTCGATCGAAGGCTCGATCCCGTGGCGACCGCGGTCGAGGTGAGGGTGCGGCTCCAAAAGGACGTCGAGCTGCTCAAGGTGTACGGGTCGCGCAGGCTGGGCGAAGAGGAGTCCTCACGCGTGCGCGCGATCGAGGTCGCGGCCGACAACCAGGCGCAGAAGCGCGACAAAATCACGGCCGATCGGCGCGACGACAACGAGGGCGGGATGCGCTTCTTCATCCCCGCGTTCGCGCGGGACGAGGGGCACGCGCTGCTCTTCAAGCTGCGCACCGGCGCGGGCGTGGGCCAAAAGAAGCTCGGGCTCGTCGAGCTCAAATACAAGGACCGCATCGCCAAGAAGAACGTGACCATCGAGCTGCCGCTCGACGCGGTCTTCGCGGACAGCGACGCCGCGAGCGCGATGACCATCGACGCGTCGATCGCGCGCACCGTGCAGGGCTTCGCGGCGGGCGAGGCGCTCGTCACGGCCGCGCGGCGCGTGGCTGACGGCGATAGAGCCTCCGCGATCGCGCTGCTCGCCGAGCGCGAGGCCATCTTGAGGACCGCGGCCGGCACGCTCAAAGAGCCGCTCTTTTTGCGCGACGCGGACAGGCTCGCGCGCATGCGCGACCTCGCGGGAGGCTCCACCTCGGGCGATCCGCTGGTGCTCGCGATGCTGATGGAGACCGCCGGGTTCTCGCACCTTCGCTGATCGCTGTTGATCAGAGCGTCCCCTGCCACCCCGCGCCGAACACCGGCGCGCGCACCTCGCCCACCGCGCTCTCGCCGATGATGCCGAAGAGCGGAGCGCCGTCCGCGCCTTTCTTCCGGGGCGATCCTTCGAACCTCTTGCCCACGAAGCCGCCCACGATCGCGCCGCTCACCGACGCGCCGAGCGTGATCGCGGCCCACGCGCGCTGCTTCATCGGATCGCCGTGCGCGGTCACGAGCAGCGGGCTCGCCGCGCCCGCGCCCGCGAGCCCGAAGACGATCGCGCCGACGTCGGCCGAGAGGACGCGCGCGGCCGAGAGCTGGACGCGCGTCGCGAGCGCCGCGGCGGCGAGCCATCCAATGCCCGCGCCGTAGCCCATCCCCGAGAACGGGACCGCCTTCGCGTCGCCCCGCGCGACGATCTCGAGGAGCGCGCCGAACGCTAATCCAAAGCCTCCGCCCGAGTGCGCGAGCGCCACGCCTCCTTCGGACATGCTCCCGAGCGTGAGCCCGAGCGTCGCGATGCCCGCGCCCGCGACCCCGCCGAGCAGCCCGAAGACCCACCGATCGTTCGGCGATCGCGGCGCGAACCTGCCTTGATAGATCATGTGCCCCGCGAGCGAGGGCCACCACGCGCCCGCGGCGAAGTACCACGCGTCCGCCGCGTTCACGCTCCACTCGCGCGACGCGAGGTACGCGGCGCCGAGCCCGATGCCCGCGCCGACGCCGATGATCGGGTAGAGCACGCGCGGGTCGTCGGAGCCGCTCGCGCGCTGGATCGAGAAGCCCACGAGGCCGCCGAACAAAGTCGCGTTGACGAACAAAGACACGCGCCCCCCGAGCGTCGTCCCGTCGGGGGGCAGCGCGGGCACGGCGATGAGCGGCTCGCGCGCGGCGCCGTGACCGAGCAGCGCGCGGAGCATCACCACGGCCTTCACCGCGAGATCCGCGGGCGGGATCTGCGCCCTCTGCGACGAGGGCGACGCGCCCGCGAGATCGATCACGAGCTCGATCGCGTCGCCGCGCGCCGCGATGCTCGGCACGATCACGCGCTCGACGTGGGTCGCGACTCCGCGTTCGCGGGTCGCTCGATCGAGCCCGGCGACGAGGTCGTCCTTCTTGGCCTCGTCGGGCGCGTCGCGCGGAGGATCGCGGACCGTGAGGCCGAGATCGCGCGAGGCGTCCGCGAGGACGCCGTCGAGCGTCGCCGCGTGCTCGGCGAGCGGCCCGTCGCTCGGCCTGGGACGGCGCAGCTTTCCGTGCTCGGCGATGCGCGCCGGCAGGATCGTGATCGGCGCGGAGACCTGCGCCGAATGGCTCTGCCGCGGAGGATCCGCGTACGCGGGCAAAGAGACAGACGAGACGAGGAGCGCGGCGACGAGCGCTCTCGTTAGCCCCTTCAGAACATCACCACGCCGCTCGCGAAGATGTCGAAGCCGTTGCTCCCATCGACGAAGTAGCGGCGGCCGACGTTGTTGATGGTCGGTCTGTAGTTGGGGTTGGGCACGCCGGTCGCGGTGACGGTCGAGCCGGGCGCGTCCGAGCCGCTGCGGCAGGGCCCTGCGCGCTCGATGCCGCCTTGCTGCGGATCGTCGCGGAGCGACGGATTGCAGGGCTGATCCGCGGTGATCAAGTGACCTTGATCGTGGCGGAAGCCGCCGCCGAGCGTGAACTTGACGTATTCGCCGGCCTGCCAGGTGATCGACCCGGAGAGGCGGAAATTGCCGTGCGCTTGCACGGTGGTGAGGCCCGTGGTGAACGCGCGATCGGAGCCTTGATCGACGATCGATCGCGGGAGGCACATCGTGTTGGGATCGTTGTCCGTGCACGCCGCCTCGCTGAAGTTGGGGTTCGCCATGTAGCGCGACCACTGCGGCTGGCGGAGCGAAGGCGCGCCGCTCGACCCGAGCGCGTCGAACAGCTCGGAGTAGTCGCGGCCCTCGGATTTGTATTGGCCTTGGAAGCGGAAATCGAGCGTGACACGGCTGAATTTCTCGCGGTTCTCCCACGGGATGATCATCATGCCGAGCGTCATCGTGCCGACGAACGGCGGGTGGTTCACGAGCGTCGTGTCGAAGTTGGTGAGCCCGTAGTCGCTCGACGTCTGCTGGAACTCGAAGAGCGCCGCGAAGCCGCCGTACGGCTCGATGTACTTGTAGCGCTTCGACATCATCGTGTGGACCTCGATCGCCATGGTCCCGCGCGTGACGCCGGGCGAGCGCTCAGCGAGGTTCGTGCCTTCGAAGTCCGGGTTCTCGGTCTTGCCGTTGCGGTTGATGTCGGCCGGGTTGGCGCACTTGAGCTGGCCCTGCGCGGGCGACGGGTTGCACGCGTGCATGGGCGTGCCGACCGTGAAGCGGCCTTCGAAGCCGAAGAGCCAGGTGGGCTTCGTGCGATCGCGCGCTTGGTTGAAGATGTTGAAGTCGAAGCCCGCGCCGATGTACTCGAGCCCGCTGCGCGTGGGCGACTTGAACGGCAGGCTGAAGAGCGTCTCGCCGGGCGCGCCCGCGAGCGCAGGGGAGCCCCGGGCGCCGCTGTTGTCGATCGCGGTCAGCTCGCGCGTGTGCGCGAGGATCACCGGCAGCGAGATGTGCGCGGCGATGTCTTTGTAGATGCCGATGTCGATGCGCGGGATGAGGCGCGACGTGCTCTCGGCGTATTTGGCGACGTTGAGGCCGTTGCTCGTGTAGCCGCCGGTGGTGAGGCCGGGCGCGAAGATGTTGGTCTCGCGCAGGATGGTGGCCTTGCGGTTTACGTATTCGAAGCCGAGGCTGATGTTGAGGTCGAAGAGATCGCCGTCGTCGAACGAGTCGATCACGTTCGTGACCTCGCCCGACTCCATCATCACCCGGGGCTCGTTCACGTTGCGCGGCTCATCGGCAAAGGCCGAGGCAGCGGCTGATGAGACGGCCAAGGCAGCGAGCGCGGACGCAGCGCGAACGGTCGAAGATCGCATGAGCACCCTTCAATCTTCGACGCTAGCGGCCCAAGGCCGAGGGTGTCAACCGCCGTCGTGCGCCCGTTTTTTTGCGATTGCTTCGAGATTGCTCCCACCGTCGGCCAAAGCACCGCGGGGGGGTTTGGGGGGACCCCCTTCGGGTCCCCCCATCGTGAACTTGCCGCGGAGCGGGCTCGGCTCTCCGGCCAAGGTCGTGGGGCCGCTCCCGGCGGAGACGTCCTCGACCTCGGGGAAAATGGCGTCGGAGATGTCCTCGGCCGCCAGCTCCTGCCGGGCGGAGGTGAGATCGCGCGAGGTCTGCTCCAGGCGGTCGGCGAGGACGCCCAAGAATTGCCAGAGGAGCTTGACCGCGAGCTCGTGCTCTTTGCGGAGGATTTCGAAGAAGTCCGCGCGGCGCACGGCGATGAGCTCGCTCGGCTCGACCGCGACCGCCGTCGCCGACCGGGGCATGCTGCGGATGAGCGCCATCTCACCGAAGTGCTCGCCCGCCGCGACCTCGCTCAGGACCGAGTCGCCGCGGAGGATGTGGACGAGCCCTTCGAGCACGATGAACAGCTCGTCGCCGCGGTCGCCCTCTTTGACGATCTCGGCGCCTGCGTCGTACGCGATGACCTCGGCGACCTGCATGATGCGGAGCAGCTCGCGCTCGCTGAGGCGCGAGAACAGCGGCATCTTGACGAGCACGTCGCGCTTGAGCGCGAGCTTGCGCGCGCGGACGCTGTCGCGCGCGTCGCCCTCGCCGAGGCGCACGAGCACCGCGGTGATGTTGTCCTTGCCGCCCTTTTTGTTGGCGAGCTCGATGAGGCCGCGCGCGGCGTCCTCGCCGTTCTCCTCTTCGAAGTACGGCTCCAGCTCGGCGATGTGCGCGATGTACCCGTGGAGGCCGTCCGACGCGAGGAGGAACTGGTCGCCGGGCAGGACCTCGATGGTGAGCGTGTCGACCTCGACGCGCTCGTACACGCCGACCGCGCGGGTGATGGCGTTCTTCTGCGCGACCTTCTCGATTTGATCGCGCGTGAGCTTTCCGCGTTTGATGAGCTCGTTGAAGACCGTGTGATCTTCCGTGATTTGCTGCACGCGCCCGTCGCGCAGGAGGTAGATGCGGCTGTCGCCGACGTGCGCGATGAAGCCGTGCGATCCCGCGATGAGCAGCGTGGAGAGGGTGGTGCCCATGCCGCGCTTCGACGGGTCGGCGCGGGCCTCCTCGTGGATGCGCGCGCAGGCCTTCTGCACGGACTGCTCCATGATCCCCAAGATGCGCTTGGACGCTCTGCTCTGCGCGCCTTCTTGCTCGATCGTCTCGCGATCTTTCTTGATCTCTTCGTGGATGATCCGGACCGCGAGCGCGCTCGCCACCTCGCCCGCCGCGTGACCTCCCATGCCGTCGGCCACGATGAAGAGGGAGAGCTTCTTGTCGACGAGGTAGTTGTCCTCGTTGTGGTCGCGCATGCGACCGACGTCGGTGGCCGCGTAGAACCGGATGTTCTCGGTGAGCGCCATGCGCCCGCGAGGCTACCACGCAGCGCTCGTCTGCACGAAAAACCGATCAGCCCTTGGTCCAGCCGCTCTTCGCGCGATAGCCCGCCACGGCCTCGTCGATGACGCCGAGCGCGTGGTCGCGCCCGTACATCGCCTCGACCTCGGCGAGCTTCTGCTCCAGGGTTTTGTAGTCGATGAAGAAGCGCATCAGCTCGCGCGTCACGTGGGGCGGCAGCTCCTCATGGCTCTTGTAGTGCGAGACGGACGGGTCATCGATCGCGACGGCGATGATCTTGTCGTCGACGCCTTTGTCGTCGCGCATGAAGAACCCGCCGATGGCCCGCGCGCGCACGATCGTGAGCGGCACGACGGGCTCCTGCATGAGCACGAGCACGTCGAGCGGATCGCCGTCGCCCGCGTGCGTCTGCGGGATGAAGCCGTAGTTGGCCGGGTAGTGGACCGACGAATAGAGCACGCGATCGAGCATCAAGAGGCCCGTGCGCTTGTCGAGCTCGTATTTGCACTTCGATCCCTTGGGGATCTCGACGACCACGGGGAAGAAGTCAGCGAGCGTGTCCGGCAGGACGATGTCGTGGAGCGGATGCGTCATGGCCGCGATGATAATCGCGAAGCGTCAGCCCGACGGGCCGAACGAGCCCAACGAGACGGCGTCCTCGACGCCCTTCGCGTGCTCGGGCAGCGGCGGGAGATCGGCCGTGTTGTAGCCGGGCGCGATCCAATAAATCTCGGGGACGGGCCTGTAGCCGCTGAAATAACGGCGCTCCTCGACGCGGCCGCTCGCGTAGTTGACCTTCACGAGCGAGGTCACGTCGAAGCCGCGGATGCCCTTTTGATGGAGGATGCGCCGGCCCGGCTCCATCCCGGGCTTGACGACGATGCGGCGCATGAAGTCCTCGGTCGCGCCGACGCCGTACGTGTAGTCGACCTTGGCCACGGGCTCGCCGCCGAGGATCTCGACGCGCACCGTGTTGGGCTTGGGGAAGAAGGCGTGGACGATGACGGGGAAGCTCAGCGCGTTGCGGATCTTGAGGTCCGCGAGCGGGTAGCTCACCGTCGCGTCGAGGCCCATCTTCGTGTAGCTCGAAGGCCGCGAGTGAGGCAGCCGCTCGACGATCTCGAGCGCGCCGAACAAGGCCGCGGCGAAGAGCGTGCTCGACGCTTGGCACGTGCCGCCGCCGTAGCCCATCTGCATGTCGTCGCCTTGGATCTCGGGCGCGAGCACGAAGCCGCGCTCGCGCGTGCGCGGGCCTACCTTGTCGTTGAACGAGAAGAGCTCGCCGGGCGCGAGCATCGTGCCCTCGATGCGCGTGACCGCGCTCTTGATGTTGATCGCGCGCGCGGCGCCGACGCCGAAGGTCGAGAACGTGGTCTCGAACGCGGAGACCACGTGCTCGACGTCGACCCGCGCGAGATCGGCCAAGGTGACCTTGGCGAAGACGGGCCTCGTGAGGATCGGGAGGGTCTCCTCGTCCTCGTGGGCGGCCTGCGCGAAGCTTTGCACCGTGAGGTCTACGTCGAGCGCGCGGCCGACGACGTCGGGGATCTTCTTGTGGTTCGTCAGATCGAGCCGCGCGTCCTCGGGTGACTCGGCGACGTGCGGCGCCCAGGCGGCGATGACGGCCGCGGCCTTGTCGCGGTTGAAGGAGAGCACGAGCGGCACGTCGACGCCCCCGCGCTTGGCCTCGCGCGCCTCGCGGAGCCTCCGCTTGAGCGAGCCCGTGTGACCGACGGTGCGCGCGTTCGCGAGCGTCGCGCTCACGTCGATCGAGACGCCGAGCTCGCCGAGCGTGGCCTCGAAGACCTGATCTTTGTGGGTGAAGCGCGCGACGCGCCGCTCGATGCGAGGCCGCTGCGCGTCGAGCCATGCTTCGATCGAGCCCGCGTCGGGCACGCGGCGGTCGCCGATGGTGAGCCCCTCGACGATGGGGGATCGAGGCATGAGAAAATGAGCCCCTACGCCGCCGCCGATGCCGGCGAGCGAGCCCAACCCGAGCGCGAGCGCGATCTTTGCCGTCCGCACGATGAGGGCGCCGATCGTAACGAAGGGCGGCGGAGAAGAGGAAGTTTCCCGTCGTCGATCCCCGGCGGTAGAGTGACGCCGGCATGACGCGAAGCCTCGTGGAGCTGCTCGGCGCCCTGGAAGCGCGCGGGGAACGGCTGAGCCCCACGGCCTCCGCGTTCGTCGCCGCGCGCGTCGCCGCGCTCACGGCGGATCGTCACGATGCGATGGACGCCGAGGGGAGGCCCGAGGTGCTCGGGTGGCTGAGCCCGCGCACGGTGCTCGTCGACGACGACGGCGCGGCGTCGATCGCGCCCATTTCAGAGCCGATCGAGCCCTTCGCGGCGCCCGAGGTGATGGCGGGCGGCAGGCTCACGCCGCGGGCCGACGTCTTCAGCGCGGGCGCGCTCGCGGCTTTGTTGATCGCGGAGCCCAGCGCCGAGGTGAAGGCCGCGATCGGGCGCGCGATCGAGCCTGATCCGGCGCAGCGGCGCATCACGTGTGTGGAGCTCCAAGCGTGGATCGAGCAGCTCGATCCCGAAGGCGCGGGCCGGCGCGAGCTCGCGGCGATCCTCGAAAGGCTCTCGGCGCTGCCCCCGCCCGCGCCTCGGAGCCCGCGTGAATCACGCCCGATCGCGCGGGTCTCGTCCGTGATCGTCGCGACCATGACGGCCGCGTTCGTGGTCGCGGCGGGCGAGCTCGCGATCCGGGCCCTTCGCTGAGGCTAAAAATCAAGGGAGGAACAAATTCGTCCAGTCGGGCAAAACCACGACGGCGTCTCGGGCGTATGCACGATTGCCCAGCCGAGGGCGGAGGTGCGAACATGGCGGGTCTACGAATGAGAGCACGTCACGTTACGCCCGCTTTTGCGATCGCGGCGGCGATCGCCCTCCTGGCCCCGCTCGCGCTCGCCGACAAAGGCGAGGAGAAGGCGATGGCGCAGACGCTCTTCGATGAAGGGCGCAAGCTGATGCAAAAGAAGGAGTACGCGAACGCGTGCGCCAAGCTCGAAGAGAGCCAGAAGCTCGACCCGGGCCTCGGCACGTTGCTCTACTTGGCCGATTGCCAGCTCAAGATGGGCAAGACCGCGAGCGCGTATGGCAACTTCCTCGACGCGCTGGAGCAGGCCAAAGCCGCCAATCAGGTGACGCGCGTCAACGCGGCCAAGGCCAAGATCAAGCAGATTGAGCCCAAGCTGGCGAAGCTCAACATCGCGGCGATCGACGGCTCGGGCGGGTCCGAGCTCAAGCGCAATGGCGTGGTGATCCCCAAGGCCGCGTGGCTCACGGCGATCCCCATCGATCCGGGCGAGCACGTCATCAGCGTCTCGGCGGCGGGGAAAAAGACGTGGGAGACCAAGGTAAAGGTGTCTGAGCCCGGACAGACGGTGACGGTCACCGTGCCTGTGCTCGAAGACATCCCGCCTCCGCCGCCGCCTCCTCCCCCGCCCCCGCCGCCGCCCCCGCCGCCTCCTCCCAAGGTGGTTTTGCCGCCTCCGCCGCCCCCGCCGCCGCAGGACACCACGAAGGACGCGAGGCGCGTGGCGGCCATCGTATCGGGCGCGGCCGGCGTCGCGCTCGTGGGCGTGGGGACAGGCGTGCTCGTGATGGCGCGCGGCAAATACGATGAGTCCAAAGAGTATTGCCGGCCCGAGCCCAATCAAAACCAGTGCTCGCAACAAGGGGTCGATCTCCGCGCCTCGTCCCGATCCGCGGGCGACGCCGCGACAGGCCTGTTCGTGGCGGGCAGCGTCGCGGGGGCGGTCGGCGTGGGGCTCGCGATCTCGCTTTTGTGGAAGCCCAAAGCCCCCGACGCTCCGGCGCCGGCGCAGAGCAAGGCGCCTTTGCGCCTCCAGCTCGGGACCGGCTTCGACGTCCGTGGTGGTTTGGATCTTCGCTTGAAAGGGAGCTTCTGATGCGCGCGCGCAAGCACAACGTCAAGCTCGTTGCCGGCCTGGGTTTGTCGGGCATGTTGTTCGCCACGGCGTGCAATGCCATCTTCGGGTTCGACGAGGCGACGCTCGATCCCGCCTACACAGGGGGCTTTGGGGGAGCGCACTCCACCGGGAGCAACACGGGCTCGATGAGCACCGGGAGCAACATGAGCACCGG
>CAYTJL010000008.1:77750-84949 GCA_964437785.1 uncultured Polyangiaceae bacterium
GCGTCGAGCAGCGGGCTCGGCGTGGGCGGCGGCGGCGCGGGCCTGCCGACGAGCAGCGTCGCGTCGAGCAGCGGGCTCGGTGTGGGCGGCGGCGGCGCGGGCTTGCCGACGAGCAGCGTGGCGTCGAGCAGCGGATTCGGCGTGGGCGGCGGCGGCGCCGGATCGCCGGTGAGCAGCGCCGCGGCGAGCTCGTCCGGCGGGACGGGCGGCGGCGGCGGGACGGACAACTGCTTCAATGGCTTCTTCGATCCTCAGGATCCGCCAGGCGAGACCGACGTGGACTGCGGAGGCCCGGTGTGCCCGCTCCGTTGTGGGTTCGGTCAATCGTGTGAGGTCGAATCGGACTGCATCGCTCAAGCCATCTGCGATTTGACGTTGTTCGTCTGTTCGAGCTGCTTCGACGGCATCCAAGACTACGACGAGACGGGCGTCGACTGCGGCGGATCGCTCTGCCCCGCGTGCAACAACACCGCGTGCTTCCAACACGAGGACTGCGTGAGCTGCTGTTGCGTGGCGGACAACAAGGTCGTTCAAGGCACCGCCTCGTCGAGCGTCGCTTCGAGCGGCGTCCCCGACGCCGGCGGCGCGTGCGGCACGCCCAAGCCCAACCCGGTCGGGCCGGCCATGTGCTTCGCCAACCACTGTTGCAACAACGTCAAGGATCAAGGCGAGACGGACGTCGACTGCGGCGGTCCGTGCGCCGGCTGCGGCCAAGGCAAGGTGTGCGTCAGCCAGATGGACTGCGCCTTCCCGCTCCTCTGCTCCGCCGGTCACTGCATGTGATGATCCGATATCGACGCTGATTTCAGAGCCGGGCGCCCATCTCAGCCAGGCCCTCTTCGATCGACACGGCCCCTACGTACCCGAGCTCGTTGCGGGCTTTGTCGTCGCGCACGGTGACCTCCTCGCCCATGAGCGCCAAGGCCATCTTGGTGACGGGCGGGCCGCCGGGCAAAGGCAGCTTGGTCCACAAGGCCTCTCCCGCCTCGGCCAGCGCGCGCGCGAGCCACCGTGGGATGGATCGATCCCCCGGATCCACCCCCGCGCTCCGCAACATGGCGGTCATGAACCTGCGAAGCTCGATGGGTTTGCCGTCGGTCAAAAAGTAGGCTTGTCCGCCGCGGCCCTTCTCGGCGGCGAGGAGCGCGCCCTCGCAAACGTTCCTCACGTGGCACGTGGAGGTGAGGTAATGGCCGCCCTCGATCCACGCGAACCGCTTGGATTTGACCGCATCGACGAGCACGGGCAGCACCGACGTGTCGCCCTTCCCCCACACGAAGCGGGGCCTCACGCTCACGGTCAAGAGGTCTTCGTCGTTCGCGTCGAGGACGCGCTTCTCGGCCAGGGCTTTGGTCAGCGGATAAAGGCCAGCCGGCTTGGCCGCAGCGGGCCAGTGCTCGTCCGCGCCCACGATCGCAGGGCCGCCCGCCAAGATGGCCTCGGTGCCGATGAAGACCAAACGTTTGGCGCCCGCCGCGCGCGCCGCCGCGATCACGCGCTCGGTCCCGGTCACGTTGGTCCGAAAGAACGTCTCGCGATCTCCCCACTCGGCGACGAGCGCCGCGGAGTGAAAGATGACTTCGGCGCCGCTCGCCGCCGCGCGCACCGACGCGTCGTCGTCGAGGTCGCCGCGCACCGGCTCCGCGCCCGCGCGCCGCACCGCGTGCTCGGCGCGATCGCTCCGCGCGAGCGCGCGGACCTCGTGCCCTGCCGCGCGCAGCGCGCGAATCAGCGCGGTGCCTACGAAGCCCGAGCCGCCGGTGACCATCGCTGTCGTCATCGAGAGCACCTATCGCGCTGCGCGGGACGAGAGGCAAGCGCTGCGATCGCGCCGCGGATGACATCGACCGAACCCGGGTATAGTGGCCCTGCGATGCTCTACGTGCCGGCCGAGGACGACGCCCTCGAGTCCCTTCTTTCGGCGGAGATCCCATCGGAGGTGATCCCCGGCGTGCGCTACCGGCTCACGTGGCGTTTGGGCGAAGGGGGCATGGGCGTCGTGTTTTATGCGTCGCGCGTGGACGAGGACGGCGAGGCGCCGGTCGTCATCAAGATGCTCCGGCCCTCGTTCGTGCGCAGGGCCGGGCCCACGGCCGCGCTCACCGTCAAGAAGGAGGCGATCGCGCTCGGCCGCTTGAACGAGCGCGTGCCGCCGACGCCCTTCGTGGTGCGCTTCATCGACACGGGCGTCCTGCCGATCGTCTCGACCGCGAGCCCCATGTCTACCGCGCGCGCGAGCGCGCCTCCCGGCGGCGAGATCGCGATGGAGCTGCCGTGGCTCGCGCTCGAGTACATCCATGGAGGCGCCGAGGGCACGACGCTCACCCAGCGCGTCGAGCACTGCATCAAGACCACCGGCGTCGCGTTCGACACGGCGCGCGCGGGCCACGCGGTCGAGTGCCTGACGAGCGGCCTCGCCGCGGTCCACGAGGTCGGCGTGATCCACCGCGATTTGAAGCCCGACAACGTGCTCTGTTGCGGCTTCGGCGAGGGCGAGATCTTCAAGCTCGCGGACTTCGGCGTGGCGCGGCCCGCGGGCGTCACCACGTTCGCGGGCGCGATCGTGGGCACGCCGGGCTTCGTCGCGCCCGAGCTGCTCACGGGCGATCCCAACACCATCGGTCCTTGGAGCGACGTCTTCAGCCTCGCCGCGGTGATCTATTACGTGCTCACCGGCGAAGAGTATTTCCCAGCCAAAAACCCGGGTGAAGCCATCGTCATGGCGGTGAACCCGGCGCGGCGCAGCGTGCGCGAGGCGAAGGGGCTCTCGCCCGATTTGCGCGCGCGCGAGCAGGCGTGCCGGTCGATCGATTTCGCGCTCGCGTGCGCCACGTCGATGAAGATCGACGCGCGCCCGCGCCGCGCCGACGCGCTCGGCGCGATGCTCCTGCCGTGGCTCGTCGTCGAGTCGCACAAGCCGAGCATCGACCCCGCGCGCCTCGATTTCTTGCGCGACGACGAGGACAAAACCCGCCTCGCCAAGTGGAGCTGGACCGCGCGCAGGCCGCACGCGCGCGGCACCATCGTGCGCAGCGTGGCGTGGGACGGCGACGGCCGCTGCATGGTCGCCACCAACCAAGGGCTCGCGTTCTGGAGCGGATCGACGTGGAGCGACGTGAGCCTCGCGGGGCTGCCCAACCCGAGCGCGATCCGCTTCGTCCAGCGCGTCCACGCGGGCGAGTGGCTCGTGGGCGGGGACGACGCGACGTTCGCGACCATCCGGCCCGAGGGCGTCACCGCGGTGCGAAGGTTCGATCAAGGAGCGCTGCCGCGCTTCGATCGCGTCGCGGGCGACCTCGACGATCTCGCGGTGCTCACGGGGGGCGGGCAGGGCTCTCCGCCCGTGCTCTGCACGCTCATCGGCAAGCGATGGCTCAAGCCCCTTCCTCTGCCGGACGTCGCGGCCATCTCGTCGATCGCGCGCTTCGAGGACGCTCGCTTCCTGCTCGCGGGCAGGGCCGTCGACGGCGGCGGATACGCGGCGATCTACGCGCCGCTCGACGCCGAGGTGACGAGGCTCCGCGGCCCCGAGGTGCGCGCGTACCTCGCGTGCGCAGGGCAGCACGATCGCAAGCTCGGCATCGTGGCGGGCGCGGACGGCGCGGTCATCGCGCGGCACGGCGACGTCACGAGCATCGAGGTCGTCGACGGCGGCTTCGATCTCTCGTCGGCCAGCATCGATCCTGTCGGTCGCGCGTTCGTCGCGGCGGCGGGCCGCATTTGGATGCGGCGCACGACGGGCATCGGGCCGGGCGCGCGCACGCTCACCACCGCGCGTTGGGATCCGCTCTACACCGATCTCACGCAGGGCATGCCCATCGTCTCGCTCTTCACCGATCTCGGCGTCGTGGCCGCGATGACCGCCGACGGCGGCATCATCGAGGGCCGCGTGATCCGCGCGACGATCGTCGACGACGGCGAGAGCTGAGGCGCGCGAGATGCGTTTGGCCTGACGACAAGCATGTTCGGGGGGAGGACGTCCAAACGTCCAGGGGGCGAATCGAGGTGGGGAGAGGGGATAAGCC
Organism: uncultured Polyangiaceae bacterium; assembly: GCA_964437785.1. GTDB lineage: Bacteria > Myxococcota_A > Polyangia > Polyangiales > Polyangiaceae > CAYTJL01. The sequence goes on from CAYTJL010000008.1 coordinate 81,776, forward strand.
CTATGGCTCTCTTCGACCACCGAGGCCCGCGCCGTTGGTCGATTTCAGCCTTTCGTTGGGCGGCGTCCCCTCCTCCGGCCATCCGGCACGCGGTGTGCTTAGTCGCTCATACGCCCAATCGACCGGCGTCAATTTCTGCACGCGAGGCACCATGAAGGCGACTTCCGCTCAGCGCACAGCGCTCTTTCGCCGCTTTCGGAGCGCGGTGGAGCGGACCGACGAGCCCCCTCAATCCGAGCAGCGACCGCGTATGTCATCCCGGGCCGAGGGGGGCCCGAGGTTCCGGCAACTCAGGCAACATCAGGTGTGGAGGGGGACCGCGATGATCACGGCGGACGTCGAGATCGATCGTGAAGGATGGGGTGAGTCGACAGCGCCGGATCTCGCGGGGCTCGGGCCGGAGATCCGTTTTGCGCTCGCCGAGGAGTGGGCGGCCGACGCGCTCGCCGAGCACGCGTCCATCGCGATGTTCTCGCGCTTCTCGCTCCAGCTCCTCGCGCTCGGCGCGCCGTCGGATCTGGTCGCGGGCGCGCAGCGCGCGGCGCTCGACGAGGTCCGCCACGCGAAGCTTTGTTTTGCGCTCGCCTCCGCGTACCGCGGGCAGGAGCTCGGGCCTTCGGCGTTGCCGCTCGGCGGCGAGGTCGAGCTCTCCGCCGATCCGGCGGCGGTGGCCGCGGCGACGGTGCGACGCGGGTGCATCGGCGATGCGATCGCGGCGTCGCTCGCGGCCGAGGCGTGCGCGCGCGCGCACGATCCCGCGGTCAAAGGGGTGCTCGCGCTCATCGCCGAGGATGAGGCGAGGCACGCGGAGCTCGCGTGGCGCGCGGTGGGCTGGCTCCTCGAAGAGGGCGGCGATCGCGTTCGGATCGCGGTCGAGCGCGCCTTCGCCGAGGCGTCGATCGCGCGCCGATCGCCGCCCGTTGGCCAGCCCAAGAACAGCGCCGCCATGGCGCACGGCAGGCTCGACGGCGCGACCGCCGCCGAGGTCATCGCGCGCACGTTCGAAGAGGTGATCACGCCCAACGCGGCGCTGGTGACCGCGGGCGCCGAGACGGTCGAGGACGATCAGGACGACGGCCCCATCACGCGACGGTCCGCGTCCGCCGAGATCGCCCCCGCGCGAAAGAGCGCAAAGAGGTTCGGTCTTTGAACCTGGTTTGATATTCCTCTCATGTGCTCTTCGAGACCTTGATCGCACAAGCGTTGGCGCAGGCCCCCGGGGCGCCGCCTCCGCCTCCGCCTCCGCCCAACGTCACCTGTCCAGCCGACATGAAGCTCGTGTTCGGCACGCACCGCGATCAGGTGCAGCGGCTCTGCACCGACTATCGAAAGGGACATTGCTTCTCGTTCTTCCCCGGGCTCATGGCCGAGGAGGACCGCGCGACGCCTATCCTCACGTGCATGGACACCTACGAATGGCCCAATCAAAAGGGCGCGCTCCCGCGGGTGATGGATCGGTTCGTCGACGCCGAGGCCCTCTGCGCCAAGGCCGGCAAACGGCTCTGCTCCGAATACGAGTGGGAGATGGCCTGTGAAGGCCCGGACACCAGGCCTTGGCCCTATGGCTTTGCGTACGACAAAACCGCGTGCAACAGCGAGAAGCCCTATCGCCCGGTGAGCGAGCAAAAGCTCGCCTCGAACGACCCCAAGATCCGTGACGCCGAGGCCAAACGCGCCTTCCAAGGAGAGCCGTTGGGGTCGTTCCCCCGGTGCGCCGGCGCCTTCGGCGTCGTGGACCTGACCGGCAACGTCGAAGAGTGGGTCACCACCTCTCGCCCGATTTGGCCTTATCGATCCTCGCTCAAAGGTGGTTATTGGTCCAAGCCGTGGAGCGGCTGCCGGGGCACCAACGAGTCCCATGGCCCCGAGTTCCGGTTTTATGAGATCGGGTTTCGATGCTGCAAAGACCCCGCCGGGTAAGCGCCTACGGCCGGAACAGACGATCCGTGCCCGCGGTGGACGGTCGATTACGATCTCCTCGCCCGCGGCTTCTGGCACGATACGCGCGGAGCGTCGCCCACCGTGAGCCAAGATCGGAAGTCTTCGTCGAGAGATGCGTATCGTCCTACGAGTGAGCAAAAGGGCTCACCAAACGGCGATCGCGACGTCGATGCGGGCTCGCGCTCACGCAGCACGGACTATCCATCGCGCGGAGATGCGGAACCACCGCGGGTCGAGCGCAGAGAGGCAGATCGGCGCGACTCGGACCGCGTCGATCGGGGCGAGCGGCGCGACCCCGATCGCCCGGACCGCCGCGAGATCGATCGGCGCGAAGCGGACAGGCGCGACGCGGAGCACGCGTACACACCCCGTGAGCGCGCCGCGGCGCCGGGCGGCGATCGCGCGGCGAGGACCTCGGCCGAAGAGCTCGCGCAGCTCTATCGCAAGGTCGGCGACCTCCAGGCCGAGGTCGCGCGCGCCGAAGCGCGCGCCGAGCGCGCGGAGATGGAGCAGGCCGCCGCCGACGAGATGGTCGGCAAGATGCTCGCGCGCATCGCCGACATCGAGGCCAAGGTGCGCGCGTCGCAGAAATCCGCGGCGGATCTGGAGGCGCGATCGAGCGCCGCCGAGGCGCGCGCGACCGAGCTCGCGGTGCAGCTCGGCAAGGCCCGGGGCAGCGCGGCCGACGCGCAGGCGCGCATCAGCGGCTTCGAGGCGCGCATCGCCGACGAGCGCCGCGAGGTGGAGCGCTTCAAGGCCGATGCCGCGAGCGCGCGCCAAAAGCTCGCGGTGCGCGACGCCGAGGCCGACGACGCGATCCGCCTGCTCGCCGCGGAGCGCGCCGAGAACGCGTCGCTCCGGTCCGATCTCGCGCGGACCCGCGAAGATCAAGCGGTCTTCCGCGGTGAGCTCGCGGAGTCGAGCAAGACGATCGAGCGCCTGCGCAGCGAGCTGGAGCGGGCGCGCGAGGCGCGCGGCTTGGCCGAAGAGAGCGCCGCCGTGATCCAAGAGCTGCGCGCCGAGCGGCACGAGCTGCGCGCGCAGCTCGAAGAGCGCGACGCCTCGCTCTCCGACGTGATCGCGAAGGTCGAGGCGCTCACCGCGCAGCGCGATCATCTCCGCGCAGCGCGCGAGGAGCTCCACCACGAGGTCGAGGAGCTGCGCGACGAGCGCGATCTGCTCCGGGTGACCGCCGCCGATCGCGAGGCCGAGCGCGAGGCCGCCGCGGCGCGC
>CAYTJL010000009.1:0-12226 GCA_964437785.1 uncultured Polyangiaceae bacterium
CGCCGGAGAGCCTCGCCTCGGGGCTCGGATCGCCGGCTGGGATCGCGATGGATGCAGAGGGCATTTACGTGACCACCTACCAAGGTGGCGAGGTGATCCGCGTGAGCCCTTGAGGGAGCCTCGCTGGTAGGCCTGCTCAAGAAGCTTTAGAATTGGCCGGACTTCGGCAGCGGATGATCTCACTGGCCGCGTCGCCGCGCGAAGACAAGGGGCCGATGTGGGTAATTGTGCACCACATCTCGGCGTTGATCACAATCCTCTTGCTTTTTTGCCAATTCGCAGCTTTCCTTCGGGCTCGAAAAAATGGTGATTGCGAACCCCTTGCTAGAGCGGCATCGCGCTGGACGCCCATTGTTCACTATAAATGTGACGGCCTCCGAGCTTACCTCTTTGCGAACGTTGCTTTCTGAAGCCATCACAAAAGCTGGTATAGAAGCGCTGCGCAAACCTGACCTCGCCAGCCTGTTCGTCGTTTACTCGGCGGAGGTCTTGTGCCAGGAAAGCCGAACGCTGCATTGGCGCCCAATCCTCCTGTCTCTTGGTGTGGAGCTGCATGATTCGGCGCGCTACGTTGTCCTTTATGATTCGGTAGAGGAGGCTTTAAGAAATTTCGGGCGACAGATGATTATCCGTCCAAACGGGCGGCGCTTCCTTGCTACCCTGTTGCGCGAAGGTGGGCTCCCGGTACACATTGGAAACCTCCCCGAGCTTATCCAAAGTCTCGGCCGTGACGTCGGTTGGGAGGCGCTCTCTGGACCCGAAGGGACTGCGGTTCGACGCTTCGCCGTGCAGCGCATTCGCGCGTTAGCGCATAAGACACTTCGAAAGATCCTTGACGTCGAAGAGGCTCTTGAGGCGCTTGAGGACGTCCTCGCCGACGCCGCGTCCACACGTGAGCGCTTGACCCGGTGTGGTGTTAATCCAACGACCCTTGCGAGCCATGACGCCGTAAAAGAAGCCCTCCTCGCTCACGGGATCGAGCTACCGGCGGCACGCAACGAAAAGCTTCTCGCCGCCATCTTGGCTTCGTTTCGGGAGACCACCCGCGTACTTCAGCGCGAGCCAACAGCCTCCCAGGGAGGCCCTCTTCAACTGCGTGCTCGCATTATTGAAGAGCGTCGTATCGAGTTGCGAGCATCGCTCGATTTGAGCCACACCGCCCTTCGCGCCGGCATCCCCGATGTGACCTTCGCGACGATTGCTGTCGAGCCTGGCGGCGCGCAGCGTCTCATCCAATGGGACGAGGACACGAAGACGTTTGGGAGTGACCAAGCTGTCGCCGGTCGCTTGGAATGGCGCATCAACACGGTGGGCGATCAGGCTTTAACTCTTGTCGCGCGTTCGGCCGTTAGAGGTGGTGCCCCAACGGTCGTACCCGTCACCACGATCGAGATGCCCGAGCAAGCGATTTGGTGGTTCGATGGAGAAGGGGTCCTCTTGCGCGCAGAAGAGATGGTTCTCGCTTCGGGGCAACGCCGTTGCCTCGTGGCGCCGCATGAAAAGGTGAGCATCGCAATCTCAGGCAACGTGGTGGCCCGTGAGCTGTCCTGCGGAGAATGCTCTGCCTGGTTTCTCAAAGCTACGGGAGAAGGTTCAGCTCGTGTGCTGAACAACCGGGGTGAAGAGCTTGGGCTCATCGAGTGTCGCAAACGCCTCCTCGCCGTCTCGTCAACAGGCTCACTGCCGTCGCGTTTTTCGCGAGCTACCCATGCGGTCGAACGTCTCCCGGATTTGATTGCTGAAGACGCTTCGGTGGTGGTCGACTTGGAGGTGAGCGTAGGCGCTGGTGGGTCTTTCCAACGGGTTGCGCGCGGATCGAAGGGCATTTTTCGTTTGAGCGCGCTTCCTCAGCTTCGGAATTCCTTCGGCGTAGTGCGGGCGCGTCTCACGACGCTGGACGGGCGGGCGTTCCTCGCGCGGTGGACAGTAATCCCACCTCAAGTGGTCGAGCTCATCGGCGCGCAGCGGGTCATCTTCAATGACAAGCGCATTCTGCATGTCAATAGTGTCCCCAATACGGTATCCTACCTTGGATCGGGGCGGTTCCAGATTGATATACCGCCGGGCACACAAGATGTCGGCGCGGAGCTGCATCTCAATTCTGGGGATCTGGTTCGAGTGCGAGTGCGCTTGCCGAAGCGTTGGACACGCCTTTGGCGCGACATTCTTACAGGCGACGAAGCTCCGCTGGATGGTTCTGCGGTGCTGACTGAGGGAATGGTCTTCGGGCACGCTTGCTTTGAAGCACGCAGCGACAGCGATCGTGAGGTCTGGCTGGAAGACGAAGGCGGCACGCGACTCATCACGAGTCGAACCGACCATTTCGGTCGCGCGCTCATCCCCCTCCGCGAGGTGCTCCGACACAAGCTTCGGCTCGGCGATAGTACCATCTTGGTCACCGCTCGAGTGGAAGGCGATCCAGCCCTCTACCGATTCAAGGTACTCGTGCCTCGCATGGCTCGCCCCACCGCACTGAAGCGTCAAGGCGAACTGGTCCTTCAGCTCCTCCTCGATGAGCGCGATCTTCCTGCTGTGCCGAAATTGGCGTGCTTTGATGTCCTTAGTCCGTTCGACACGCCGGCGATTGTCCCTTGCACGCTCGCGCCGGCAGGTCCACAACGCTTCGAAGTGACGGTGCCTGCGGATAAGCTTCCTAGCTCACGTGGGCGTTGGATCGTCATGCTGGTGGACGCCGCGCTCGAGCCGGTGCGGAGCCACTCGGGAGCATTGCTCGTCGAGATCCCCTTGGGCTTACCCGCCGTTCCTCCACGCATGCTCTCGCCGCTCGAAGATGGCCTTTGGAACAAGGACAAGTCCAAGATTCTTGATGCTTTGGAGGCCAGCGCGATCGACTTGCCCGTGTTCGCGCTATGGCTGGATCGCTTCGTCGCAGCCGTCCGCACCCGCGCCGGCTTCGGGCTGGGTTGGTTTCTCTTGTTCGAGCTTGTCGCCGAACGTGCACCTTGGATCCTTCTTGCTGCCGCGTTGAACTTATCCCCTCGCGAGCGCTTCGCTTGGTTTGATGTGTATCGAGCCGAGCTGAGGGGGTTCTCATGGCTCGGCTTCGATCGGAGTGCGCGGCGCACGTTCGGCCGGGTTCTGCGGCGGACCAAGGTCGAAGACATTGTTGCTCTCGTTGAGACGGCCAAACAAGCTCTTCCCATGCCACGTGCGATCGAGCTGGCCGTCTACCGCGAGGCGCTGTTTGGGCGGCCTGAAGGCGCACCGCTCATCGCTCAGCTGGAGGAGGAGATGTATGGACGCGGTGGCCCCCTGGTTCTACCGAGAGATTGGCAGGAGCGCCTCGCGCTGCCGATGCGGGATCTTCATGAAGCCGCGAAAGAGGACGGCCTGCGCGGGCGCCGCGCGGCGGCGCTGATAAACCTCCGATGGGGCACGAATTTAGCACTTCTTCAAGGTCTCCCGGACGCCAGACAGTTCCAGCAGTGGGAGACGACCCAAGCCGAAGCGCTTTTATGGATCGAGACCGAGGCACGCGATAAAGGTGTGTCTGTGGACGGTCATGCTCGTGTGGTCGTCGACGCTGAGCGGCGCGTCGTGGATGCCGCACATATGCTAACGCAGTACCGCGAGCACGGGGCTCGACTCGGCAAGAGCACATGGATTGCGCTACGGCAGATTGAACGGAGCGTGCCTGATTTGTTGGATACTTGGCTGCTCGCCTTCGCGGGAAAGGATTGAATAGACCATGAGCCGATACCAACTTGACGCATATGACGCCAACGAGCGCGCTCGGAAGGAGATGGCGAGCTTCGTTCGATCCTCCTTCCGCTTCCGCGACGCCGAGCTCGATCGATCAGTGCATGCCGCAATTGCTGATTTCGGGCTGGTCGCCCCACCTGTCATCGAAGCTACCTTTCCGTTCGAGCTGCCCACCGCGGGCCCCAAGACGACTGGGGAGCTTGCCGAGCGCGGTGTGCTCCACTCAGATCTCCCCCGGTTGCTGGAGGCCGCGCGCGGAGAGGCTCGCTGGCCCTCCAACCGGCCGTTATACAAGCATCAAGTCGAGGCATTCGAGCAGTATCGGCTCGGCAAGTCGTTGGTTGTTGCGTCCGGTACCGGCAGCGGCAAGACGGAGTGCTTTCTCTTCCCCGCGCTCGACAAGCTCCTTCGCGATCCAGACCTGAAAAGGCCAGGAGTGCGCGTGCTCATCCTTTATCCCCTCAACGCCCTGGTGAACAACCAGATGGACCGCCTCCGGGCGATCCTCGGCGATCACCCCTCGATTCGCTTCAGCCTCTATACAAGCCGCCTCCCCGAAAAAAAGAGGGATGTTGAACGGAAGCTCGAGCGAGCCGGCTTGCCGGTTCCGCGCGCTGAGCTTGTCTCTCGCGAACAGCTCCGCGACGCGCCGCCGCACATTTTGGTGACCAACTACTCCATGTTGGAGTATGCGCTGGTCCGGCCCGCCGACGCGGGCATCTTCAGCGACCGCTTTGCCCGGCCGGAGCTCGTGGTCCTCGACGAAGCGCACGTTTATGCCGGCGCGATGGCAGCGGAGCTGACGCTGTTGATGCGCCGTGCTTGGCTCCGCTGGGGGATCTCGGATCCTGCAATGGTGCAGGGCATCGCTACGTCAGCGACCATGACGCAGGGGATCGTGGACGGAAGCGCGAGCTTACGCACGTTCGCGGCGCGCCTTCTCTCCAAGACAGACGCGGAGGTAGAGCCGATCGAAGGGAGCCGTGTCATCCCAGCGACGACAACGCCGGTCGTCAATATGGCTCCACCGACGCCACAAGCAATCGCTGCAATCGACACCGACTTCCCGACGCTCACGGACGAGGAGACAGACGGTGACGTGAAGGTCCGGTTGGACAATTCGGTTGAGTCCCGCGCGAAGGCGCAGAAGATTCTCGACATCCTTCGCCCAGGATTTTGCCCTTCCGAGCCCACGCTCCCTGCTGCTCGGCTCCTGTACGAAGCGCTCGAGCCGCTGGATTGGGTTCGTAAAATTCGTCAGGACTTGAATAGAGAGCCAACCCGAGTGGACCTCTTTGCCGGCATTCAGCTCGGCGCAATAGGCACCCGCGCCGAGCGCGTCCGCGCCATCCACCGCGTCCTGGAAGCGCTGGCTCTTGCACGTTCGAGCGCGGACGAGATCCCGCTTCTCCCCGTTCGTATCCACGCCACCGCGCGTGGCCCGCATGGGGTGTTCGTTTGCTTGAACGAGCGCTGCCGCGAGGGAGGCATCTCGGGCCACGTGGGCAAGCTTTACACAGAGCCCGTGGGACAATGTGGTTGCGGTTGCGGCGTTTATGAGCTGCGCGTCTGCGAGTCCTGCGGCCAAGCTTTCGTTCTGGGGATCGAAGGTGTGGGCGATGATGGCGCTCCGGCGCTCGTGCCGCAGCGCGTGCGCGGGCAACCCAGGGGCAGGGGCGATGACGATGTGGCCCTGTTCTGTCTGCGAGATACTTGGGATGACGGTAGCGCGTTTTCTACTGCGAAAGGAGAAGCCCCGACAAGGCTTCATGTCGATACCTCGACGGCGCCTTGCTCGCTAACGCAAGGACGGGTGCTGTTCAAATTCGATGGCGGCCGCCTTCAAGGTCCGACACGCACGCTCGCCGGCGTAGCTTGCCCCCGCTGTAAATCCATGCGCCCGGCGCGTCCGGTGATTCGCCGCGTCGAGGCTGGTACCGACGCTTCCCTCCAGGTGCTCATCGACGGGGTCTATCCCGCTCTCCCTCGCCATCGCAACGCCGCCAAGGCTTGGCTGCGCGGCGAAGGCCGGCGTCTCCTTCTCTTTGCCGACAACCGCCAGGTCGCGGCGTCGTTGACGGCGAAGGTCGAAGAGTCGCACGACACTCAGCTTGCCCGCCGGATCCTCGTCGAGCAACTTAAGCAGTGCGTCGCCAATGGGAGCTCACCTCGGGTCGTCGCGTTGAACGAGCAGCTTAGAAAGGCGTTCTTGCGTAATGACCAGGTTACCTTGAACCGCCTTCGCGTCGAGTTAGAAGAAGCGATGACCGCCGCGGCGACGGAGGGCATCGGCTTCGACCGTTTCGCGCAGGGCGTGCAAGACCACCAAGACTTGCGCGAGCTGAGCAACCACGACAAGACCGCTGAGTTGGATCTCGCCCGTCTGCTCATCACTCGCGAACTGTCGCGGCGCCCCGCCCGGCTCGGTAACCTCGAGGCGAATGGCGTCATCGTGGTCGACTACGGGATCCCGTTTGGAGCGCCGCAAAACCCCGACTTGCGCAGAGTATTTCCTAATCGTGACTGGAGTGATCTGGTCGCGACGATCCTCGACACTCTGCGCACGGATGGCGCGTGCGTCGTAAACCGGCTCGGGAAATACGATGAATTTTTACCTCGTAAGCTCCTCGGGCGTCCCATTGTTAAGCAAGCAACCAAGGTCAAAGCGGCGGTAAGCACAGACGATTTGGATGCACGATGGGATAAGACCCCTGTTCATCTCATCCCCTCGGGCGCAGCGTTGACTTCGAATGATAGCCGTCGCTTTGATTATGTGGCGCGTGTGCTGGCTGCTGCGCGCGCCCCCGCCTCCGTGACCCCGGTGCTTGTGCTCGAAGAGATTTGGAACACACTCGAAGCCGCTGCGCCGGTAGGCCAGCGAGAATCCGACTCCGCCTCTCCCATTCGCCGCGGGGAGAAGGATGGGCAGCTCAAGATCAGCTTTTATCTCCTCCGCTTCCGCCTCGCAACGGCGGCGTCGCTCTTCCGCTGTGGGCTTTGTCGCACCTCGTGGCCTCGATCGGTGCATGGTGTCTGTCCAACCGGGCATTGCGGGGGTATGCTCGCTCTCGTCGTGAGCGGTGCAGAGCACGACGACCGCGACCGGGTGGCGGCTCGCGCCATCCATAACGACCCTCTCCTTGGTTTGGGTACCGAAGAGCATACGGCGCAAATCGATCCGCGAGATCTCGAAGAGATTGAGCGCGCCTTTAGGCTCGGCGAGCGCAACGCGCTTGTCTGTTCGACGACGATGGAGCTGGGCATCGATATCGGTGGTCTGAGCGCGACGCTCCTCACCAATGTGCCGCCGGGGCCATCGAACTATCTTCAGCGCGCCGGCCGCGCTGGCCGCCGGGCCGAAGGGACGGCGCTGGTGCTCACCTTCGCGCGCCCTCGGCCCTTCGACCAGGCTGCTTTTGCCGAGCCGGAACGCCACTTTCGGCTCCCCATTCGGCCGCCCGACGTCAAGCTCGACAGCCCGCGTATCTGCAAACGGCACGTCCATGCGTACCTCCTTGCACGTTTTTTTCAGCGCTTTGACGCCGGCGTTCACGCGAAGAGCCCACTCGCCGCCTTGGGCACGGTCAAAGCGTTCTTCCAGGAACGGATCGAAGCCGTTCCGCACCTCGACCCGGCCGTCGTCAGTGGCATCGGCGCATCACTTCGAGTCGACGTGAAGCAGAGGACCATGTGCGATGCTTTTGTCACCTGGCTCGTGGACGCTGCCACGTCAGACACAGGGCTTCGCTGGCTGACAGCTGGCACCGCGCTCGAGCCCCTCTCATCGGACGACATCATTGACGGGTGCTGGACGCAGATCGAACAAGTCGCTGAAGAGGTCCGCAGTCAACTTTACACGCTGGAGGGCGACATCGAGCGAGAGAAGCGAAAACCCCCCGCGGACCAGGACCGCGGGATGATTCGCGCTCTGGAGCTGCAGTACGACGATCTGGCTAACGAGCATTTGATTGGCTACCTCGCTGTAGCCCAGTTCCTCCCGCGTTACGGCTTTCCCGTGCAAGTCGTCCCGCTCTCCGAGCGATGGGAAGACAGGCGCGAGGAGAGTTATCGCCCGGATTTGCCACGGCTTCGGCTCGAGCGCGATTTGGCCCTCGCATTGAACGAATACTCACCAGGCGCCGAGGTCGTGGCCGCGAAGCACGTCCATGTCTCACGGGGCTTGCTCCGCCATTGGACGGCTACGGATGCGAGCGGAGCTATCGCAACGCGCGTGATTGGCCTCTGCACGAATTGCGGACAATACCACTATGCGCGCACCCACGGCGGCCTCGACAAGCAGTGTCAGACATGTCGGCAAGATGGGCTCCGAGAAATTCAAGTCGTGGAGCCCAAGCTCGGCTTCGCTGTCCAATGGGGGAAGGAACCGCGGCGCTGGGTCGGCAGCGCTGATACCGCCCTTCGCCCTGTTACAGAAGCTGTCCATTCGACCCGCAAAGGTGGGCCCCCTGTCGACGTCAGCGCCGGCCTCGCGCTAGCTTATGACGAACAAGGGACCATCCTCGTGCGCAGCGAGGGGGCGTTGGTAGAGATGGACCATGGCGCGAGCGTCAGCTCTGCCGTGATGGGAGCTCAGAGTCAAGGGTACGGATATGCGATCTGCTATCTCTGCGGGCGTACGGAGCCCGAGACCGAGCTGCCTAAGCGGAATAAGCAGGGCAACACGATCAACCCTCCTCCCCCAAAGAAGCTCAACAACCACCGACGTCTGCGCGGGATGAGCCGATGTGAAAACGATGGTAGCAGATATTGGCGTCGTGTAGCCCTGGCCGGCGACCTCCGCACGGAGACACTTCGTATCCAACTCAAAGGGGCGCTCGCGCCTTCCGGGGGCGAAGATGGGCTGCGGCTCGCGACGACGTGGATGGTCGCGCTTCAGCTTGCCGCGGGTGAGGTGCTCGGCGTCGACTCGCGAGAGATCGGCGGCCTCCTCTCTCCACGGCCAGCGGGGTTCGACTTTGCCTACGACATCGTCCTCTACGATCAAATCGCTGGGGGGGTAGGGCACTGCCGCGCGCTGCTCGATCGATGGCGCGACTTGATGGTCGCCGTAAAGACCCGCCTGTGCTGCCCCAACCCTGCATGCACGACAGCGTGTCATCGCTGCTTGCTCGCGTATGAGACGCAGCGCTACGAGTCGCTCCTCCGGCGCGCCAAGCTCCATGCCAAATTGGACGGGCCGGAGTGGGCCCTGGTGGAGCAGCACCCGGAGCGTGATGGTCTTTGTGTCGAGCCCGTGTTTCGGGGGGGCGTTGAGATGCGCGAGCGCCTCGCTCGAGCACCGACGACCGAGGTCACGATTGTTGCTCCCTCCATGGGGAGCCAAGCAATGGCCGACGACGGCTGGCTCCGTTGGCTCCTTCGCCATGCGGATGGCAATGGCCGCGTCCACCTGATCTTGGGCGAGCTCCCAGATCCAAACGCTGATGAAGCGAGGATCGCTGCCCTTCGCCTTCGGTTGGCGATGGAGCTTGGACGCTTCCGACTGTCGAGAGTCGCGCCTAACGTAGCAGCCGGTTTCTCTTGGAGGGTCTCGGTCATCGCTCCGGAGGGCGAAGATACCTTCTACATCGAAGACGAAAACGACGATGACCGGCTGGGACCTGCTTGGCTTGGTTACAAGTGTCGCGTCTTTCGCGCTTCGGGGCGGGAAGCCGTAAAGACTGCTCGCGAACGTATCGCGGCGCTGCTCGCAGGAGCCCGAGCTTGCGTCGCAGCGGACCTTGAGCCCGATGCGGCCGCACCTAACATCGTCGTTCACAACGTCCCCGCTCGTCGCTTTGGGGCTGACGCGACCTTTGGTCGCTGGTTCATGAGCCCGGCCGGACAACCGCTCAACGCGCGGCCTCTCAGCGCCATTGAGATCGTTGATCCGTATTTGCAAAACGAATGGCAAGTATCACTCCTCAAAGAGGTCGTTTCGTATTTTCAGACAAATGGTTGCAAGCGGGTCGAGGTCAAGACCTATTCGCCTTCGGCGGACAAAGAGAACACGGGCTCCGGTTGTGCACGGATCCTCACCGCCCGAGAGCAGCGCGAGCGGATCGCCAGCGTGATTGGCGTGTCAACTTGGGCCCCGATGGCCTGGCCCGCGCGTTCCGTCGATCGAGTCCATAAACGGGTTATCACGGGGACGCGCGAGGACGGCTCGCGCTTCGTGATCCTGTTGGAGCGCGGGTTGGACTTCATTGCTTACGATCGAGCACGTGACCGAGCAACCCGTGAGAGTTATGTCGTGGTCAAGGAAGAGTGAGGCGCCTGGGCCCCACCCCCAAAGGCCGCGCCCGCCCGAGCATGCTCGAAAGCCTTGCGCCGCGCGGCGCACGCGCCCACTATCCAAGCCCGCCGTGGCCTACTCCGAATTCACCCTGAGCGACGTCACCAAGCGCTTCGGGCTCGCTCGCGAAGAGGCGGTGGATCTCTTCTCCGCGACCCCCGAGGTCGCCCCGAGCGCGTGGCTCAGCGCCATCCTCGACGAGACCGTGTCGCTCGCGCTCGCGATCCACACTGAGAAGGCCCGCTCGGAGCTCATCGTGGCGCCGATCCTGGTCGAAGCACGGCGCCGCGCCGACCGGAAGATCGGCCTCTTCTCCGGCGTGAGCTTCGACGTCGATCCAGAGAGCGGCCTCAACGGCGTCTGTGACTTCATCTTGTGCCGAGGCCCCGAGCAGCTCGTCATCGAGGCGCCTGTCCTCGCGGTGGTGGAGGCCAAGAACGACAACGTAAAGGCCGGTCTCGGGCAGTGCATCGCCGAGATGGTCGCCGCGCAACGGTTCAACGAGCGCGAGGGGACCGGCATCACCGTCGTGCACGGCGCCGTGACGACTGGCAGCAACTGGCGGTTCCTCAAGCTCGCAGGCAACGTCGTGCAAATCGACAAGGCCGAGCACTACCTCGATCGGGTCGGTAAGATCCTGGGCATCTTAGGCGCTATCCTCCGCTGAGCGGCGCTCAGCGGGGTTTGGGGACCCCTCCGGTCATCCATCGAGAACGCACGCGAAGATTCGCCTTGCGAGGCGAAGGCCCGCGTGTCACCCCACCTCTTTCGACCATCCATCACCCCCATAAGGAGGGAAACACGTGGCATCCAAACAAGTGACGGACCGGCAGAAGAGCGGAGTGAGCGTCGCGGCGTTGGGCGAGACGCACGCAGACTCCATCGGAGAGGCCCTCTCCATCATCACCAAAGCCCACACCAAGAAGGGCGCGGCGCCGAACGTCGCGCTCTTGATTCACGCCCTCGCGGCCGAGCTCGGGGAGAAGGCAGCCGCCATGGTCACCGCCGACGAGGCGCACCAAGCCGAGCTCGACGACGACCCCGCCGTGCGCAAACAACGTGACGAGGCGCAAAGGGCCCTCACGGACGAGCTGGTCGAGCTGCGCGAGATCCTCACGGGTCTGTACGGCGCCGCGCTTTCTTCTCAGGTGCTCACCGGCACGACGCCGGAAGATGCCGTCACGCTCGCGCGCTTCGCGGGCGAGGTCGCCTCCAAGCTGGAGAAGGCCAAGCTCCCCGCCTCTCGCATCAAAGGTGGAAAGCTCGACGTCACCGAGGTCGTGGCGTCGCTCCGCGACAAGCGCTCTCAGCTCGAAGCGACCCTCAAAGCCGTTCAACGCGAGGTGCGCGAAGCGCAGGTGACCCTCGACGCGCGGGACGCCGCCGTCGCCGCGTACGACGCGACGTTCGCCGGCGTATCGAGGACGCTCGAAGGCCTGCTCCGGCTCGCCGGCAAGGTCGATCTCGCCGCCAAGGTAAAGCCCTCTTCGCGGAGACCGGGCAGGACCGAGGCTGACGCGGGCGAAGGCGCGGAGCCCCCGGGCCCCGCCGCTCCTCCTGTCCAATGAATGAATAAACCCTCGTTTTAACGTACCCAGACGCGCTCTGGAGGCTCTGGAGCGCGTCTTGCGGAGCGCAACGGCCGCTCTGGAGGCTCTGGAACGCGTTTTGCGGAGCGCAACGGCCGCTCTGGAGGCTCCAGAACGCGCCTGGGGGAATTTGACCCTCGTCCCGGAGGCTCTGGAACGCGTCTGGGTAGTTGACACCCACACAGCAGAACCTTCGCCGCGGCGCTTATGATAGCGTCCTCGGCGCCCATGCTGCTCGACAACGACGTGAAAGAGCATCTTGCCCTCGCGTACGTCTACGCGGTCGCGTCGCGCGCCGGCTGCTCCACCGAGCTGACCCGGGTCGATCGCAACAGCGTGGATCTGACGCTCACCCACGTCGACAAGAACGCGGGCGCGGACCAAGTCCGCGAAGGGATCCTCGGCGTGCAAGTCAAAGCCCACGTCGTTGATCCCCCGCCTGGGCCCATCCATTATTACCTCCACAACGAGAACAACTTCCGCCATCTGCGTGATCCGCACGTCCTCCGCCCCAAGCTCCTCGTCGTCGTGCTCCTGCCGGAGGACGAAGGCGAATGGGTGCATCTCCGCGAGGACGCGCTGGAGCTGCGCCGCTGCGGCTACTGGGCTTCGCTCGTGA
>CAYTJL010000009.1:12326-36800 GCA_964437785.1 uncultured Polyangiaceae bacterium
CTATCGAAGGGCGCTCGACGCCCACGGCCGCCAGCGCCCCGTCTCCCTGCGCGGAAAGCTCACGCGCGTGGGGCGGGGTTATGCGCTCGAAGAGCCCAGCGGCCTGAACGTCATCGAGTGACGGCTCAGAACACGCCGAGGACGCCGATGCCCTTCTCGTTGGCGTTGAGGATGGGGGCGATGCTCAGGATCTTGGGCTTGATCACGTCGCGTTGATCGACCGTTTGGGCCGCGGCGGGAGCACCCTTGTTGGGGAGCCAATCGAGGATCACGTACACCGCGGTGCCGATGGCGCCGAGCCCGAAGAGCACCCAGCTCGTGGCCGAGAGCGCGACGTTGGTGTTGTACGTGCTGATGTTGTCTTGGAGCAGGCTGCACGCCTTTTGGTAGTGGGGGAGCGCGCCGTTGCCGTCCTGATCGCCGCAGATGTTGGCGCGGCCGGTGGGGTTGTATTGCGGGTTCGCCTGGTTCTCGGCCTTGATTTGATCCGCGAGGTTCTTGGCGGCCCCGCTCGACGAGCTGGCCGCCGCGCTGAACCCGATGCCGCCGAAGAGGCCGAGGCCCGTCACGGCCGTGCCCACCCACGCGAGGGGCTTGCGCTTGTACCAATGAAAGAACGGCTCGCGCGATCCGGTGGGGTGATCCATCGGCGGCGGTCCGGGCGGCCCAAACGCAGGTGGCACCTGTTGATTGGGCGGCGGCTGCGCGGGCGGAGGCGGCTGCATCGGAGGCGGCTGCGCGGGCGGAGGCGGCTGCATCGGAGGCGGCTGCACCGGAGGCGGCTGCGCCGGAGGCGGCTGCGCCGGAGGCGGCTGCACGGGCGGCGGGCCGCCTTGAATGCCGAGCGTGAGCGTGGCTGTCGCCGCGGAGCCCTGTTTGGCGTCAACGACCGTCGTCGCCCCTTTGCCCTGGAGCGTCGCATAAAGGGTGTGCTTACCGGGCTTGACGAACACCGGATCGAGCAGCGGCGATTTGCCGATGGCCGCGCCGTCAATCGAGATGTCGGCGCCCGTCGCGTCGACGATCACGATGATGAAGCCGGCCTTCTTCTTGGCGTCGGCGATGCCTTTCTCCGCGGCCGCGCGCTGATCCGCCGTCGCGCCCTGGTGCTCGCGGAGGAATTGCTGAAAGTGGTTGCCCGCGTCCTCGGGGTGGTTCGATCGGAGCTCGGCTTGACCGATGTTGAGCAGGATCGCCGGGTGCCGTTTGAGCGCGTACGATTGGAGGAAGGCCGCGCGCGCCTCCTCGTATTTGCCGGCGTCAAAGGCCTTGATGCCTTCGTTGTAACGCTGGCGCGCGATCTCGGTGATCTGATCGTTTTGGGCGTGCGCCTCGGGGGAGCGCACGAGCGACGTGGAGAGGAGCGTGCCCGACGCGAGGGCAGCGGTGAACGCGAAGCGGCGAATGGAGCGGGGCGTGATCATGAGCTCGACTCTAGGGTTCTCGGGAACGGTGGTTTGAAAGAAAACGATGTCTCTTCGCGGCGTGGATCAGAACGGGGTCTCTCGAATGATGCCTCCGGTCGGCTTGCCACCGCTCGGCTTCTTGACCTCGGGTTTGGGCGAAGGAGCGGGAGCAGGCTTTTCGGCGACGGGTTTGGGAGCAGGTTTATCGACCGGTTTGTCGGCCGGTTTGGCAGTAGCTTTGGGCTCGGCCGTGACGGGCGGGGGAGGCGTCGTCGCGGCGGGAGGCGCGGTCACAGCAGGGGTGTCGGCCGGCGGCGGAGTCGCTTTGGCGGTCTCGACCGGAGGAGGCGGGCTCGTCGCCGTCGTTGCGGCGACAGTAGGCTTGGGCTCGGGCGTCTCGGCCTTTTTATCGCCGCCGCGGAGCAGCGCCCACGCGCCCAACGAGAGCCCGATGACCGCGACCAACGCGGCCACGATCATCATCGTGTTGTTGGAAGAGCGGTTTACGCCGGGGATCTCGATGTCCTCGTCGCCGGCGGGAGCGGGCGTGGGGTTCGCGCGCGCAGGCGCAGACGCTTCGGACCTGCTCGGGCCCGCCGCCGCCGGAGCGACGTTGACGGCGCGGCGCGAGGACGCGACCGGAGCCGCAGGGGCCGCGGGCGCGCTCGCGGGAGCGCTCTTCGTCGAAGGTTTTTCGGGCTGATCTTCGCCGTCGCCGAGGCCGATCCTCGTCTTGCTGCGCACCTGCGGTTTGCGCGGCGGCTCTTGAGGTGCGGTCTCAGCCTTGGTCTCCGCGGCGATCGCCGCCGCTTCGACGTTCACCGCGCCGCCGACGGCGACGACCGGGCTCGCGGCGATGGGCGGTTCGTCTACGTCGACCGGGATCTCGCCCGACACCGCGGCCGCGGGGACGACGGGCTCGGGGTCTCCGCCGATCGCGAGCGTGGGCACACCTTCGATGATGGTGTCCGAGGTCTTGGTCGCGCCGGCCTCATTCGGCGCAGGGGCCTTCTCTTTCGCTTCGTCCGCCGGAGGTTTGGTCGCGCTCGGCTTCGCGTCGGCCTTTGCTTCCGCGGGGGGCTTGGTCGCGCTCGGCTTCGCGTCGGCCTTTGCTTCCGCGGGGGGCTTGGTCGCGCTCGGCTTCGCGTCGGCCTTTGCTTCCGCGGGCTTGTTCTCCGCGGGAGGCTTGACCTCAATCGGCAGCCCCAGATCCGCGGCGACGTTCGCCGCGACGTCTTCGTCGACGAAATCCCACGACGGTCTGATCTGCGATGCGTAGCGCTCCGCGTCTTCGTGCGACAGCTTCAAGGCAACGCCGCCTCGCGCCTCTTGCGGCTCGGGGGGGTTTGGGGGGACCTTTGAGGTCCCCCCATCGTGAAGCTTGTTGCGGGTGTCGGACGGGAGCGGGTTGTTCTGGGCCATTCGCCACGATCAGGCTATCACTTCGCGGCGAACCGTAGCAAACACCGAATCTTGCTCGCGGTCGTTCCGATCCATTCGGATTTTTCCGGTCAGGGCGACCGATCGCGCGCGCTCGGCCCGGACGGCTCCGCCGCGTCAGGTGCCGAAATCGCGCTGAAGCTCGTCATCCCACTTGTCGGCGACCTCGCCCACGGTCGAGAGGATGTCCTCGAACTCTTCGTAATCGAGCGCGGAGAGCCGGCGCAGGCACCGCACCACGACCTCGTCCTGGTGCGCGTTGATCGCGAACGAAGCGTCCGACGTGGCCACGAACGAGAGCTCCAAGAGCCTGCGGTAGAAGGCCTCGCGCCCCGTGACAGGCACCGCCATGATGGGCGAAAAGACCATGAGCACGCCCTGCGCTTCGAGCACGTTGACGCCGATCACGGCGCTTCCGCGCTGCACCTGGGCGTAGCCGGCGTCGTCGAGCATCGGCACCGTGGGGGCCCCCGACGTGTCGCGAAGGCCCTTCCGCTCCGCGAAGCGCGCGAGGTACGCATTGACCATCTGAAGCGCATCGGCAAACTTCTCACCGGACATGCGGTCGGCGTAGATGGGATCTGAGAACGTGGACTCGGACACGATCAACCTCCCGTTGGCCTCGCCTCTTCGGAGGGGCCGGGCGCATGGTAACGCCCGCGCGCGCGCCGTGGGGGCGCTTTTTGCGCTCGCGCTCGCGATCGGCTGCAACCCCGGCGCGCCCACGCCCGCGCCCGCGTCGATCGAGACCGATCTCGCGCGCGCGGACGCGATCAGCGCGGGCAGAGCGCCGATGCCGCTCCGCGCGGAGGTGGTCGCGCTCTCGGACGCGATCGCGATCAGCGCGCAGAAGGCCGGATCGACGCCCGAAGGCGCGGCGCGCGCGCGCAAGGCCGCGGATCTGCGCAGGCAGCTCTTTCGCGCCGACGCCTCGCTCACCGACGCGCGCGAGGCGATCGAGCTCTACGCCGCGAGCGCGCGCGCCGCGAACGGCTCCGAAGAAGGGTGCGAGGCCGATCTCGCGCGGGCCTTGCTCGCAGGCGAGATCGCGCGCGACGCGGCGGCGTCGTACCGCGAGCTTTACCTCGCACGAAGGCGAAACGCGGCGAGCGGCCGCGCGCCCTCGTGCACGGCCGCGATCGAGCGCACGCTCGCGCTCGCGGTCGCGTTCCGGCCCTCGGGCGACGTGCTCCGCGCGCTCGAAAGAGAGGGCGATCTCACGGCCGAGATCGCCGTCAAAGCGGGCGCGTCGGGCGAGGTCTCCGCGCCGCCCGCGCCGAGCGCATCTTCCTCCGGCAGCGGCGCGCCCTCTTCGAAGCCGATCCTCGCGCCGCTCTCGTCGACCGAGGTCGTGGTCTCGCCGCCCGAAGAGAGCACGGGGCCCACGAGCATCACCGCGATCGAGCCCGTGGGCGGCGATGAAGCCGCGCGCGTGGTCGTGCGCATGACCAAGCCCGCGGCGTTCCACGTGGGCGTGCTCGAGGCCGAAGAGGGCAAAGGCCCGCGCATCTACGTCGATCTGGCGCGCGCCGCGCGCAAGGGCGTCGCGCGCGAGATCCCCGTCGGCGGCCTGCTCCAACGCGTGCGCACGGGCGCGCAGAAGGGCGGCACGCGCGTCGTGCTCGACCTCTCGAAGACCGCGTTCCGAAGGGTGTTTTACCTGCCCGATCCGTTCCGCGTCGTCATCGACGTGAGCGCGCGCAAGCGGACGGTGGAGCACAAACCGGGCGCGCCGCGCGAGGTGCGCCGCGTCGCGATCGATCCTGGCCACGGCGGGAACGACGCGGGCGCGATCGGCCCGACCGGCCTCAAAGAGAAGGACGTGACGCTCGACATCGCGCACAAGGTCGCGCCGCTGCTCGCGCACGAGCTCGGCATCGAGACCTTGCTCACGCGCGACACCGACGTGTTCGTGCCGCTCGATCTCCGCGCGGCGCGCGCCAACGCGTTCCACGCCGATCTCTTCGTCTCGATCCACTGCAACGCGTCCGAGAACGGATCGGCGCGCGGGACGCAGAGCTTCGTGCTCGACGAGGCGCGCGACGCCGACGGCTACGCGGCGCGCGTCGCCGCGCGCGAGAACGCGCAGAAGGGCAAGCCCGAGGGGATCGACGCGCTGCTCGGCAGCCTGCGCGCGGGCGACAACCTCCCGCTCTCGCGTCACTTGGCCGAGCTGATCCAGCGCGCGGCCTTGGGCTCGCTCGCGCCGCGCTGGCCCGACACCAAAGATCAAGGCGTCAAGACCGCGGGCTTCTTCGTGCTCGTCGGCGCCGACATGCCCGCGGTGCTCTTCGAGACGGCGTTCATCTCGAACCCCGACGAGGAGTCGCGCCTCGCGACCGCGGGCTATCGCCAGAAGCTCGCCGACGCGATCGCGAACGCGATCAAGGCCTACAAAGAAGGTAAGTAATCAGCGTCACGCGCTCGTATCATGGCCCCTCGTGAGGAGGTCGTGCATGAGCCGTCGAGCGAAGGTGTCGTGGATCCTCGGAGCGACGGTGATCGCGGTCGCGGCGTGCTCGGGCGACGGCCCGACCGGCGGCACGGGCGGCGCGGGAGGCTCGGGAGGAGGGCAGACGTGCACCAACTGCACGCCCACAGGCGCGATGACGTACCGCCTCCCATCGCCTTCAGGCGCGACCCTGTGGACCACGACCACGATGGATAAGGTGCTGCGCGAGGCGGCGCCGCCCGATACGCCCGGCGACGCGATCGTCCTCGCCGCGGCCAAGAACGAGTTCGAGCCGTTCCAAATCGCGATCCGGCCCGACGCCGTCGCGACCGCGACCATCACGATGAGCCCGCTCTCGGGCCCGAGCGCGATCCCGCGCGTCGAGATCCGGCGCGTCGGGTACGTGAACGTGCAAAACCCTTCGGATCCAGGGTCCATCCCGTCGAGCGCCATCCCCGATCCGCTGGAGCCCACGAGCTTCGGCGCGATCGAGAGCCTCCCCGCCGCGCAAAACCAGCCGTTTTGGATCACGCTCTACGTGCCCGAGGACGCCGCGGCCGGCGACTACACAGCGACGTTGACGGTGACCGTCAACGGGGCCTCCCAGGACATCCCCGTCAAGCTCCACGTCTTCGACTTTGCCCTCCCCAAGAAGATCGGCTTCGAGGGCAATTGGAACGCGAGCTTTCAGGCCTTGGGCGGCTCCGAGAGCCTCGATAAAGTGAAGGAGCTCAAGACCTTCTTTTACGAGCACCGCCTCACCCCATCGAGCGTCGCGTGGCCCGCCGGGCTCAACTACACCGGAGGCATCGAATACGACTGCGCCACCGCGCAGTTCATCGACAACACCGGGCCTTATGAGCTTTCGTCGCTCGGGCCCGAATACATCGACGGCGCGGGTTGGAACGGCGTGGGGTTCCCCTCGTTCGAGATCATGCAGTTCGTCGACAACTCCACGCCTCGCCCCCAGACCTTCTGCGGCGTCGACCGCGGGCCGGATCACCTCGGGACGGCGGCGTACAACGCCGAATGGCAAAAGCTCCTCGCGGCCATCGAGGACTACCTCGCCGCGCACGGCTGGCAGGACAAGGGCTATTACTACGTGCAGAACGAGCCCCAAGGCCAGGCCGACTACGACGTGGCCGCGTTCCTCGCCCAGCTCACCAAGGCCGCCGCGCCCAGCCTGCGCATCGCGGTGAGCGAGGAGCCCAAGCCCGCGATCGCTGAGCACCCCGACGCGATGGGCGCGAGCTACGACCTCTGGTGGGCGGATCTCTCGGCGTTCGACCCGGCGTACGCGCCGCTCCGCCAAGCGCTCGGCGAGGACGTGTGGTGGTATTTCCTTTATGGCGATCTCCCGCCGCACTTCAACCCGATCACGATCGATCACCCTGGCATCGAGTCGCGTATCCCGTTCTGGGCGGCGTGGAAATATCGAATCAAGGGCTTCGCGTATTATTCGGTGACGGGGTGGGGCAACGACCCGTACGGCGATCCTCGCCCCCAAGGCACGAATCAAAACGGAGATGGCTTCTTGCTCTATCCGCCCGTCGCGGGCGGGCTCGTCACGAGCATCCGGTGGGAGCTGCTCCGCGAGGGCGCCGAGGACTTCGAATATCTGCTCCTCGCCGCGGGCGGCTCGATGCCGCTCACGCCGGGGCAACAAGCGGGCTGCGATCTCTCGGTCGCGAGCGCGGTCTCGTCGACCACGAGCTTCACGCGCGACGCCTCCGCGCTCAAGCACCTCCGCGACGAGCTCGGCGGCATGATCGAAGGCAAGGTGAACGGCTGCCCGGTGCTCGACTCGAAGCCCCCCGGCGCCCACCCGCGCGCGGCCTATTACATCAACTTCCAAGATCCGATGGGGGAGCCCGTCGCCGAGCCGCTCACCGTCAATGGGCACGACTGGCTCAAGATCGGCTGGGAGGCGTACGACGCCGACAAGGGCTATGGCTGGTCCGGCCCGTACATCGGCGACCCGTCGATCATGCTCTATCAATACCTCGCGGACGCCCCCGTCGACGAGCTGCAAAAGAGCATCATCTACAACGACTACGGCCGCACCGACACCTTCAATTGGGACATCGAGGGAGGAAAGTACCTCGTCACGGTCTCGATCGGCTGGCAGGACAAGACGTACTCCAAGCACAAAGTGCTGATCGAGGGACAACCCCTCTTCGACTCGGTCGAGACCACCCCCGCCGCGCCCTACCTCGTGAAATCGATCGTCGTCGACGTCACCGACGGCAACGTGACGCTCGAAGCCGGCCAGCAAGACGAGTACACGATGCTCAATTGGATGAGCATCGAGCCCCAGTGACAGCGACGCTCACTCGCAGAAGTCGAAGCCGACCAGCGTGACGTTGATGGTCGAGCCCGAGGTGTGCCGCTCGGCGAAGAAGATGTCGAGCGGGAGCACCGCGCCGACCGGGAGCCCCAACGTGTCGAGCACGACCATGTTGGTCTCCGTCCCGTGGACGCCGCCGAGGTCGATGACCAAACGACCATCGATGAAGGCGAAGAGGTCGTCGTCGCCGCCGAAGATAAAGACCTCTCCCCCTTTGTATTTGAACGTGCCGTGCGCCTCGAACGTGAAGTGGAAGTTGTGCTCGTTGCCCTCGTTCCCGAAGGCGATGCCGTCAATCGGGAAGAACTCGTCGTCCTTGAAGATAAGGGTGTTGTCGATCCCCACCGGCCCAATCCCCAACCCGATCCCTTGGTTTACGCCGGGCGTGTCGTGATACCACGTGTCGAAATTCGTCTTGCCCGACGTGGTGAGCGTGCCTGTTCCGCCCGCGTAGACGGGTTTGCCGTCCGGGCCCAAGAAGGGCTCGACGATGCCTGGATCGTCGCCGAACACGTCCTCTTCGAAGTCGGGGTGCGACGCATGGAAGTCGCGCACGCGGCCTTCGAGCGTAGGCACGTTGACCGGGTTCTCGCACCCGCTGCCGCCGTTGCCGCCTTGGCCGCCCGCGCCGCCGTGACCGCCCGTGCCGCCTTGGCCGCCCGTGCCCGGAGGCGCGGGTAAGCTGCTCCGGGCCCCGCAGCCGGCGAGCACGACAAGGCCGATGGCCCATGCGATCACGCGTGTCTTCATGCCCCCATCGCGTACCACAGCGCGCGGCTCCGAGGCGACCAATCCTCGACGCAACCTTTGCGGCCGGTGTCCGCAAAGCCACGGCCCGTCGCCCCGCGAGCCACGCCCCGACGCCTCCGATCCCGCGAAATTGGCCGGGATTCGAGGGATCTTGGGGAGGCACGCCGCCTGCTCAACCGAGCCGTATGGTGTCTCGTACGTTCGGTCTCGGTCCTTCGTCCTTCGTCGTTGGTCTCATGATGCTCGCGCTCGGCGGCTGTCGCTTCACCTCCGAGGATCACGCCTCGACGTCCGCGAGCGCGCCGCTCTCCGCCGCGCCGACCGCCGCGCCGGTCGAGGTCGCCCCCGCCAAGAAGCCTTTTGCGCCGTCGCGCCCGGGCTGTGACACCGTATCGGTCTTTGCCGGCGGCGAGGCCAACGGCAGCGTGTGCGTCGAGGAAGCCGCCGAACATGGCCTCACGGTCGTGGACCTCTCGGACACGTGGACGCCGCGTGTGTTCGCGGTCGATGCGGCGAGCGGCGCTGCGCCCGAGTACCGCGCCAAGTATCTGGAGCTCTCCAATCGCGCAAGCGGCGATCTCGGCCTTTATGGCATCACCCCGACGATTTCGGTCCTCGCGAATCGGCTCCTCGACGAGGCGAAGAAGACGTGTGAAGCGGCGATTGACCGCAAACCGATCGAAGACCTCCGCGACGCGCGCAAAGCCGCCTCCGACGCCAAGGCCGCGGCGCAGCTCCTCAAAGGGCCCGGCGCGCGGGCCGCGATCGCGGCCATTCAATCCGAGCTCGTGTGCGCGGGGCTGCTGAAGAAGGGCGCCGCGACCGGCGTCATGAGCGGCGGGACCGAGATCGCGCTCGACGCGCTCCGGCGCCGTCACATGATCATCGGCGCGGGGCTCGACGACGACACGCTCGCGGCGGTCGCGCTCGGCGGCGATGAATTGGAGCTCCGCGCCGTGCTCCGCAGCCTCCGTGAGCGCGTCGCCGACGCCGCGGGGCTCGTCGAGGACGGCTCGGCGTCGGGCGCGCGCGCGCTCGTCGTCGATCGCGATCTCGACCTCACCCTGTTCTCTTCCACGTCGGAGCCGCCCCTCGCGGACGGCGCGCCGGACCTCGTGGGCGCCGCCGCCGACAAGGCCGCGCGCGAGCTCGGGTGGACGAGCCCCGACGCCGCGCGAGCGTTCTTTACCGCGTTGGGCAAAGCAGGCACGCACGGCCTCAAGGTCGCCGTCGCGCTGCCGCCCAAGCCTTCTTATCACAGCAAGGCCATGGATCTTCGGGTCGAGATCGATCGCGGCGACGTGGTTTACAAGGCCTCCGCGACGACCAAAGCAGGTGAGCTCCGGCGCCCGAGCTTCGTCGTGTATGCCAAGGATGGTGATCACGATCGCGCGCTCGTCCGCTTCCGAACCACCATCGGGGGGTGGAAGAAGGAGCGCGCCGAGGACGGCGAGGTCAGCCTCAAGTACAAAGAGAGCGACGTGGGCGATCGGGTGTGGCGCCAGATCCTCGCGGCGCCCGCGTGGCTGCCGCCCGACTCGACGCCGGAGACCGATTTGGTCCACGAGGGCAAAGACGGCACCGTCGCGCTGAAGCGCGACCTCATCCAACCTGGGTATGGCAACGCGTATGGGCTCGTGATGATGATCCACCACGAGGAGGTGACCAAGGGCGGGCATACCAAGCTCCTCGACCATGGCATTCGCACGCACGGCTCGGTCGATTATCGATCGATCCAACGCGGGACGAGCCATGGTTGCCACCGCCTCTACAACCACCTCGCGCTGCGGCTCAGCGGGTATCTGCTCGAGCACCGGAGCCACGTGCGCCGCGGCAAGATGAACGTGGGGTATCGCCGCGCCATCGAGTGGAACGGCGAGACCGTCGACATCGACGTGCCCTCGCGCGGATATCTGTACGAGCTCGACCCGCCCGTGCCGGTGCGCGTCCTGCCCGGCCGCGTCACGGGCGAGCTCCCGAAGCCCGTGTCGAGCGCGAGCCCCGTCGCGCCCAAGGGCGACGAGAAGGGCTGAGAGCAGCGTTATCGGACGCGCATCTGCTCCATCATCCAACCGATGCTCGGAGCGAGCTTGTCGACCTCGGCGCGGTGACCGCCCGTCTCGATGACGACGAGCTTCCCGTTCGCCACGAAGAACCTCACCCGATAGAGATAAGGCTTCTGGTCCTCGTCATGGCCGAACGTGAGCTCGCGCCCGGCGCCCCCGCCGGGCGCGGCGACGTCGCGCGCGGAGAGCAGCTCATAGCCGTCGATCTCGCGCACGCGCAGCGTCACGGCGCGCTCCCAAAACGCGAGGTCCGTTGATCCCGGATCGGCGATGACGCGCCCCGCGACGGCCACGCCCTCGGGCGCGACGGCGCGAAAGTCGTAGTTGGGATCCTTCTTGACCTCGACGAACCCGCGCGCGACACGCCCCTCGAGCGGCGCGCCGCAGCCCGCGATCGAGAGGGCGAAGAGGGTTGAGAGAAGCGCCTCACGGAGCCTCATCGCGTGACCTCCAAGAGCGGTTTGAGGCCCATCGTGCGCATCCACGGGAAGGGCAAGAGCGCTTGGGCGCGGACGCGCTGCGCCTCGACCGCCTCGAAGCGCACCGCGATCGTCGAATACGCGACGCGATCACGGAGCAGCTTGAGCTTGCCTTCGAGCCGCTCGATCTCGTCGGTCACCTTGGCGAGCTCTTTGTGGATCTCGACGGCGTCGCGCACGGTCGCTTGCTCCAAGAGCTTCTCCAGCCGGGCGCGCACGGCCTGCGCGTTGCGCAAACGCAGCTCCAAATCGACGTATTGATCGGTGACGTCCTCCGCGACGACGCTCCGGTGCAGCACGTCGCCGAGCTTCGTGAGGCGCTCCAGCGCTTGATCGAAGCGCTCGCGGGGGACGCGCACGGTGAGCTCGCGCTCGGATCGGAGGGCGAGATAACCCCCCAGCTCGGAGGCGACGGCGGCGGCCATATCCATGCGCTTGTCGACCTCGAACACCGCCAGCGTGAGCCGCGCGCTGCGGAGGAGGAGCGCCGTGTCACGCGGCTTCTCGCGCGCCGCCAAAGGGGCCTGAGGGGCCTTGGGAGGTGCCGGCGCGGGCAGCGGCGGCAGGGGCCCGACCTGCGCCAAGAGAGGCGCTCTCCGCCGCATGTCGCGCGAAGATAGGGAGATGGATTGCGCGCGGATCTGCTGGACCGCGTAGACTTGCACGTTGAGATCCCTCGACTTCCCCGACACGAGCGCGTCATCGGAGAAGTGATAACCCCCGCCGCCGCCGCCGCACTCCGATCGCTTCGACTCCGCTTCGAGCTTCTCCAGCTCGGCCCACAAGGACTCTCCGGCAGGGCCCTTGTCAAACACCGCTTCGCGCAGCTCAGCGTGCTTGCTCCGCGCCTGCTCCTCCAGGGTGGTGAGCTTACCGTGGAGCGACTCCCAACACTGGAAGGCGCTCGTGTCTCGTTTGCGCCGCGCCTCCTCGGCGCTTCGTCGCGCCCGCCCGGTCATGAAGCCGATGCGCCCGAGGACGAGCTCCGCGCGCGCGTCGCGCGCAAAAGGGCTCTCGGGATCGGGCTGCGCCTCGGCGAGCTTGGGAGGCGACCCGGCGCGTCGCTGCGGGGGCTCATCGGTGACGAGCGACGCTGCGTTCCCCGACGAAGGGCGCACACATGCGAGGAGGCAAAGGGCGGAGAGCGCCCCGAAGATCATGGGGACGAAGGATCGCACGAAGGCCAATGACCCGCCGCTCCGTGGATTCTTGGGTTCCCGCGGGCGAAGGAAGAGGGCCTACGAGAAGAGGTCAATCAACGGAAAGTCATGATCGCTCTCGTCGCGCCCGAGCACGTCCGCCGCGACGGCGGCGTCGCCGCTCAGACGGGCGATCAACGTGGCATAGAGCGATCGAAAGTCGGTGGTCGCCACGAGCGCGTCGTCCTCGCGGACTGCCATGGTGGGCGCGGCGCCGTAGAGCCCCCCGTCCACGCCCCCGCCGACGAGGATGGCGCTCGACGCCATTCCATGATCGGTCCCACCCGCGGCGTTCTCGGTCACTTGCCTCCCAAACTCGCTCGTGATGAGGACGACCACGTCGGCCGCGCGCGGGCCCGCGTCGATGATCGAGAAGAACGAGGTGAGCGCGGCGTCGAGCTCCAGGAAGAGCGCGTATTGCATGTAGGCTTGACCAGCGTGGGTGTCGAAGCCGTTCATCACGGTGTAATAGGTCTGGCTCATGATACCCGCCTTGATCATCAGCGCGGCCTCGATGAGCTGCCACCCGATCGACCCCTGAGGCGCGTTCGCGGGAGCTTGGATGGAAGCGGCCTTGAGCGCGGCGCTCGCCGCCGTCGCCGCCCCGAGCGCGGTCGCGCTCGTCTTGAGCGCGCCGGCCGGCATCGCGGACGGGTCCCACCCCGCGCCGAGCGCGCCGAGGTAGCTCGCGATGTCGTCGAGCGAGCCCGCGGCCTTCCAGCCGAAGGTCTGCGGATTGCCGATCTTCACGGCGGCCGTCGCGTGGCCGGTGAGCGCGCGCTCCCCGCCCATGATGGAGAGCACGCTCGGCGCGAGCGGCGCGCCCGTCCAACGAAGGTCGTTGTAGCGCCCCAGCCAACCCGTGTAGCTGCGAGGGCCGGAGAACGCGCCGGAGGCTCGATATCCCTTGGCCGCGTCGTGGCTGCGCTCTTTGACGATGGTCTCGCCGATGCCTTGAACGATGGCCACGTCACCACGGCTGTGCCACCGATTGGCGAGCCCGACGAGGCAACCATGGAGCCCCCACGCGCCGTCCAGATCGAGCGCAGGTGGTAAGTACCCCGCGGATGGCGAGGGGGAGGCGTACGGCGGCGACGCCAACGCTGTTTTAATCGCGAGGTTGGGGCGCGCGGCGCGGTACGGGGCGGTCACGCCGGGCACCGCGACGGGCACGTGCGTGTTGAGCGCGTCATTGCCGCCCGCGAGCTCGACGACGACGAGGATGGGAGTCCCGAGCGCGAGCCCGGGCTGCGCGGGAGAGGAGATCTCCCCGCGCGCCTCGCCCGGAGCAAAGAGGTCGAGCGAGAGGCCCCCGAGCGCGAGCGCGGAGCCAGCCTGCAGGAGGAAGTTGCGGCGGTTGTTGTTCATCTTAACGACAGCTCCTGATTCGATATCTCATTAGTTGGTCAAAAATTCGGGGGAGTGAAGGAGCAACCCGAGGACGCCGGCGGCGCGCCCGAGCGTCCATGAGCCCTTCGTCGCATAAGCGTTGATCTTCGCCTTGGTGGCGGACGACGCGTTTTCGAGGCCCGCCGCGGCGAGCAGATAATCGGTCGCGGAGCCGCTCGTCGCCTGGGTGTGGATGCGGGACGGGAGCCCGGCGCTCCCGGAGAGCGTGCTCACGTGGAGCATCATGGTCGCGACGGTGGACCAGCTCGTCAGGTTCCCCGCCCCGAGCCATTGATCGCCGCGCGCGAAGCCGTTCACGTTGGGGGCCATGAGCGGGTGTTGAGAGAGGTTGAAGCGGAGGTGGAAGGGGAGCTGCATCGTCGCGAGCGCCGCGCTCGAAATACCGAGCAGCCGCGCCGCCGACGCGATGAGCTCGACGGGCTGCTTGACCTTGGAGAACATCGCCTCTTCGGAGAGCAGCTCGGGGCGGTTGGCGATCGCGGTGATGAGCGCCTTGATGTCGCCCTTGGGGCCCCACGCGGCGGCGAGCTCCTCGAGCACGTCGTTCGCGGGCGCGAAGCCGATGATGTCGGTGTAGAGCCGCTCGGGGATGTAATACGGCCACGCAGGGTGGGTGAGGATGACGTCAATCACGTCATTGAGCTTGGCCGCCCCCATGGACGCGCCGCGGAACGTCTTGACCCCCGAGTCCCACAACGCTTGATTGAAGAAGGTGCCGCCGGTGATCCAGTCGTAGCGCCAGCCCGTGAGCGCGCGCGCGATCTCGACCACGTCTTGTTGGTTGTAGTTCGGATCGCCCGAGATGGGATGGACGCGGCCGATCGAGAAGAGCTCCAGGATCTCACGGGCGTAGTTTTGATTCGGGTGGTCCGCGGTGTTCACGTGCCCGCTCAGGTAGCGCAACATGCCTGGGCGCTTCGACACCTCGAGGAGCAGATCCGAATACAATCCATAGCAGGACGACCGCAGGAGCAGCACGTGATCGGCGACGCACGGGTGATCGAGCCCGTCGACGCCCGACACCACGAGGATGTTGCCGAGCAGCCAGGCGATGCGCTCTTGAAGCGGGTTGTTCCCGACCGGATAAGCCATGAGCTGCACGAGCTTCGTCGCGAACAGATCGGTCGCGAGGTAGCTCGTGTCCGAGGAGAAGCCCCACGGGTTGGGCGCGTCCGCCGTAGGCACGATGGGCGCGCGGGACAACAGATCATCAATCAGGTCGTGTGGATTGGCCCAGGTGTCGAGATCGCTCGGGGAAGGACCAAAGCCGAGGCGTCGGAGGACATGGGCGACAAGGGCTCGATTGGTGGTCATCGTGACCGACTGAGCAAGCGCTACGCCAAGCCCGCTCCACGCCCTGCCGGAGCAGGCATAAATAGGACGTGCGGCTTCGAAGCTACAAGGGTGCAGCTTAGGGGCTAGACGCGGGCGTACAAGGAGCCCTCACGTTGCGGACAAAACGCTGATACGGAGGTTGGCTCCGCTGTCCCCAACGGTGGCATGATGAGTGATAGAGAGGCCGTTGATGATCTCCGCAGAGGCGAAGACGCCGTCGATCGCCTCCTCCGGGACCCAGCTCGACAGATCGAGGAGCGACCCGTCCATCGTGCGTCCGTCCGGGGACACGAGGACCTCGCCTACGTGGCAGAAGAGCCGGAGGTTCGATCGGTTGTTGGAAGCTCGTATGCGCGCGTACGCGGCGAGCGCGGCCGTCGCCACGCCTCGTCTCACGACGGCAGCGCTGTCGGCGTCCTCGGGGAGCAGCGCGCTGAGCATCACGCTCACTGGGGTCTCGACCATGAGGGTGAGACCGACCGCCGAGAGATCGGCGCCCACGGACGACATCATGCCTTCGGCGTCACATTCGCCGTAGACGACCACCGCTTGTTGGGTGATCGAGGGCTTGGAGGGGGAGCGCTGGGTGGAATAGGCGACGGCGCGGAGCGCCTCGATGAAGGCGCCTGGACGGGGGAAGCGATCGGAGGGGGATTTGCTCAACGCCTTGACGATGACGGCGTCGAAGGCGGGGTGAAGAGGAGCGCGGGAGCTCGGGGTGGGAGGAGGGGCGTGCAAGTGGAGCTCACACATCACCGGAAAGAGCCTGCTTTGAAAGGGAAGCTCGCCCACCAAGAGCTGAAAGGCGAGCACCCCGAGCCCGTACACGTCCGTGCGCGCGTCGACGGGCTGACTCGAGATCTGCTCCGGGCTCATGCACGCGAGCGTGCCGATGAGCTCGCGCGATTTGGTGAGCGCGGGGCCCTCCAGGTCGAGCAGCTTGGCCACCCCGAAATCCAGGAGCACGACGCGCTTCTTCTTGTCGGCCAAGAACACGTTCGAGCCCTTGAGATCGCGGTGGATGACCCCGAGCGCGTGGGCCGCGTCGAGCGCGTTGGCGATAGGCTCCAAGAGGTCGAGCGCCTCCGACGGGCTCACCCTCCCTCCGATGCGCATGTAGGCGGCGAGCGTCATCCCCTCGAGCAGCTCCATCGCCATGTAAGGAGCGCCGAGCACGTCTCGCCCGTTGTCCAAGATCCGAACCACGTTGGGGTGCTGGAGGCGTTGGATGATCTCGATCTCTCGCTCGAATCGAGAGAGGATGTCAGGCCTCGCCGCAAACTGGTCATGAAGGAGCTTAATCGCCGCCGGCGATCCGTTCGTGACGTGTGTGGCGCGGTACACCGCGCCGAAGCTGCCTTTGGCGATGAGCTCTTCGAGCACGTAGCCCCCGACCTTGGTGCCTTGTCTTCCCGGCATTCTTCTCTCCTTGATAGTGATATGCTCCACACGGTTATCCTGAGAGGCGAAGGGGCGTGTGTCGTGGGCAAAACTTAACCCAGCGGAACACTATGCAAACCTTGTGCATTGACGAATGCATCCATCTTCTATAGTACAGAAAAAATGGTTAAAATCGAGGGTATTTCAATTATAACAAAGATTGCACGTGGTGGGTTCTCGACGGTCTGGTACGGGGTGACCGCCAACGAAACGCCTCTCGCCGTCAAGGTGGGATCGTCGCCAGGGTTGGACGAGCGTTTTACAAGGGAGGTCGAAGCGCTCCGCCGCGTAAAGCCGCCTTATGCCCCTGCGGTTCACTCCTGGGGGACGCTCGAAGACGGGCGACCATGGATTGCGATGGAGCTCCTTTTGGGCTGTACGCTGTCGGACGAGATCCGCGCGCGCAAAGGCGCTCCCGACCTCCCAACGATTCGCGAGCTCGCGCTTGGGCTCACGAGGGCTGTCGCGGTCGCGCACCGCGAAGGGATCGTGCACCGGGACATCAAGCCGGAGAACGTCTTCCTCGCTCGTCGCGACGGAGGCCGGACGGACGTCGTCCTCCTCGATTTCGGGCTCATGAAAGAGAGCGAGGCGCGGCGCTCATCCCATGATCTCACGCGGACCGGAGCGGTCGTGGGGACGTCGCTTTACATGGCCCCCGAGCAGGTTCGAGGCGAGCCCGCCGACGCCCGGACCGATGTTTATTCGCTGGGCGTGATCCTCTTCGAGCTGCTCACGTCGCGCGCGCCATTTTTGGGAGACACGAGCACGGTCGAGCGCGCTCACGTGGCGTTGCGGCCGCCCCGTCCGAGCCTCTTCGCGCCCGTGCCCGCGGGCGTCGAAGGGATCGTCTTGAGCTGTCTCGCGAAAGATCCGAGCAAGAGGCCCGAGGACGGCGACGAGCTCTTGTCTCTCCTCTCCGAAGCGTCGTGGGTGATCGAGCCCGACGCCGAGCCTCCGGGGCCGCGCGCGGCGCAGATCCTCGCCGGCGGGACGCAGCCCGTCGTCATCGCGTCCATCGAGACGCGCGCGCCGATGCCCTCGGTCGTCGAGGTGATCGCGCGCTTTCGCGGCGTCGTCGTGCGGCAACGACGGAGCCGCTACGTCGTGGTCTTCACCGCCAAAGACGCAGGTCGCCCGGCGAGCGCGGCGAGCGCAGCGGCGCGTGAGATCGTCGAGCGCCTCGGCGGGCGCGCCATGGTCGATCTCGCGAACGTCGCGGTCCATTGGGCGTCGGGCCGCATGATCGCGTCGGGCGCGGACTTGGATCGCGCGCTCGCGCGGACCTCCGACGAGCCTTGGTCCGGCGTGATGGTGAGCGAGAACGTCGCGAAGATCCTCATGGACGCGGCGGATCACGGCGGCGTGTCCGCGCCCGACGCGGCCCTCGAAGCGAGGGCGCCGCTCATCGGGCGCGACGACGTGACCAAGGCGTTCGAGAAGAGCGCGGGCGCGGCGCTCCGCGACGGATCGCCGTGGCTCGTGAGCATCGTCGGGGACGCGGGATCGGGCAAGAGCAGGCTCGCGAGCGAGGCCGAGCGGATCGCGCGCGCGCACGGCGCGCGGCAGATCATGGTGTGCCGATCGGAGCGGCGCGCCGAGGGATCGATGCAAGAGCTCGCGGACGTGCTGCGCGTCGCGCTCGATCAGCCGCTCTCCGTGGACGACGTCGAGGCGCTCACGCAGGAGCGGCGCAACCTCACGCACACGCTCGCCGAAGGGTTGATCCGGCGCGCGCGCGAGACGTCGATCGCGCTCATCGTGGACGACGCGCACGAGGTCGACGACGTCCTCATCGACGCGCTCGAGCTCGCGACCCTCGAAGGCGAGGGCGTCGCGCTCTGGGTCGTCGTGACCGCGCTCCCGCGCTTCTTGGAGCTCCGGCCACAATGGGGCGCGCGCACCTCGTTCGCGCACCGCGCGACGCTCAACCCGCTCGCGCAGGACGACGCAGCAGCGCTCGCCGCTGAGCTGCTCAAGCCCGCGGAGTACCCGACCGCGTCGCTGCTCCACAAGCTCGCGCGCTGGTCCGGGGGGAACGCCGGGTGCCTCGTCGAGATCGTTCGGACCTTGAAGCGAGCGGGGGCGCAGCGCCGCTTGGGCCAAGGCGGCGCGCACCTCGCGCTCGACGAGATCGAGGCGCTCACCACCTCGCCCGCGACGCGTTGGCTCGCGGCGCGCACGCTGGACGGGCTCCCGCCGGATCTCGCGTCGTTCGCGCGCCTCTGCGCCGTGCTCGGCCCGAGCCTCGACGTGCGCGAGATCGAGTGGACGCAGGACGCGCTCGATCGCGAGGGTGGCGCCGGCACGCCGATCGACGGGTCGTTCGGGCTCCTCGCGCTCGTCGAGCGCGGG
Source organism: uncultured Polyangiaceae bacterium (assembly GCA_964437785.1). Classification (GTDB taxonomy): domain Bacteria; phylum Myxococcota_A; class Polyangia; order Polyangiales; family Polyangiaceae; genus CAYTJL01. The sequence continues at coordinate 31,006 of CAYTJL010000009.1, forward strand.
ATCCTGCGGCGCGCCAAGCACGGCCGCTACACGTTCCTGTCGAAGGTGAGCCGCGACGCGATCGTCGAGCTGATCGAGCCCGCGCAGCGCGTCGCGATCCACCGCCACGCGCTCGCGTTTCGCCGATCGCGCATCGAGGTCGAAGAGGACGATCCCGAGCACTTGGAGGCGATGGCCGCGCACGCGCGGGGCTGCAACGAGCGCGATGACGCCGTCCTCGCGCACATGGCGCTCGCGGACGTCGCGTTCGTGAGGCACCAATACGTCGAGGCCGAGCTCGGTTATCGCGCGGCGCTCGCGGAGAGCCCAGGCTTGCACCAAGCGGTGCGCGCGATGCTCCGCCGCGCGCAGTGCCTCTATCGCTTGCACCGCGCGCGCGAGGCCGTCGTGGTGCTCGTCGGCGCGCGTGGCCACGCCGAGACGCTCGGGGAGCCCGCGCTCGCGATCGAGATCCTGCTCGAAGAGGCGACGGCGCTCGACTGGGCCGAGGATTTTGCGGCGTCGTCCGAGCGGGTCGAGCAGGCGCGACGCCTCCTGGAGCACCTCGAAGCGCCGTGGCTCACGCAACGATACCTCGTCGCGGAGGCGCGCTCGTGGATGCGCGCGGGCCGCATGGCGGAGGTCGTCGAGCCGCTCGAACGTACGATGCAGAGCGAGGGCGTCGACTACGACACCGCGATCCTCGCGCGCGTGCTGCTCGCGGTCGCGCTCACCTTCCTCGGTCGCCTCGACGACGCGGAGGAGCGCTTCGACGAGGCGATCGCCTTCGCGCAGCGCGCGGAGGACGAGCCTCACGTCTGCCAGCTCTTGATCAACCGCGTGCTCCTCTGGGGGATGCGCGGCGATCAAGCGCGCGCGCTCGAGGACATGTCGGCGGCGCTCCCCATCGCGCGCGCGCTGGGCAATCCCTTCTTGGAGCGCCAGGTCACCATCAACGTCGCGCTGCTCATGCACTGGGACGGGAGGCAGAGCGAGGCCATGGCGCTCGCGCGCCGCGCCTTGATGCTCGACCGCAAGTTCTTGGAGCCGCCGCACGCCGAGCCGATGCTCCTGCTCGCGCGCATCCTCGTGGCGATGGGTGAGGACGCCGAGGCGGCCTTTCATCTCGACGAGATCCCCGAGGAGGCCTATCCGGCGCTCGCCCCCCATCAGCGGTTGTTCTTCGACGCGCTCGTGCGGCTCCTCCGCGAGCGGGGGATCGCGCTCAGGCACGCTCAACGCGCGTCGTGGGGGGAGATCGTCGCGACCGCCAAAGGCAGCCTCGTCGACGCGGAGCTGCTCGAGCTCCTGTATTGGTGTCACCGGGCCGCGGCCGACGCGGGGCACGTCGAGGACGCAATCGCCGCTCACGAGGTCGCGTTACCGCTGCTCGAAAATCAAGCGCGCTGGTCGAGGTTCGGAGCACAACGATCGAGCTGGGTGAGCTGAACGACTTGGCACATCAATCGCATTGCCTCTCCCATAACCCAAACAATAGGAGGGGCCATGAAGAAGCTCTCTACGATCATGACGCTCGCGACCTCGCTCGTTATCTCCGGCTGCGCCTTGGACACGACCGACACCGAGGGAGAGTCGATTGGGACGGCCGAAGATGCGGTCGTGTGGGGCAACGGCAATGACCCTACGTTCTTTTGGGCGCCCGCAACACAAGCCGCGTTGGTCGCGCTGGCCGGAGCGCCGCTCCTCACGTCGAGCGGTGAGCTCGCGAGCACGTCGCTCGCGACGACCGAGAGCGGCAGGGCGCTGCTCTCGTACGTTGTGGGCTGCGCGCTGCCCGCGGGCACGAGCGCGCCGAGCGCGCAGGCGGGGACGTCCTTCTATGGTGCTGTGGGGCTCGCCACGACGTGGGCGACGTCGCCACTCTCGACCACGACGGATCGGCGTTGGATGACATCGTGTCTGCTCCAAACGCTCAACGGGCTCGGCGTCCATGTGCCGATTCGGCTCACCGGCCATCATGCGTCGCTTGACGACACGTCATCTTCAGACGCAGAGACGTTCTCCGTCAACGACGCAACGATGTTTGGCAACATCTTTCGTTCATCGCCCTACGCGTACGCGTGCACGGACGTCGATCTCATCAGCGCGTGCGGGGTCTCGACCAGCCTCTCGACGCTCCAACGCATCTGCGGTTTGTCGCCGACGTGTGGTGTGACCGTCCTCGGCCCCTGCGCGATCGCTTGCCCGACCGGCCTGGGCGGCAAGACGTGTTATGGCGCACAAGGCGGGGCGCACCAAGAGTGGATCGCGAGCTCGGTCCAGGAGTCCGTCGCGGTCGATCTCTACCCGCTTTGCAGCTTCTGAGCAGCCCGAGCCATCATGCCCACTCCTGGATGGTGCCTGGAAGCCAAAGGGGTGCGGCCCAAAGGCCGCACCCGCCGGCCCTCGGATTCGGTATGCTCGCCGTCATGGCGAACGGCGATCCCGAGCGCGACAACGCGCTCGAGGAAAATACCCTGGCGGTCCAATCGTTGAGGACCAACCAAAGGCCGCTCGGCGCGTTGCTCCGCGTGACGCACGGCAGTACGTCGAAGACGCTTCAGCTCTCCCGGGGTCGTTGCGTCGTGGGCTCCGGCAGCACGTGCGATCTCGTGCTCTCTTCGTCGACGATCTCACGCCAGCACGTGGAGTTCGTGGTGGTGCCCGAGGGCGTGGCCGTGCGCGACCTCGGGAGCACCAACGGCACGTATTACTTGGGCCACCGCGTGCAGGAGATGATCCTCTCGTTCGGCGCGCGCGTCTCCATCGGCGACGCGACGATCGCCGTCGATTTGGATCCGGCCTCGCTGCCGCCCGAGACCGCCGCGGGGAGCGACGAGTATCGCGGGATCGTAGGCCGATCCCCCGCGATGCGGCGCCTCTTCGCGATCCTCACGAGGCTCGAAGGCTCGCTCGTCCCCGCGCTCATCGTCGGTGAGTCGGGGGTCGGCAAGGAGCTCATCGCGCGCGCGCTGCACGAGGGATCGGCGGTGTCGAACGGGCCGCTCGTGACGCTCAACTGCGGCGCGATCTCGCGCGAGGTCGTCGCGAGCGAGCTCTTCGGCCACAAAAAAGGCGCGTTTACAGGCGCGCTCGAGGCGCGCAAGGGCGCCTTCGCGAGCGCGGACGGGGGGACGTTGTTCCTCGACGAGATCGGCGAGATGCCGATCGAGGTTCAACCCATGCTGCTGCGCGCGCTCGAGTCCGGCGAGGTGCGCTCGGTCGGGAGCGATCAGGCACGGCACGTGAAAGTGCGCGTGGTCGCAGCGACCAACCGAGATCTCTTGAGCGAGGTCGACGCGGGCCGCTTTCGGGAGGACCTCTATTATCGCCTCGCCGTCGTGAGGCTCGACGTGCCGCCGCTCAGCGAGCGGCCCGAGGACATCGATCCGCTCGCGCGCCGCTTCGCGCGCGCCGCCGGGCTCGAAGATCTGCCCGACGCCATCGTGGCGCAGTGTCAAGCGCGCTCGTGGGACGGCAACGCGCGCGAGCTGCGCAACGCGATCCAAGCGTACGTGGCGCTCGGCGTGCTGCTGGAGCCGCGCCGACGCACCGACGGGCTCCTCGACGTGGCGCTCGGCAACCTCGTCGACTTGAGCAAGCCGTACCTCGATCAAAAGGACGGGCTCGTCGATCGCTTCACCATCCTTTACCTGCGCGCGCTGCTCGAACGGGCGCGCGGCAACAAGAGTGAGGCCGCGCGCATCGCCGGGCTCGACAGGACCTATCTCGGGAGGATGCTCGCCCGTTACGGGCTCAAGTGACGAGCGCTGGCACGCCTGCTGCTTAAGACACCTCCAGAGGGACGGCGCGCGGGAGAGAGAGCTCCTCCGTGAGACGTGGAGATCTGCGCGCGCCCGAAGGAGAAGCGGCGATGATGACGGCGATCGAAGCAGGCATGTTGGTGAAGGGCAAATACCGGCTCGATCGCGAGCTCGCGCGCGGCGGCATGGGGGCGCTCTGGGTGGCCTACGATCGCGATTTGAGGCGGCAAGTGGCCATCAAATTCCTCAGCATGACGTGGATCAACTACGCGGAGGCGTGCCAGCGGTTCGAACGAGAGGCCCTCTCGACAGCGCAGGTGCGGAGCCCCAACGTGGTGCAGACGTACGATTATGGCATCTACAGGGGTCAACCTTATATGGTGCTCGAGCTGCTCGAAGGAGAGGATCTCTCCGCGCGGCTCCACCGCGACGGCCGCATCAGCTTCTCGTCGGCGCAGGCGGTCATCAGCCACGTGCTCCGCGGGCTCATCGCGGTTCACGCGGCGAGGATCATCCACCGTGACCTGAAGCCCGCCAACATCTTCCTCGCGCGCGTCGGGCAAGAGCAGGTGGTCAAGCTCCTCGACTTCGGCATCGCGCGCATCGCGTCCCTCGATTGCTTGGACGAGCAGGCGGGCAAGGAGCAGGTCTTCGGCACGCCCAAATACATGAGCCCCGAGCAAGCGACGGACTCCGCGCGCGTGGACGTGAGGAGCGATCTTTGGTCCGTGGGGGTCGTCCTTTATCGGGCCATCACCGGAGAGCACCCGTTTCAGAGCGAGGGAGAGACGAGCTTTCGCGAGGCGAGGCGGCACCGTCGCTTCACCCCTCCTTCCAAGCTCGTCGCCGATCTCCCCGCGAACACGGATGCGTTCATGGCGAGGGCGCTGGCGCACAACCCGAGCGAGCGTTTCGCTTCGGCGCAGCAGATGCTCGAGGCGCTCACCCGCCTCGACACCGCCGAGCTCGACAGCCGCAGGCGCGCGATCACCGCGCGTATGAAGACGTTCCCCGAGCTCTCGCCGCCTCCCTCCGCGGCGAGCGCGGGGGCGAGCCCTCCTCCGCCCGACTCGGAGCCGACGCGCCGATCGCGCAGCTCCGAGCCGACCGTGTCCGAGAAGAGGCCCAAGGTGGAGGTGGTGCCCGCGCCGCCGATGGAAGCGTTCCGCGGCAACGGGAGCACGCGCGCCGATGATGAGCCGACGGTGCCTCTCCCCAAGCCCGCTCGCCCGACCCACGCGCAAGTGACGAGGGCGATGATGGACGCCTCGCCGGAGAGCACCGCGGACACCGAGGTTCGCTCGACGGTCCTCCCCCCCGCGCCCGTTGGACAGCCGATGAAGGACATCTCGTTGAAGAGGTTCAATCGGGCACCCTCGATCCCCGCGCTCCCGGGCTTGGAAGAGAAGCCCGAGAAGCCGTCCGCAGAGCCCTTCTTGCTGATCACCCGAAGGGCCCCTTCGCGCGCGGCGGAGGCGCCCACGTCGATGGTCGGGCTCCTCGCGATCGCGCTCGCGCTCATCGCCGCGACGGGCGCGTGCGTCTATGGAACGGACCTCGGCGCGGTCGCCGTCCGCGTCGTCGAGCAGCGGTGATGCCTCTGCGCTGCGAGGTGCGGCCTTTGGGCCCCAGCGCCCTTTAGCCCAGCGCGAACCAGAGAGAGAACATCGATAAACCATCCTCGGTACAGCGCTTGCTCTGATGGCTTTGAGGATGGATACGAAACTGGCAAGGAGCTTTCCCATGATGGATGAGAAGAGCGTCGGGTTTTCAAGGTCGTTGTCTGTGCGTGCGCGCGCGGCGCTGAGCCTCGTCGTCGCGACGGCGGCGTCGGCGTGCTCCAGCGGGGTCTACACCGATCCCACGCAACACAGCGCCTCCAACGACGTCTCGTGCGGTGAAGATTGCCAGATTCAGCTCCACCACAAAGCGCTCATCGACGACACGTCGTGTGGAGTCGGCGGAGCGGGCGGCGCAGGGGGCGGCATGTCGAGCGGCGGCGGGGCGGGCGGGGCAGGAGGTATGCCGGGCAGCAGCGGTATGGCGAGCAGC
>CAYTJL010000009.1:36900-64441 GCA_964437785.1 uncultured Polyangiaceae bacterium
GACATGGCGAGCAGCAGCGGTATGGCGAGCAGCAGCGGTATGGGCAGCAGCTCGGGCGACATGTCGAGCAGCAGCGGTATGGCGAGCAGCAGCGGTATGGGTAGCAGCTCTGGGGACATGGGGAGCAGCAGCTCGTCGAGCACCTCCAGCGGCATCAGCGTGGAGCTCTGCTTGATCGATCTGGACTGCGCGAACGGCGGAAAGTGCAACCTCAATGGGCTCTGCGATCCGCCGTCGTGCGTCGACTCCATCAGGAACAGCCTCGAGTCGGACGTGGATTGTGGAGGAGGCATTTGCTCGCCGTGCGCCAGCGGCAAAAAGTGTTACGACAACGCCGATTGTCTCTTGGGGGTGTGCGTGATGCTGCCGGGGCTCCTGGAGGGAACCTGCCTGTAAAACGACTACTTCTTCTCGATCACGGCCAGCGTGATGCGCTTGTTCTTGATGCGCCCCTCTGCGGTCTTGTTGTCCGCGATGGGCTTGGCAGGGCCGTAACCCTTGGTGACGAGGCGTGAAGCGTCGATGCCTTTGCCGACGAGCCACGCCTTGACCGCCTCGGCCTTCGAGAGCGAAGACCTCTCGTTGAACCCCGCGTTGCCGACGTCGTCGGTGTGCCCGCCGATCTCCAGCTTGACGATCTCGGGGTGAGCCTTGAGCGCCGCGGCGACCTCGTCGAGGATGGACTCTGCATCTCCGTCGAAGGGGGGAGGATCTTTTTTGGCGATCTTGAAGCCGATGGGGGAGAGCAGGGTGATCTCCCCGGCGGTCACGCGCACGTATTTGGGGCACCCGTTGGTCTTCGCGTCCGACGTCTTTTGACCCTTGTCCGCCACACAAGCATCCTCTTTGTCGAGGACGCCGTCGCCGTCACGATCGGAGTTTACCGGACAACCGTTGATCACCGCGTTGCCGCTCGGATCGCCTTTGACGTTGGGACAAGCATCCTCCTTGTCGGGGATGCCGTCGCCGTCCGCGTCCGCGAGCGCGGGACAACCGCTCACGCTGTCGCCCTTTTGATCGGGGCACGCGTCGACCGTATCGGGGACGCCGTCGCCGTCGCGGTCGGCGGGACAGCCGTTCTTCGCTTTATCGTCGCTCTTGTCGCCCTTTTGATCGGGGCACGCGTCGTCCTCGTCGAGGATGCCGTCCTCGTCGCCGTCGCGCGCGGGGCAGCCGTTGCGCTTCGTGTCCGCGTTCTTCGGGCCGAACGCGTGCGGGCACGCGTCGTCCTTGTCCATGATGCCGTCTTGATCGGCGTCGGTCTGCGACGGATCCTCTCGTTTTTCGCTGCTGGGCGACCACGCGATCATCCCGAGCGCGCGGATCGAGGGCGTGCCGATCGCCTTGGTGAGCCCCGGGCCCACCGCCGCGCCGAACATGAGGCCCTTCCACACGCTCACGCGTCCGCCGAACAAAAGCTCGGCGTTGGTCGCGGCCTCGCGCGGGACCGCGCTCCGCTCGCCGACGCGGACGTCGTCGCCGCGCAGCAGCGTCGATCCATAGAACTCGGGCCCGACGATGATGCGATCGTCCCAGAGCTTGACGCCCAACGCCGCTGCGTACGTGAGCGCCGACGGGTTCTCCGACGCGCGGATCATCGCGCCGAACGTCGCGCTGTAGACGAAGCGGTTGATCTGACCGCCGAGGAGGAGCTGCGGCATGTCGCGGATCGAGCCCTCGGCCGCGAGGCTGTCTTTGGGGCCGGTCGGGACGTACAGATCCGCGGAGACGCCGATTTGGAACGGATCGCGCTCCTCGCCGTAGAAGCGCACGCGCAGGCCCACGCGCAGATCGCTCGCGGCGACGCCGGGCTTGAACGTGATGCCTTGATCGTTCGGGTCGCCGAGCTGCGCCACCGCGAAGGGGAACGTGACGTAGATGAGCAGGCGATCCCAGAGCGCGAGCGACGCGTTCACGTGCATGAACGCTTGCCCGCTCACGACCGGCGTGTTGGTCGCGCCGTCGGTCAGCGTGAGCGGCTGGTGCGCATACGCCATCATCACGAAGCCGCGCGGCACCAGATGTCCGGGCACGACGGGCGACGCCACGGCGAAGAACGGATCGCCCGCGGGCGTAGGCTGGAGCTGATCCAGCGCGAGGCCGCCGAGGTTCTGAGCTTGCGCAGGCAGGGAGAAGATCGTTACGGCGAGCGCCGCGCCGAGTCGGGTGAGGACCTTCATGAGCGGGCGATGGTAACCGTTTTTTTTACGACGGCCGATCCCTAAAATGGTCCCCTTCCTATGGATGAAGCCCACGGCGCGCAGCTCCGCGCCTCGCTGAAGGCCGCGCGCGCCGAGCTCAAGGCCATGCTCCTCGACGAGGGCCGCGCGCCGCGCGCCGACTTGGGGCTCGCGCTCGGCCGTAGAAACGCGAAGATTTATGACGACCTGCTGACCGCGCTCTTTCGCGGGCTCAGGTCCGGGGATCTCGCTTCGCCCTCGGTCGCGCCCGTCCCCGCCGAGGCGTGGGAGAAGGTCGCGCTCGTGGCCGTCGGCAGCTACGGCAGGGGCGCGGTCGCGTTCAAGAGCGACATCGACGTCCGCTTCCTCGCGCGGCGGACCGAGGACGCGGCGCTCGTCGCCGAGGCCATGCTCTATCCGCTCTGGGACATGGGCGTGACCATCGGCCATCAGGTCGCGACCGTCGATGATCTCTACGACGGCGCGCGCGACGATCTGCCGACCGCGACCACGCTGCTCGATCTGCGCCTCATCGCGGGGGATCGATCGATCGTGGCCGCGCTCGGGCAGCGCGCCGCGGAAGGGATCTTCGCGTATTCGGAGCTGCCGAGGTTCCTCGCGCGGCTCGAGGACGAGGTGAAGAGCCGCCACGATCGCTTCGGCGGATCGGTGTACCTGCTCGAGCCCGACGTGAAGAACGGCGCGGGCGGGCTGCGCGACGTGGACGTGGCGCGGTGGGCGGCGAAGGCGCGGTACAAAGTCGGCGAGCCCGAGGAGCTCGTGCGGGTCGGCGCGCTCGTGCCGCGCGAGGCGACCGCGATCCAAGAAGCGCAGGAGAGGCTCTGGGTCGTGCGCAACCTGCTCCACGCGCGCGCGGACCGGCGCAGCGACAGGCTCACGTTCGACGAGCAGGAGGCCATCGCGGTCATCCTCGGGATGGGCGAGGGCGACGACGCCGTCGAGCTGTTCATGAGCGGTTATTACCGCGCGGCGCGCGCGATCTCGGGCGCGCTCACGACGAGCCTCGCGCGCGCGGCGCCGGTGCTCTCACGCCGCAAGCCGCGCGACGAGGATCTCGGCGGGGGCGCGCGGCTCTTCGAAGGCGCGGTCACGGTGCGCGACGTCGAGCTGCTCCGCACCGAACCGGCGCTCGCGCTCCGCCTCGTGGCCGAGGCCGTGGATCGCGGCGTCCCGCTGCTGCCGTTCGCGCGCGACGCGATCGGCAAGCTCGCGGGCGACGAGGCGTGGTGCGCGGAGCTGCGCGCGAGCCGCGAGGCGCGCGCCCGCTTCCTCGCGCTCGTGTCGAGCGCGCGCGAGGTGAGGCTCGCGAGCGGATCGATCGTGCGCGAGCTGTCGGACACGGGCCTGCTCCTCGCGATGATCCCGGAGTTTTTGCCCGTGGTGGGCCGCGTCCATCACGACACGTACCACGTGTACACGGTCGACGTTCACTCGGTCGCGGCCGTCGATCGCATCGCGACGCTCGTGCGCGGCGAGCTCGCGTCGGAGTTCCCGCTCGCGTGCCGCCTCGCCGCCGAGATCGTGAGCCCCGAGGTGCTCTTCTTCGCGACGCTCCTGCACGACGTGGGCAAGGCCATCGGCCGATCCGATCACAGCGTGCAAGGCGCGCGCATGACGCGCGACATCCTCACGCGGCTCGGCTTCTCGAAAGACGACGCGGAGGAGGCCGCGCATCTCGTCCTCCACCATCTCCTCATGTACCACGTGGCGACGCGCCGCGACCTCGAAGATCCCGCGACGATCGCCGAGCTGTCGCGCGCGGTGAACGATCGCGAGGGGCTGCGCGATTTGTATTTGCTCACGGTCGCGGACCTCTCGACCACGAGCCCCACGTCGATGACGTCGTGGAAGGCGCGCATGCTCGACGAGCTCTACCTCGCGACGGACGAGGCGCTCGCGTCGGCCGAGCGCGACTCGGCGCCCACGCTGCCGTCACGCATGCTCGACGCGGGTCGCGACTCCGCGTTCACGGGTCGCTCGATCGAAGGCGGAGGCGCCTCGCAGCGCAGGGCGCGCGCCGCGGCCGAGGTCGAGCGCGAGGCGCTCGCGGGCATCACCGACGAGGCCGATCGCGCGGCGCGGCGCGCGTTCGTCGCGTCGTACCTCGCGGGCATGCCGGAGCGGTACCTGCTCGCGAACGCGCCGGCGGCCATCGCCGCGCACGCGGATCTCGCGCAGCGCGCGGGCGACGCCCCCGCGACGATCGCGCTCGTGCCGAGCCGCCACCCGCAGGCCGCGGAGATCTGCGTTGTCGCGGCCGACAGGCCCGGCCTGCTCGCGGCGATCACCGCCGCGATCGCGGCCTCGCGCCTCGAGGTCCACGCGGCCGAGATCCACTCGCGCACGCTACCGAACGGCGCGGTGCAAGCGGTCGATCTGTTCTGGGTGCGCGATCGCGGCGACGGCGTCGAAGGCGTCGCGCGATCGGTGTCCAAGCTCGGCCGCGATCTGTCCGCGGTGCTCGCGGGCGAGGTGGCGGCGACCGATCTCGCGCGGCGCCGCGGCGGTCCGGCGCGCGCCGAGCGCGCGAGCCCCAAGGTGAAGCGCCAGATCGCCATCGACGATCGCGCCTCGCCGCGCTTCACCGTGATCGAGGTGATCACGCGCGACCGGCCTGGTCTGCTCTTCGAGCTGTCGTCGGCGCTCTACGATCTCGGCCTCTCGATCGCGGTCGCCAAGATCAACACCGAAGGGACGCGCGTCGCGGACGTGTTCTACGTGAGCGAGGCGGGGGGCGGGAAGATCGCGATCGGCAAGCGCAGCCAAGCGGTCGAGGCCAAGCTCGCGGAGCTGCTCGACGGCATCGAGGCCGAGCACAGCTCGAAGCCTCCGGGGAGCGGCAAGCTGCGGGGCCCGCGCGAGCGGGCTTGAAAGCCCCCCGATCTCGCTCTGGCAAAGATGCCTCTTTCCAAGGGGGCCCAAGGGCTCTTAGCCTATGTCGATCGGCCCGGCGACGCTCGGGCCGCCCATGACGAAAGGACGTTCGACGATGGTGCGCAATCCCTGGAAGGTGGCGACGGTGGTGTTGGCGGTGGCGCTCGCGGCGATGGTGGGCAAGGGCGCCGTGCGCGAGGCGAGCGCGGATCAGCCGAACATGAAGGAGGCCCTCGGCCACCTGGATCAAGCGCTGAGCTCGCTCAACAAGGCCACGGCCGACAAGGGCGGTCACCGCGCCAAGGCCATCGACCTGACGAAGAGCGCGATCGACGAGACCAAAAAAGGTATCGAATACGACCGCAAGCACTGATTGGGGGAGTGGGGGAGTGGGCTCGACGGCCCGTTGGTGTCAGCGGGCCGTCAGGGGGTCTTGGTGACGAGGCTGTCCACGGCGTGGACGGGCGCCTCGTCACCGCTCATGAGCGGCGTGATCGCCGAGAGCACGAGGCGGTGTCGTTCGAGCGTGTTTTTGCCCGCGAACGCAGGAGAGGTGACGGCGATGGTGTAGTGCCCACCGGCGCCCTGGACCTCGGCCACGCTCTCGGGGATGGTCGCCTCGATGACCTCTTTGACCTTGTCGGACACAGAGCCCTTCGGGTGATTGTGGTTGTGTGATGCCATGTCTCTCATGCCCTCTCGTCAAACCCACATGAGCGTGGTTTGGTCCCACTTCTTCCAGGTGCCGTCGAAGTCTTGATAAAGGTCGTTCTCGCCCGGGAGCACGCGGAAGCGCGTCTTGGCGGTGAACGTGTCGATGGTCGCCGGGTCGTCGTAATAGTCGTCTTGGATCGCGAGCGTCCCGATTTGATACGTGGTGAGGATCATCTCGCTGCTCGAGGCCTCGACCAGGACGAACCCGTTGACGTTGCTCTTCGCGAAGCCGAGGTTGGGGTTCGGCGCGACGGTGGCGTCGAGGAGGAGCGCGTCGATGTTCTGCGCGAGGATCTTCGTCTCGGGGATCTTGCTCAGGTTGGGGTCGGCCGCGATCTGCGCGAGGAGCAGCTCGATGAACGTCGCCGACGACACCGACGATCCGACCACCTCGACGATGCGCTTCGACACGTCGCCGTTGACGGTGGGCGTGCCCGCGTAGAACGCGTGGATGTCGCCGGTGATCGCGACGACGCCGCCCACCGCGGCGAGCGCGTCGATGAGCTCGCTCCGCTTCTCGCGGAAGCCGTCCCACTGATCCACGTTCATGTAAAAGCGCTTTTGGAAGGCCGGCGGCGCGAGCATCTGCTGCGTGAGATCGATGGCGAGCTGGTTCAGCGCGTATTCGTTGGCCCACACCTTCCACGTCGCGGTCGAGCCCGTCATGGTCGAGAGGAACCACGCCTCTTGATCCGCGCCCATCACGTCGCGCGACGCTGGAGCGGCCTTGTACGCGATGCTCCCGACGACGTCGAAGGTGTCTTTGTAGACCAGATAGCGAGCGCCGATGGACGAGAACAATCCCGTCTTGCCGATCTCGAAATACGAATAGCCCTTCTCGAGCCCGGGCGTCGCAGGATCGATGAGCGGGATCGGCGGGTTCCCGGGGTTCTGCATGTTGACCGCGGTCACCACCGCGTTGACGTACGGGACACCGAAGTTGCCCGTGACGCCCGCCGCGTCGCCGCCGCCCGCCGTCACCGCCGCGCCGACAGCGGCCTTTTGCGCCGCGTAGGCGGCCGCGTCGATGTCCACATAGGGCTTCGCGTCGGCCGGCACCATCCCGAGCTCGGTCGTGAGCGCCGCTTGATCGGCGACCACCACGCCGGGGATGGCCCCCTCGGGGATCAGGTGATCGGCCCTGTAGCTGCGGAGATCGGTGACGACCAAATGAACGTTCTTGCCGAACTGGAGGTCGCGATAAATGGTGATGTCTTTGCCGTATTCGGCCGCCGGGTCGTAGACGAAGTCCTCGGCGTCTTTGTAGTCGACCGGCTGGAACTCGAACCACGCTTGGTTCGCCGCCTTGCGCCGGCCCTCGTCGGTCTCGTCCTGCTTGCCGTCGTAGTAGCTCGCGGTCGCGCCGTGGCTGTCGTCCGAGAACTCGTGATCATCCCACGTGACGATCATGGGGAACTTCTCGTGCACGGCTTGGAGCGCCTTGTCCGCGCGATAGGTCTTGTAGAGCTCACGGTAGTTGCTGAGGCTCTTGGCGGCGTAATACGTCTCTCCGGTCCCGCCCATGAGCGCGATGGCGCCCGCCTCGTCGGTGAACGTCACCTTGCGACCGGTGGTGTTTTGGAACGACGGATCGCCCGTCGTCTCATACACGTAGTCACCCAAATGAACCACGAAATCGAGGTCGAGCTGCGCGATGGAGACGTGCGCGCTGTAGAAGCGCCCGATGTAGTCTTGGCACGAGACGTACGCGAACTTGACGGGGACGTCGGAGTCCTTGGCAGGCGCGGTCTTGGTGCGCCCGGTGCGCGACGTATACCCCACGTCGCCCTTCACGTAGATGAAGCGGTAATAATACACGGTGGCGGCGGAGAGGCCTTTGGCCTTCACCTTCACGCAGCCGTCGTGGTCGGCCGTCGCGGTGAGCGTCGCGGCGGCGCCGCTCAGCGTGACCTTGCTCGCGAACTGATCGTCGGTCGCGACCTCGAGCTCGAGGCTGTAATCGCCGGGCGCGTCCGCGTCCTCGACGCGCGCCCACAAGATGACGCTGTCCGGCTTGGGGTCACCCGAGGCGACGGACTGAGGGAAGTACTTGGAGCCGTCTTCGAGGGGGCGCTCGATCACGGGCTCTTCGGTGCACGCGGAGGGCGCGACCGCGGCGCCCGCGAGCACGAGGGTGGCCTTGAGGAAATTGCGGCGCTTCAACATGGTAAGACCTCGGGTAAAGAGAGAGGCCGGTACTCTATCCCAGCTCGCGCTCCACGTGTGCGGCCGCGACCATCGCGCGCAGCAATTCGCGCGGGTCGTCCCGGCGCATCAGCGCCTCGCCGACGAGCGCGCCGTCGGCGCGGCCCTTGGCCACGCGCGCGATGTCGTCGGGCGATGAGAGCCCGGAGAGATGCAGCGCCGTCACCCCCTCCGGGATCGCGTCGAGCACGTCGCGCGCGCGCGCATGATCCATCTGAAGCGTGTCCAGATCGCGCGCGTTCACGCCGATGAGCGTCGCGCCGTTCGCGAGCGCGAGGTCGAGCTCGGCGCGCGTCACCACCTCGACGAGGGGCGTGAGCCCGCGCTCGCGCGCGCCTCGCATGAGCGCGCCGAGCCTTTGATCAAAGGTGATCCGCGCGATGAGCAGCACCGCGTCCGCGCCCGCGTCCATCGCGCGATCGAGCTGCACCGGGTGCAGGATGAACTCCTTGCACAAGAGGAGCGGCCTCGGCGCGCGCGCTCCCCGCGCGTCGAACGCGCGCCGCGCCGCCGCGAGATGCTCGAACCCTCCGTCGAAGAACGCGCGATCGCAGAGCACGCTCACCATCGCCGCGCCCGCCTCGGCGTACGCGATCGCGCGCGCGTCGGGCGCGAGCGCGCGCGACAGCGCGCCGGCCGAAGGAGATCGGAGCTTCACCTCCGCGATGAGCCGGAGCGGATCGCCGGGACCGCGCGCGAGCGCGCGATCGACGCGGGTCGCTCGATCGGCCTCGATCGTGGGCCAAACGCGAGGCTTGAACGGCGGGCCCGCGAGCATGCGCGCGACCTCGGCGTTCTTCGCGTCGAGGATCTTGGCGAGCGTGCCGTTCGCGCGCCTGCGCGCGGAGGCGAGGGCGCGCAGGTGATCGCGTCGCGCGTCGCGGGGATCGCTCACCCCGAGGCCCCGCGCGAGGAGGCGTCGATCGCGCTCTTCGCCTCGCGGATCCAGCGGCGGAGCACCTCGGCCGCGGCGCCCGACGCGATCCGCGCGCGCGCCTCGTCGCCCGCGGCGCGGAGCCCGCCGGGGCTCGTGTCCTCGCGGCCGATCGCGATCGCGGCCGCGGCGTTGAGCGCGATCGCATCGGTCGCGCGGTCGTGCTCACCGTCGAAGATCGCCTTGATCCGCGCGGCGTTCGCGCCCGCGTCGCCGCCGTCGATGGCGCCCTCTGGCGCGATCGCGAAGCCGAAATCTTCGGGCCGCACAGCGCGCTCGATGACCTCGCCGTGCGCCAGCTCGCTCACGCGCGTCGGGCCGAAGGGCGAGATCTCGTCGAGCCCGTCGTCGCCGCGCACGACCCACGCGCGCGCAGATCCGAGGGCGCGGAGCGTCTCGGCGAGCACGGGCCGCACGCGATCGTCGAACGCGCCCACGAGCTGGTGCGTGGCGCGCGCCGGGTTCGCGATCGGGCCGAGCACGTTGAAGATCGTGCGCACCGCGAGCTCGCGCCGCGCCGCGCCCGAGTGGCGCATGGCCGGGTGGTGCGCGGGCGCGAACAAGAACGTGATCGCGGCGCGCTCCAAGATCGCAGGGTGCGCGGCGGGCGGGACGTCGAGCGGGACGCCCAGGGCCTCGAGCACGTCGGCGCTGCCCGTGCGGCTCGACACGCTGCGATTGCCGTGCTTGGCCACGGGCAGGCCCGACGCCGCGACCACGATCGCCGCCGCGGTCGAGAGGTTGAGCGAGCCCTTGCCGTCGCCGCCCGTGCCGCACGTGTCCATCACCTTGGGGAGCCCGTGATCGACGCCGATCATCGTCGCGCGCATCGCCTCGATCGCGGCCGTGATCATCGCGGGCGTCTCGCCCACGAGCCGGAGCGAGACCGCGAAGGCCGCGATTTGAACGGGCGTCCACGCGCCCGCGAAGATCGCGTCGAACGCGCCGCGCACGACCTCGCCGCTCGCCCCGCGCGAGGACGCGATCGCCTCGAACACCGCGGGGAACGAGGCCGCGCTCACGAGGTCTCCGCGCGCGGGGCGAGCGTGGAGAGCGAAGCGAGCCAGTTGCCGAGGAGCTTCATGCCCGCGCCGGTGAGGATCGACTCAGGATGAAACTGCACGCCTTCGATGGGGAGCTCGTTGTGGCGCAGGCCCATGATCTCGCCCTCGGTCGTCCACGCGCTCACGGTGAGCGCGCGCGGCACGCTCGCGCGATCGACGATGAGCGAGTGATAGCGCGTGGCCTCGAACGGATCGTCGAGGGCGGCGAAGATGGATCGGCCGTCGTGGAAGATGGGCGACGTCTTGCCGTGCATGATGCGCCCCGCGCGCACGACGCTCGCGCCGAAGGCTTGGCCGATGGCCTGGTGCCCGAGGCACACCCCCAAAATGGGCAGCGGCCTCGGATCGCGGAGCAGCGCGAGGCTCACGCCCGCGTCGTCCGGCGTGCCGGGGCCCGGCGAGATCAAGACGCCGTCGGGCGCGCGCTCGCGGACCTCGCCCACCGTGATGCGATCGCTCAGCACGACCTCGCACGAGGCCCCGAGCACCGAGAGGTATTGAACGAGGTTATAGGTGAACGAATCGTAGTTATCGAGCACGAGGACGCGCGGCATCGGCGCGCCGAGCGTACGCGAACTTGGCCTCTCGTGCGCACACGATCTAACGATTTGACCCATGGAAGCACACGCCCTTGAGGTCGAGCGCCGCGCGGCGCGCAGGGTCGAGACGAGCCTCTACGTCAATCGCTACATCGACGGCCAGCCGTTCGCGTGTGAGGTGATGGAGATCTCGGAGACGGGGATGCTCCTCCGCCGCATCTTGGAGCCCGAAGCGCCGCGCGCGGTCTACGCGATGGAGCTCGCGATCCAAGGCGAAGACGAGCGCCTCTGGCTCTGCGCGGCGCCCGTGTGGTCGGCCGCGGGGTTCGAGGCGGTGCAGTTCGTGGCGCAGTCCTCGCGCGACAAAAAGAGGCTCCGCGCGATGCTCGACAAAGTGGGCGAGGCAGCGCCCGCGAGCTGATCGAGCGACCCTTCAGACGCGCGCTTTACGCGTCTTGAAGGCGCCGGCCTGGTGCACCTTGCCGGGCAGCGGGCGGCCGATCACCTGCTCGGCGACGTAGCCCGCGGCGATGAGCTTCTCGAGATCGATGCCGGTCTCGACGCCCATGCCTTGCAACATGAACACGAGATCTTCGGTGGCCATGTTGCCCGAAGCGCCGGGCGCATAGGGGCAACCGCCGACGCCGCCCACCGAGCCGTCGAAGTCGCGCACGCCGAGCTCCAAGCCGATCACGATGTTCGCGAGCGCGGTGCCGCGCGTGTCGTGGAGGTGCATCGCGATGCGCTCGGCCGGGATCTCGTCGAGGAAGCGCTTCACGATGTCGCGCGTCTGCCGCGGCGTCCCGACGCCGATCGTGTCGCTGATCGAGACCTGATAACAGCCGAGATCGAGGAGGCGCTTGGTGATGGCGAGCGAGCGCGCCGGATCGATCGGCCCCTCGTACGGGCAGCCCCACACCGTCGAGAGGTACGCGCGCACCTTGGCGCCGCCCGCGAGCGCCGCGGGCACGACCTCGCCGAACGCGTCGAGCGTCGCGTCGACGCTCTTGTTCACGTTCATCTTGTTGTGCGTCTCGCTCGCGGAGAGGAACACCGCGACCTCCTTCATGCCCGCGGAGAGCGCGCGCTCGAGCCCCTTCACGTTGGGGACGAGCGCGCTCATGCTCACGCCCTCGGGCGCGGTCAGGCTGCGCGCGAGCTCCTCGGCGTCGGCGAGCTGAGGCACCCACTTGGGCGAGACGAAGCTCGTGATCTCCAGCCTGCGGATGCCCGCGTCGAGGAGCGCTTGAATGAGCCGCTGCTTGCCCTCGATGGGGATCATGGCGGCCTCGTTCTGAAGGCCGTCGCGCGGGCTGACCTCGTAGATGGAGACGCGATCCGCGACGCGCTCGAAGAGATCGCCGTTGGGCTCTCGGGCCATATCCGAGCATGGTGCGCCTAGGGGCGCCGCGTCAAGAGCGCGGAGCCGCCCGCGCGCCGGCCTTGATCTTTCGCGTCTTGGCCCTTGGCGCCCTTGGCCTCCGCGTCGAAGATGTGGACGAGGCGCGCGCGGGTCGCGCCCACGAGCGCGGACCACTGCTTCTCTTCGGCGCGGCGGCTCGCCTTGGACCACGCTGTTTGCTCGGGCAAGAGCGTCTTCTCGTCGCCCTGCGCGTGGCCGTAGAGGTATCCGTTGCGGACGTCGATGACGAACGCGTCGAGCGTCGACTCGACCTTCGCGTCGAGCCACGGCGCCACGAGCATCGGCACGAGCAGGATGTTGAGCGCGGCGTAGCCGTTCGGCTCCACGCTCGTGCGGTGGCCCGCGTCGAAGACGAGCAGCACGTCGGCGTGCGCGCGCGCCGCGAGCAGCCGGAGCTTCTTGACGCTCACGGGCTTCGGCGCGTCCCACGAGCGGCCCTCATCGAGCCTGCCTTGGCCCGAGACCATCAACGCGGGGATTCGATAGGTGCCTTTGATCGACGAGATGCCTTTGAGCATCGCCTCGATCTCGGCCGCCTTCGCCGCGTCGTTCACGTAATAGGCCACGTGAAAGCTCGACCCGAGCTGCGGTTTGGCCTCAAAGGCCTTCTTGACGTCCTCGTCGTTGATCTCCTCGGCGGGGTCCAGCTCGACGCGCGCCGGGGGCCTATAAACGCCGCCTCCGCAGCCCGACGCCGCGGCGAGGAGGGTGAGGCTCAGGAGCGCTTTGGCAAGGGAGGTTGTCTTCATGGGTGCGCCGTCAACGATGGTGTGGCGCGCGGACTTACACCCTCTCGCCGCCGCGGGTCACATCCGATCCGGCCCCGCGCCGGCCGCGATGGCCGGCAAGCGCAGCGAGAACCCCGCGTTGATACGCCACCTGACCGCGTCGAACGAGCCCATCACGAAGACCCCCGCGGCGAGCTCGCCGAAGGTCACGGCGGCGTGGCTGTGGGATTTGCTGCTGTCGTCGGTGAACGTCGTCACCTCGCGCCGCGCGATGAACGCCATGCCCGGATCGACGCGCGCGAGCTTGGGGCTGAGATCCAGCCTCATTTGGCCTCCGACCGCGAACCGCGAGAGGCAGGTCGCGTAATAAGCGTTCCTCGGCTGGATCGATCCCGCGTAGGCCTCACCGCACGACTGCTTCTCGAAGAAGCCCAGCCCCTCGACGTAGAGCGCGGTCATGGTGCGGCGATGAGGGGTGTAGTCCACGACGGCGCCGAGCCCGAAATCGACGCTCCTTCGGTGCATGTCCCGGCTGAGCTGGAGCGGGTGCATCCCCGCTTGAAACACGATGGAGGGCTCGATGCGCGAAGGTGCCTTTGCGCCGGAGGGGTCTTGTTGCGCGCGGACCTTCGCGTCCTCCTGGCCAAAGCCCACGCCGAGCGCGAGCTCACACGGCGGCACGAGGCAGCCTGTGAGCGAGAGGGAGAGCGCGACGGAAGAGAGGGAGAGGCGCCGGGGGAGGGGAGGGGCCGTCATGAGGCCCGGGCGACGTGCAAGCCCAAGGCCGCTTTTGTTATTGCGCCCGGCGGAGCACGAAATTGCCAGAGTCGTAGACGAAGAGCGATTTGGACGGGAAGTGGAAGGCCACGCTGAACGGGCCCGCCAATTGGGCCATCGATCCCACGCCCTCGACGTAACCGCCCAAGGGCTGCGGGTTGCACGAGCAGTTGACGAGGCAGGGATTGGCGCTGATCGAGCCCAAGAACGTGCTCACCGCCTGGGTCGCCACGACCCCTTGGCGGATCGTGTGCGCGTTGAACTCCGCCCAATAGACGCTGGTGCCGTCGGACGTGAGCCCGCGCGGACGGTGGATGCGCGCGCCCGCGCCGGCGCCGTCGACGTAGCCGCACGTCCCGTCGCCCGCGAACGTCTTGACCTCGTTCGTCACCGTGTTGAAGGTGCGGATCTTGTTGCCGTTGGTGTCGGCGATGTAGAGCATGCCTGAGCCGTCGGAGGCGATGTAACGAGGGCTCACGAAGCGCGCGGCGGCGCCGATGCCGTCGGTCTGCCCCGTCATGTAGGGTGTGCCCGCGAGCGTCACCACGTCGCCCGTAGCGGGGTTGAAGCGGCGGACCGTGGCGGCCGTCGGGTCCACCAGATACACGAAGCCGTTATAATAGGTGAGCCCGCGGATGCCGTCGAACTGGGCCTGCGCGCCGTTCCCATCCATGTAGCCCTGCGTGCCCGAGCCCGCCACGGTGGTGACCGCGTGCGGCGGCGTGAGCGACACCGCGCGGATACGTGAGTTGACCGAATCGGCGACCCAAAGCGTGATGCCGTCGGTGCCCAAAGCCTCCAGGCTGCCGAACGCCGCGCTCGTCCCAACGGGGTTGTCGGCGTAGCCCCCGCCCGAGCCCGCGATAGTGACGACCGCGCCGGTCGCGATGTTCACGCGGCGGACGCGCCGGCTCGCCTCCTCGCCGACGTACACCGATGTGTCGTCGATCGCGAGCACCGCGGCGCCCGAGAAGCGCGCCGTGATCCCGACGCCGTCGGCGGTGCCGCCTTGGCCGGGCGACCCCGCGAAGAGGCTCGTTTGGCCCTTGAGGTTGCAGGTGGGGTTGCACCCGTCGCCGTTTTGGGTGTTGTTGTCGTCGCAGACCTCGAGCCCTTCCATCGTGCCGTTGCCGCACGTCTGCCCGACGACCTCGAGCTGGCAGCTGGCGCTGCACCCGTCGCCGTTTTGGTTGCCGCCGTCGTCGCACTCCTCGCCTTGGGCGAGGTCGAGCGCGCCATTGCCGCACGTGGGCGCGGCCTCGATGGCGCACGTGGCGCTGCACCCGTCGCCGTTTTGAGTGTTACCGTCGTCGCACTCCTCACCCATGTTGAAGTCGACGTTGCCGTTGCCGCAAAGCGGGCTCACCGTCCCGCTCGACGACGAAGAGGTCATGCCGCTCGAGCTGCTCGATGAGGACGTCATGCCGCTCGACGTCCCTCCGCCCGCGCCGGACGAGCTGGTGCTGCCCGCGCCGCCCGCGCCGGAGGACGAGGACGACGTGAAGAGCTCTGTCGATGAGGATCCGCCGTCGCAGGCGGCAAAGGAGAGGCTCGCCGCGAACGCGGCGAGCAGCGGAGCGTAAAGCCTCATGGTGGGACCTCCCTCGAAGGAAGATCCGAGCCTAAACGATCAAGGTTTGAGATGGAAGGTCACGACGTAGCTCCCCGCTGACCCGTTATTGCCATCCACGAACACCGAGACCTTGGTCCCGCCCGTGACAGGCACCGACACCGACTCGACACCGCCCATCCCCGCGGACTCGGAGCACCCGATCTGGGTGCCCGTGGTGCACGAGCCGGAGCGGACGTAGAGCTGGCCGTCGTACGAAGGATCCAAGACGACGTCGAGCGTGCCGCTCACCGCGGGCGTCACCGCATAGACGATCTCTTTGGTGGAGGCCGACGAGGCGCAGGTGCCAGAGCCCTTGTAGTGCGCGCCCGCGGCCGCGGTGTTGCCGGTGAGCGTGATGTCGTCGTTGAGGTCGATGGCGACCGCGTTGCCGGGGCACGTGTCGCCGGGAGGGCTCGTGATGAGCGTCAGATCGAGCGAAAAAGGCCCTCCCGAGCCGAAATACCCATCTGCGAAGATGTAATACGTGGTCCCGGCGGTGACGGGCAGATAGATGGTCTCGGACCCGCCCGCGAAGCTCACGTCCGAGCACGCGATCTCGGGCCCTTGCATGCAGTCTTGACGGGCGTAGAGCACGGGATCGGTGTCGCCGAGGCCCTTCATGACCGCGACCAGCGTGCCATTGTCCATCGCCGTCACCGCATAGACGATCTCGGGCGATCCAAAGCCGCCACAACCCCCTTCGGTCAGGTCGTCGGCGACGGTGGTGTCCCCGGTGACCGCGGTGGACTGGGCGAGCGAGACCGTGAGCCCGACGCCGGGGCAGCCCCACGTCATGGGCGTATTGAGCGTGCAATCGTTCTTGCAAAAGTCGTTGTCGTCGGTGTTGCCGTCGTCGCACTCCTCGACGCCGAGATGGGCATATCCGTCGCCGCAGGTGGCCGCGACGCAGCTCGTGAGGCAGTCATCGGCGTTCGAGGAGTTGCCGTCGTCGCACGCCTCGCCCGGATCTTGGGCCCCGTTGCCGCAGCCGGTGCCGGGCTGGCAATCGCTCGTGCAACCGTCGTTGTCCTCTTGATTGCCGTCGTCGCACGCCTCGATGCCGGCTTGCACGAAGCCGTCGCCGCAGGCCGCGTAGACGCAGCCCGCCACGCATCCATCGGAGTCGTCGCGATTGCCGTCGTCGCACTCCTCGCCCGGATCCACGGTGCCGTCGCCGCAAAAGCCCGTCGCGCCGCCGGATCCGCCGGATCCGCCCGAGGCCCCGGATCCGCCGGAGCCGCCCGCGCCGCCGCCGCACGAGGGCGTCGCGGTGAGCGCGAGCGCCGTCACCACGCCGAGCGCGAGCGCGGCGGAGAGCGCCTGTCGCCTCATTGGCAGCTCCCGAGCGCGCCTTGGCTCGAGCACGTCTGGCCCACGGGACAGTCGGCGTCCACGTAACAGCCTTGGGCGCACGCCTCGAACGCGCAGACGCGCTCGGTGTGGTCGTGGCCCAAATGGCAGTCGTCATCGATCGTGCAGTTCGTGCCCTCGGGCGGGAGATCCAAGTTGTCGAGCCAATCGGCGCACGTGGTGACGGGGAAGCCGTCGACCGCGTGGGTGTAGCCGCACTCGCTGGGCGGGCCGTACGCGGCCTCGCAATCGGCGGTGTCCTTGCAAACAGGCATGCAGATCTGCTGGTTGTCGAGCGCGGCGCACTCACCTTGTCCGAGGCCGCACTCATCGAACTTGGCACATTGGATGGTGCAATATCCATAGGGGCAAAGGCCGCTCGCGCAGTCGTCCCCCGTGAGGCACGGATCGTAGAGCGCGCCCACCGTCCCGCCGCCCGTCCCGCCGCCCGAGCCGCCGCCCGACGTGGACGACGAGCTCGACGTGCTCATGGGGATCGCGGGGCAAGGGCCGTTGCGCGTCACGCACCCTTCGAAGCTCTGCCCGTCCTCCTTGCACCGCTTGGTGCCCGGATCGCCGCCCGGGCAGCGGCAAAAGATGTTCTCGCCGGGATCACAAAGGGTGGATCCTGCGCCGCTGCCGCCCGTGCCGCCTTGTCCGCACGCGCCCGTGAGCGCCACGCCCGCGAGGCTCAAGAGGGCAAGAAAGGAAAGAACACCGCCGTATCGCCTCATCGTGTCTCCTTGTCGCGAACAGGGATCCTCCTCCGCCGGGCGGCCGCGACGAGCAGAGCTGCCATCATCGCGCCCAAAGCACCTTCGTGAGAGGATGGATTCGCCGTCACCGCACACCCGCTCTCCGCGCCTCCCACGCAGGCGTCGGCGAGCCCGCCTCTCGGCGTCGGATCGCACGCGCCCGGCCGATCCGGGGGATATGCGGCGCACGCCGCGGCGAGGTCGTCCGGTTCGAGCGAGCGTAAATCCGTGGTGCCCATCTCGTAGTGAGCGTTCATCGTCGCGAGGGCGTCGGGCGAATGGTCGAGCCCGAGCAGGTGGCCGAGCTCGTGGGTGAGCACGGACGGCAGATCGTAAACCACGTTGGTGTCGCCCGTCGTAAACTCGTTGTAAGCGTGGTTGACCTCGATGTCCGCGTCGAGGATCGCGCCCGTGTCGGTGTCGAACGTGACGGTGGTCTTGGCGAGCGTGTCGCCCGGGCCGTTGTAGTGCCAGCGCGTGTCTTGAAACAAAACCACGTTGGCGTTGGGGCCGTCGGGGTTGTACTCGATGGCGTGACAGCTCACGTCGTCGAGGATCGAGAAGGCGATGGACGCGGCGCCCCCGCCCTCACACGCCGCGTCGGTCCACGCGAGCGCGGCGGCGTCGAGCGACGCGCGGATTTCATCGAGGGGGAGGTTGACGCTCCCGTCGCGCTGGAGGCTGAGCCCCACGCAGAGCCCCGGCCACGCGAGCTTCTCGCCGGTGGTCTTGCAGCCGCCGGCGTCGCGCGGGCAGTCGCTCGTGCACGTGGTGCTCCGGCAGAACGCCGCGGCGGGCGCTTCGGCGATGAGCGTCGCAGCGAGCGCGGCGAGCGCGGGCAAGAGAAGAAAAGGGAGAGGCTTTCCCATCGTCCCCCGCGAGTATAACGGAGCGCGCGCGAGCGCGTCGATCAGAAGCCTTCGCTCGTCGAGGGGCCGTGCGGGGGGGAGGCCAACGCGACGGTCCACCGGTCGCCGAGCTGATCGAGCGGCGCGAGCTCGGCCGCGGGCGCGTTGTAAAAGAGGCCGTTCGCGCGCGTGGATCGGAGCCGTTCGAGGCACGCGCGCACGTCGAAGCCGGGCACGTCGCGCGCGATCACGATCGCGTCGGGCCGGATCGAGCCCACCGCGACGAGCGCGGCGAGCGGATCGCGGAACGCGAAGAGCAAGACCGCGGGGCCGAGCGCGCGGCGCAGCGACGACAGCTCGCGCGCGTCGGCGCAGATCGCGATCACGCACAAAGTCCGCTGCGCGCCGTGCCGCCGCAGGAAGCTCATCAAGCGCGCATGGTTCCTGCGCAAAAAAAGGACGCTCGGGGGATCCGCGCGATCGATCATGACGCCCTCGGCGGAGGGTCTTCGCTCAAGAAGCGGCCGTCGCGCAAGGCGAATCGCGAGGGGCCGTCCACCCTTCGATCGGCGATGGAATGCGCCGGATCGCCGGGCAGCGCGAGGAACGGGACGTCGCCCTCCATCCCGAACGAGGGGCAGAGCGGGAGCAGCGATTGCCCCTCCGCGATCGCGATCACGGCGGCGACGTCGCGCGCGTGCGCGATGAGCTCGAGCGATCGCGTGGTGGGCGGCGCGAGGAAGATCTCGCCCTTCTCGAAGCGCGCGAGCACGTCGCTGGGCGTGGCCCAAAAGCTCATGGTGGTCTCGCGCTCGTCGTGGCGGCCCTCTTGGCCGTGGGGCAGCGCCATCACGTAGAACCGCGTGTCGAAGCGCTTCGCCTCGGCCTCGGGCGTGACCCATCGCGCGAACGGCACGAGCGCGGCGAGATCGAGGCGGAGGCCCCGCTTCTCCATGGCGTGCGCGAGCCCGCCCCCCTCCGTCTCTGCGCGCAGCGCTTCGAGATCGGCGCCCGCGATCGGCGCGCCGTCCGCGCTCGTGATCGGCGCGATGCCCGCCTCTTCGAGGCCCTCGCGGCACGCCGCGATCGCGAAGGCGAAGCTCGCGTCGTGATCCTCCGAGAAGGCCGTCGCGCGCGCGTGCGGCGCCGTGACGAGGGGCCGCCACGCAGCGCCGTGGTCGCTCTCGTCGACCTTGCCTCCGGGGAAGACCACGGCGCCGCCGAGGAAGCCCGAACGCTTGCTGCGGAGCACGCAAAAGACCTCGGGCCCGTTCGGCGCGTCGCGCACGACGAGCACCGTCGACGCGTCGCGCGGCGCGACCGGCGTGCGATTGGGATCGAAGCTCAACATCAGCGGGCGCGCTTATACACGAAGCCCACGCGTGCGCGGAGCGAAAATACGTATCTTCGCAGCCGCCGTTCGGGCTTGTTTACGACCGAGATGGGCTATCTCACCCCGCTCGCTCAACGCACCTCGAAGCGCGGGCCGCCGCGCGGCCCCACGGAGAGCGCGTCGGCCAAACGGAGGAAGGTCCACACCGTGCCGGCGAGCTTGCGCAGCTTGGAGGTGCCCACTCGCTCGTTGTACTCAATCGGCATCTCGACCACGCGATACCCGCACTTGGCCGGATAGAGCAGCGTGTCAATCGGCAGCGCGTCGCCCTCGCCGTCGAAGTCGAACGCGCGGATCACGCCCGACCGATAAGCCCTCATCCCGCTGTGCACGTCGCACGTGGGCACGCCGTGCATCCCGTGGGCGAGGGCGGCGAAGCTCCGGTTGGCGAGGTAGTTGGGGAGCGGCATCGCCGCGGGCCTCGTGCGCGTGCGGGCGCAGTTCACGACGTCGACGCCCTCCTCTTCGACGAGCCTTCGGACGACCGGGATCATGTCGGTGGGATAGGTGAAGTCGCAGTCCAGGTAGATGAGCAGATCGCTTTGGGCCGCCGCTTGATACATGAGCAGCTCCATGGCGGGGCCGTGGCCGCGGGGCGGCACCTGGCGCAGCACGCGCGCGCCGAGCCGCTCCGCGATGGCAGGGGTGTTGTCTTTGGTGGAGCTGTCCACGCAGAGGATCTTGGCGTCCGGCGCGACGCGGCGGATGTCGCCGATCATCGCCTCGACGCTCTCCTCTTCGTTCATGGTGAGCATCCCGACCGTGAGGCTCATTTTACGGCGCCGAGGGGGCCTCCGCGCGATCATCACGTGTTGAAACGCGAGGAGGCCCGGCGCCCGATTGGCCACCACGTCCTCGACGGGCCTCACCAGCGCTTGATAGGCCTTGTAGGGCAGCGACGAAGCGAGCTTCAGCGGGTCGTGCGCTTCACCCTCGCCCGGCGCGACCGCGCGGGCGATGAGGCCTTTGGCGGCGCGGACGATCATGGGGTTTTGCTCGACGCGCAGGACCTCCAATCCCGCGCTCTCCAAGAGCCCCACCGCGGATTTGCGGGTGAAGAAGCGAAGGTGGGTGTCGTCGAGGATGCCGCTCTTCTCGTATTCGAAGCTCCCGGCCAAGAGGCCGAGGCGCACCGTCCACGCAGCCACGTTGGGGAGCGAGACGATGATGTGCCCGTCCTCCGCGAGATACGGCAGGAGGCGCTCCAAGACGGCGCGCGGATCCACCGTGTGCTCGAGCACGTCGGCGAAGAGCATCACGTCGAAGGAGCGGCCCGCGAGCGCGGCGGCGACGTCGCGATCGCTCGTGATGTCGACGGCGAGGACCTCGTCGAGCACCTGTTTGGCGCGCGCGATCGAGGCGGGGACGATCTCGATGCCGGTCACGCGCGCGCCCGAGCGCTTCGCCGCAGCGCCGTTGAGCCCGATGCCGCACCCGACGTCGAGCACGGTGCGCGGCCTGCCGATCGCGCCGACGAGCGCGCGATTCTGCTCCTCGACCACGTATTTGGGCGCCGCCTCCGCGGGGGCGCTCCGGCCTTCGAGGGGTGCTGCGGCGCTCGCTTCGACGTCGGGTGTCATCGGCCCTCGCGCGCGCCGCGCCCTGCCCACGCCACCGCGAATTCGCGGATGGTCTCGTCGGTCTTGGGGTTGTGGAGCATCTTTTTGAGGATGGGAGGCGTCACCGTGACGATGTGCGCGCCCGCCGTGAGCGCCTCGTTCACGTCGAGGATGTGGCGGACCGAGCCCACGATGATCTTGGCGGCGAGGTCCTCGCGCGCGAGCTGCTCGCGCGTGTCCGCGATGACGGGCCGGACGTCATAGCCCATGTCGCGCACGCGCCCGCTGAAGATCGAGACGTACGTCGCGCCCGCGAGCGCCGCCAAATACGCTTGGTTGAAGCTCATGATGCAGGTGACGTTGGTGGCGACTCCGCGGCGAGCGAGCGCGTGTGTGACGCGGAGCCCGGCCTCGCTGAACGGCACCTTGACGCAGATGCGATCGGGCGCCCACGCGTGATACGTCGCGGCTTCGTCGAGCATGGCCGCGTCCGTCTCGGCGACGAGCTCGACCGACACGTGCCCGCGCGAGACGGCGAGCACGCCGCGAATGCGCTGCTCCAAGTCCGCGCCGCCCGCTTCGCGCGCCAGGATGAGCGGGTTGGTGGTGACGCCGCTCGCTACGCCCCACGCGAAGATGGCCTCGATTTCGGCCGGATCCGAGCTGTCGACGAAGATCATTGCGCCGCGTCCCTAGCACGATTCCCGGGACGATGGGCCAAAAACGCGCCGGGCCCGAGCGTGGGAGCGCGGCCTCATGGAGCGTTGGGCGCGCTCCGGCTCAATGGCACTTCATCTTCCTGGCCGCGTCGATCACGTTCTTTACGCACACCGCGGCCATCTGGCAATTCCCCCACTCGCCGGGCATCCCGCAAGGGGGGGATACGGTGGAGAGGTAACGTTCATCGGGGTCGTTCGGGCACAAAGCGCCGCAGGTCGCGGCGACGTCGAGCGCGGGATCTTTTTGGGGACCGCCGCTGCAATCGAAGTCATAGCCGCCGCCGTTGGTCTCGACGCTGAAGAACATCGTCTGTCCTGGGAACACACGATTGTCGTCGTCTTCGCAGTCAAGCCCGCCGCAAGCGATGGACTCGTGGCCATCTCCATCGCAGTCACAACACCCCGAGCTCGACGTGCTGGTCGACGAGCCCCCCGCGGCGCCGCTCGACGAGGTCGATGACGTGCTCGTATTGGTGCTCGAAGCGCCGCTGCTGCCTGACGAGGACGAAGCGCCGCCGGCGCCGCCGCCGCCCTCGCCGGGAAGATGCACATCGATAAAGGTGCACGCCGCGAGGGTCATCGGTAATGCCAACCCCAAGAGAAGAAGGAATTGAGATCGCATTAGAAGCTCCCCTTGATCCAAACACCGTCGATCGAAGGCGCGATGGTCACCTGCTTCGGCGCCGCGCCGGGGTCTCTCCCGGCGACGAGCAGCGCGACGCCGACCCCCGCGCCGGCGACCGCGACGCCCGTAAAGACGTTGACGAGCAGCGACGCCGTCCGGCCGCGCTCGACGTCGGCGGTGTACTCCGCGGAGCAGGTGTACGCCTCGCCTGCCTTCAAACACTTGTCTTGTACGACCGAAGCCGCCGATTGCCGGATCACGAGCGACGAGATGAGCCCGATCACCCCTGCTCCGCCGAAGGCCAAGCTCACGTATCCTCCGACGCGGAGCGGGCCGCGATTGGAGGGCGGAGGGTCCTTTGGGGTCGTGTCGCCGGGGGGCGGCTTGTCCGTGGGGGACGCGTCTGGGATTTGAAGGACGACGATCTCCTTTCGGGAGGCGCTCACCCCGCGCTTCTCGATGATGGGCGCCGCGCCGCCGTAGTTGGCTTGGATCGTGTGCACCCCGAGATCGCGCTCGATCTCCACGCCGAAGAGGCGCGGATCGAGCGGCTTTCCGTCGATGGTCACCGTGACGCGCGAGAGGTCTTTGCCGACCACTTGGACCGTGAGCCTGCCGACCTTGGGCTCGAGCTTCTGATAAGCCGACTCCGCGTCTTTGTCCCAACCTTGGTATTTGAGATCGTTGGTTTGAAGCACCGCGCGGCGCAGGTTCCACCAGTCGATGCGCGCAGAAGCGTATTGCCCCAAAGCCTCTTCGCACTCGGCGATGTTGCGGAGCGCGCCGAGCCCCTCCGGCGCCAGCTCGAACGCCCTTCGAAACTCGATAATCGCCTCTTCACACTTGCCCTCGGAGCGGAGCGACCTGCCCTTCGCGAAGAACGTCTGCGCGTCCGGGTTGATCGCGCGCGCGGGCGCCGCCGTCCCGATCGAGCTCCCGACGAGCGCGAGCGCAGCGAGGAAGTTACTGAATCTCACTCGGGTTGATCCTCTTCGGCGGCTTGGGGGCGGGCGGCGGAGGGGGAGGCGGCGTCTCGGTCTCGGCGGGGGGAGGTTGCGCGGGAGGCTGCGCCGGCGCTGACGGCTCGGGCGCCGGCGACGTGGAAGCGGCCTTTGCGCTTCGATGGGGGCGCGCCCCGCCCCGCGGCGGCGTACCGGGCGACACCGCCGTTGGAGAGGGCTCTTCAGGCGTCGCGCTCGGCGCCTCGGCGGGTGCAGCCGGCGTTTGTGGCGGCGTGACGAGGGCCTTTGACGTGGCGGCTTGAGCGAGGGGCGGGGGCGAGCGCCCGAGCAGCAAAGCACCCACGATCAACGACGCGACCACCGCGCAGAGCGTACCCGCCGCGATGATCTTCACCCCTCGACGGCGCCGGCTCGGCACGCTCAAGGCTTCACGAAACGCCGTCGCCATGGCCCGCACGGACGAGAAGCGATTCGAGGGCTCTTTGGCCATCGCCCTCGCCAACCACATGTCCACCTCACGAGGCAGCTCGGGGCGGTGAGGCGTGATGGCCGGCGCGGGCTGCGCGATGATGGAGGCCATGAGCTCGCCGAGCGACGTGCACTCGAAGCAGTGTTTCCCAGTGAGCACCTCGAACGCGACCACGCCCAAAGACCACATGTCGGTCGCGGGGCCGACCTGTTTCCCACTGACCTGCTCAGGGCTCATGTACGCGGGCGATCCCACGAGCTCCCCCATCATCGTCTCTTTGGGCCTGTCGAGCGGGATGTCCCGGATAAGCGCCTTGGCCACGCCGAAGTCCGCGACCTTGGCGAGCAAGGAGCCGTCAGGCGGATTGACGAGCAGGATGTTGGGAGGCTTGATGTCGCGGTGCGCGATCCCGAGCGCGTGCGCGGCGTCGACGGCGTCCGCCACCTGATCCAAAATCGTCGCGAAGGTGAGGGGATCGATAGGGCCGTTGCGCTCGACCTCCTCTTCCAGCGTGCGGCCGGGGACGAGCTCCATGACGAGGAAGGGACACCCGTTGAAGGTGCCCGTGTCATAAACGGCGACGACGTGCTTTGTCTTGGGCGCGAGGCGCGCCGCGATCTGCGCCTCGAAGCGGAAGCGCTCAATCGCCGCGCCGCCGAACGACGCGTGGTGCGCGAGCTCCTCGTAGACGAACTTGATCGCGACCTCGGTTCGGAGATCGCGGTGCTCCGCGCGCCAGACCTCGCCCATCCCGCCTTTGCCGAGCTGCTTGATGAGGCGGTACTTGTCGGCGATGAGCGCCTCGGGCACGAGCATCCCTGACTGCGGCGACGGCGAGGAATGGATGCTTTGCGGAGCGGCACCGTTGCCGCCCGGCAACGTTGGATCGCAGCCGATAGCCATGCTGCACGTAGCGTAACAGCGCCCGGGGGGCTTTACCAGCAAAGATCAGCCGGCGAAGTGGGGCTCTTCAGACCTTAAACCACTCGAAGAAGCGCCGCATCGCCGCCTTCTGTGCCTTGGGCATGAACTCGAAGTTGCGGCCGCGATCGATGATCTCCCAAAAGTCTTTGGTCTCGACGCGCTCGAGCTCTTCGCGGATGGCCTTCATGCGCTCGGCGGGCTCGGCGGCCATGTCCTCGTAGATGCGGCGCGCGCGCGTCTCGTCGCCCATTTCGAGGTAGTACGCCGCGAGCTTCACCTGCGCCTTGCGCACGCCCTTGAGCGCTTGATCTTGGCTCCTCTCCGACGATGGCCGGTCGAGCTCGAGCAGCTCGCCGAGCAGCGTGTCTTGCTCGGGGACCTCGAGCTCCGCGGCGAGCTGGCAAATCGCGCTCACGTCGTAGGCCACCGTCTCGGTCACGAACGGGAGCGACATGTCGTAGCTCACGTGCGCGTAGTACTTCATGTGCCCGACGGCCGCGATCGCCGCGTCGATCGCGCCCATGCGAAGGAACGACTCGACGAGGATGCGGTACTGGTTCATCACGTTGTACGCGGTGCGCACCTCGCGCGCGTTGAGCGTCGCGCGGAGGTACGAGTTGATGTACCGGAGGACCAGCGTCGTAAGCTCCTTGTCCTTCGCCTTGGCCGCCGCCTCGCCGATGTAGCGCGTGTCGATCGCGACGAGGTAGTTGATGTCGCGCATCGAACCGAGCGCCTCGTTGTAGATGCCGAGGTACTGCCGCATCACCTTCCACTCGACCCACGTCCGCCGCGTGACGAGGTCGCCGAGCGACTCGGGATCCATCGCGACGAAGTCGGGGTTGTCGTGGATGGACTCGCCGATCTCGAACCAGCGCGGGATCGCCTGAGGCTTGATCTCCAGGTACGCGAGCGCAAAGTCCTTGAGCGCGTCGACCGCGCGGCTCGCGATGATCTTGTCTTTGCCCTCGATCGAGTTGGACGTGATGTCGGTGAGCTCCTCCATCGCGGTGAGCGCGGAGGCCTGCGCCGCGTCCGTCACGGCCTCGCTCGTGGCGCCGCGCTTGATGGTCGCGACCGCGCCCTCTTGGATGTGGAGGATGATGTTGTTCGGCTCCAAGAAGCGGAACACGTACGTGAAGTAAGGCGCCATCAGCACGAGGCCCGTCGACGTCGTCAGCATCATCACGATGAGCGTCGCGCGCGGGACGAAGTTGGCGCGGAGCGAGAGGCTCACCCACACCGCCGAGACGCACGCCACGATGTAAAACCCGAGGACCGTCATGTTGGTGCGGTCCCTGAAGAACATCGTGGTGACGCCCGTGTACCGCTCCGCCGAGAGCTGCACGACGATCGACACGACGCTGATGACCAAGCCGAGCACGCCCGCGACCATGCCGCCGAGCGCGCTCACCGCGTCGGTGATGTGCTCCGAATCGAAGAAGAAGTAGCGCAGCACGCCTTGACCGGCCTCACCCGGCCCGCCGGTCACGAAGTTGTCGAGCGTGTAGAGGCACGCGAACGCGGTCACGGCGACCGAGGCGAGGGTGGCCATCGGCGTGAGCCACGTTCGCTGCCACGGCTCTTGGCGTCGCTTCATCGAGAGCGACGCTACGCGAGCTATTCGGGCGATTCTAGTGCTTCCGCCCGCGGGCGAGGATCATTGCGGCGAGGATGTCGAGCCTCGGCGCGGTGAGCGACGGGGCGCATGGGCCCGCCTCTTTGAGCGGACAAAGCTCGCATCGCTTGGGGTCGTGGAGCAGCGCGCTTTGCACACCCGCGCGCTCCGCGGCTTCGACGTCGCTCGTCGTGTCGCCGATCATCCACGTGTGATCAGGATCGAGATCGAGCGCGGCGATGAGCTCGAGGATCAAGCCCGGCGCGGGCTTGCGGCACGCGCACGCCATCACGAGCGAAGGGTCGCCGCCTTCGCCTCCTTCGGGGTGGTGCAGGCACGTGGCGACGCGCGCGATGGGCACGCCGAGCGCCCCGAGCTTGTCGACGAGCGCGTCGTTCGTGCGCGTGATCGCGTCGCGCGGGATCTGGCCTTTGGCGGCGCCGGGTTGATTGGTCGCGATCGCGATCGCGTAGCCCGCTTCGTGCAGCGCGCGGAGGCCCTCGACGACGCCGGGGAGCAGGCGAAGATGAGAAGGATGAAAGGCCGAGACGACCGCGCCGAGCTCGGCGTCGCGAACGAAATCGATGAGGGTCCCGTCGCGATCGACGATGATCCCGCGCCTCACGCGGCCTCGGGGCCTCGCTCGCGGCAGAGCTGGAGCAGGCGCTCACAGATGAGGTGGTGATACACCTCGTGAAAGCCCTCGACGTGCGGCGTGGACGTGTGACCGCTCGTCGCGCGGGGGACGATCACGCTCGCGTCGGCCATGGTGCGGAGGGCGCCGCCGTCGTAGCCCACGAGCGCGACGACCTTGGCGCCGCGCTTCTTGGCGAAATCCGCGGCGGAGACCAAGTTCTGCGACCACGGGCCGGCCTTGTCGGCGCCCGAGCCGCCGTGCACCGAGAGGCAGACGAGCACGTCGCCCGCGATCAAGCGGCCATCGAGCTGATCCAAGAAGATGCGGTTGAACCCAACATCGTTGGTGAGCGCGCTGATGAGCGCTGCGTTGTCGCAGAGCGACGAGCAACGAAACCGACGCTTGCCCTCGACCCACGTGAACTTGGCGATGTCGCACGCGAGGTGGCTCGCGTTGGCGGCCGAGCCGCCGTTGCCGCACGTGTAGATGGTCCGATCGGCGAGGTACGCCTCGAACAAAGTGTCGATGACGCGCGTGAGATCCGAGACGTCCGTCGCGAGCGCGATCTCGGCGGTCTCGCGCAGATAACCCGAGACGAAGTCGGAGGTCGA